>CAYPWB010000226.1:0-9920 GCA_964414315.1 uncultured Planctomycetaceae bacterium | reverse complement strand
CGTGGGCCTTCTTCAATACCTCTTGGGCTCGTTCGCGGTCCGTCTGGTCGATCCCAAGGACGGCGACCGTGATGACCTTGCCTCGCTCTCAGTCTTCGCGTATTCGTCCCAGTGTTTCTGGATCATATTCACGTCGGCTGCGTTGGAAGTCACGAGGTAGCGGTAACGTGAAACGTATTCCTTGTCAGGCGCGATCTTGAACGGACCTTCGACCATCGGAGAAAAGCAGAAGTAGGGTTTGTTCGGATGAATCCGCACGTGTTGGGGCGCGCGGAAGTTTTTCGGACTGCAGAAGACGGCGGCCGACACGTCCTGGCCGTCAATCCGGCCGGAGAAGGCGACCCAGTTGGGGCGAGTGTGATTGCCTGCCCAGCGGTCCTTGCCGTCGCTGGTCAGGAATTGCAGGTCGCCCGGCTTGATGCTGTGATCGTCCTTTTCCTTCAACCACTGGTAGTTGCCGCGGATCGCCATGCCGCCGTAGTGGTACTTGGCCAGGCTCAGGGGCTTGTCGGACACGCATTGCTGAACGCTGACGATGTCGAAGAGAAAGTGGTCCGCCGGGGTCTGATGAACGGTGACCGTCCAGATCTCCTGGAGCACATCGACCCACTTGTCGCCGACCTTCACCATGAACGCGTGCTTAACGCTGAAGGAGACCTTCTGCTCCTCTCGCTTCCGGCCCACCACCTCGCGAAACTCGATTCTCCCGAGATCTTCCGCCTGGTTCCAGAAGTCCACTTTCTGACCGTTGTAGCCGCCCTTCGTCCAGGCAAAGAACAGCGCGTGTTGATGGGCATGATCTTCGGGGTAGTCGCCCGTGAGTTCCTGCCCGGTCGGGGTGTAGACGGGATGAATGTAGCCGCTGCGGCTGAAGTGCTTCTCCACTCCTTCGGGAACAGGTCTCGAGGTCTTGACGTATTCGAGAACCGTTACTTCTCGCTGGCTGATGCGAATGGTCTCGTCCGTCTCAGTCAGGCTCAACTCACCGCCCCGCACAGTCATTGAAGCGATGCTGAACGAGTAGAACAGCGCGAGTATTGTTGTGGGAAATGGCTTCATTGGAGGATTCTCCGAGTGATGTCAGAAACCAAGAACCTTCTTCCTTTGGGTCTTCGCCGGGAACTGTGGGTGAAGTGACAGCGTTTGGGTGAGTTGGAGGTTGGGTTTTCTGAGGGATGGCAGGGCAAAGGAATGGCGCCCTGGACGCGTAAATATGGGCTGCCAGGGCACCTGCGGGTCATTCACCCGCCCTTAGCTGGCTATTCCCTGTCGACTTGCTCCCCAACAGAGCCCGACTCCGTTCCACCAAGCGCACGCCAGTATAGCCGATGGACCCAGTGGAGACAATGATGCACCCTGTACTACTAACCGCAAACATCGTGAACTTTTTCACACAGTCATGGCCTTGGCTTCGAGCGGAAGCTCGCATTGGTTGGCGGCCCTGCCGCCCTGTGGTATGTGTGCAGGCAGGACCGCCCGCCGACATGCTTCATGGACTTCCCGCCAGCCCCGACAGTAACCGGATGTGCTCCACTCCGCGATATCCGTTTAGCGCAATCGATTCTGCTTTTCTCGGCCCGCCCCAGAGCTACACAATCGGCGCTGCGCGTTTGACGAAGGGCATCGGTTTCTGGTAAACTGGGCCCTATGCCGGCAGTCGGGCTGCTCGCATAGGCGAAGCGGGCGTGCCGTGCCTGCGCCGCAAGTCGCTCGGAAGAAAACGGTAACACTAGCCGTAAACACCGTGAACTGTTTCACGCAGTCGTGGCCTCGGCTCCGAGCGGAAGCTCGCATTGGTTGGCCGCCCTGTGGCACTTGCCGTTTCTCCCGGGTGATTGCACTTGGAAACGGAAGGGCCCATTTTCCATGAAAGCGATGGGTTCCATGAGGACGATTCTCTCCCTTGCCGTGTTGCTCGCGGCGACGTGCAGCCGCGGCGTAGCTGCTGAGCCCGTTCAGAATGTGCTGTTCGTCATTTCCGACGATCTGCGTGCCGGCGTGCTCGGGTGTTACGGCGACCGGGTCTGCGCGACGCCGAACATCGACCGGCTGGCGGCGCGGGGGATGGTGTTCGAGCGGGCCTACTGCCAGGGTACGGTGTGCGGGCCGTCGCGCGCATCCCTGATGCGCGGGCGGTATTTCGGCAACAGCGGCATCACACTCGGCGAACATTTCATCGCCCAGGAACGCGTCACGGCACGCGTCGGGAAGATCTTCCATATGCGCGTGCCGGGCGACATTATCGCCGGTACGGACGGACGGGACGTGGCCGCTTGCTGGACGGAGCGGTATAACGCGCCCGGCCTGGAAGCGCACACGCCGGGTGACTACGCCTGCCTGAACCTGAATGTTTTCACCACCGAGTTGGAAGGCCGCCAGTCGACCGGTGACCCGCACCGGCCGTTCGTCACGGTCAGTTACGAAGGGGACGGCTCGGATCAGCCCGACGCCAAGGCCGCAGCAAAGTCGGTCGAGTTGCTGCGCAGGTTCAGCGCGGGCGAACAGCCGTTTCTGCTGGCCACCGGCTTCGTACGACCGCATTACCCGATGGTTGCCCCGCGGCAGTTCTTCGACCGGTATCCCCATGAGAAGATGGAGTTGCCCCATGTGCCGGCGAATGATCTCGACGATATTCCGCCGGCCGGTATCTCCGGTTCGACCTCGGCGAGGACCGGCCTGGCGAAGTATCCGGAGAACCAGCAGCGAATGTGGAGGGGCTACTACGCCACGGTGACTTTTATGGACGAGCAAGTGGGCCGCATCCTCGACGCACTCGACCGGCTCGGGCTGACCGGCAACACGGTCATCGTCTTCACCAGCGACCACGGCTACCACCTGGGCGACCACACCTTTTGGCAAAAGGCCAACCTGCACGAGCAGGTCACGCGCGTGCCGCTGATTATCGCCGCGCCGGGCCTCCCGGCGGGCCGCAGCCGGTCGATCGTCCAGCTTGTCGACGTCTTCCCGACCGTTTGCGAGTTGACCGGTGTGCCGATTCCCGACAGCGTTGAAGGCAGGAGTCTGGTTCCCGTGCTGCGCGACCCCAAGGCGACGGTCCACGGGGCCGCATTTTCGTACCATGGCCGTCATCATGCCTTGCGATCCGATCGTTGGGCCTACATGCGCTATTCGGACGGGTCCGAAGAGCTGTACGATATGCAGGTCGACCCCGGCCAATTCACCAACCTGGCGAATCATCCGTCGCATACGGCAAAGGTTGAAGGCTTTCGTCAACAAATGCAGCAGTACGTGCCGGCCTCCCGTGGCGGCCGGTCCAAGAAAGAGCAGCGGGAATGATTCGTTGAACGTAGCGGAAGTCGCCGGACGTCCGACCGCAGGAAGTCCGGCGACTTCCGCTACGGGCGACTTGTATCCGCAACGGAACAACCTGTGGGGGAACATCCCGAACGGGTCGAGGAACTCAGGCAGACATTGGATGAAATCACGAATATCACCAATCCAACCAGACCTAATGGAACACGGATCGAACAAGGCGGTCATCCATCTGGACCATGCCGCCGGCGAGCTTGAACGCCGGCCCCCGGCGCCACCATGTGGTAGGATTCAAATTCACACTCAACAAGAAGGGACGAGATGACAAATATGCAGAAGTACAAGCGTTGCCTGGTGAAGGCAGTTGTCGCACTCGGCGGTATCCTGACACTAATTGCACCCGCCGAAGCAGGCGAGCCCCAGCGACCGAACATCGTTTACATCTTTTCCGACGACCACGCAGTGCAGGCGATCACCGCCTACTGCAGTCGCTACGCGGAACACACCGCCACCCCGAACATCGACCGGCTGGCCGAGGAGGGCGCGCTGTTCCGGCAGTCGTTCTGCGCGAACTCCATTTGCGGTCCCTCGCGCGCGACCGTACTGACGGGCAAGCACTCGCATAAGAACGGGTTCATCGACAACAGTTCGCGTTTCGACGCCGACCAGCCCACCTTTCCGAAGTACCTGCAGCAGGCCGGATATGAAACCGCCTTGATCGGCAAGTGGCACCTGCGCACCAGGCCGACGGGATTCGATCACTTCGAAATCCTCCCCGGCCAGGGGAGTTACGTGAACCCGGCCTTTGTCCAGATGGACGGCGCCAAAAAGCAGTTCGAGGGCTACGTGACCGACATCATCACGGACAAGTCGATCGAGTGGCTGGAGAACCAGCGGGATAAATCCAAGCCTTTCATCCTGATGAGCCAGCACAAGGCCCCGCACCGCAACTGGATGCCGGCCCCGCGTCATTACAAACTGTTCCACGGCGTCGATCTGCCTGAGCCGGAAACCCTGTTCGACGACTACTCGAACCGCAGCGAGGCGCTGCAGAAGCAGGCCATGTCGATCGCCGACCATTTCTTCTGGGGCTGGGACACGTTCCTGCACGGCGAACCCACCGATCCACGGTTCATGGGTGGCCTGGCAAACGGCGAATACGCCCGCATGACCGATGAACAGAAAGCCGTCTTCGACGAGGCCTACGGTCCCGAGAACCGGAAACTGCTCGACGCGCTGGCGGCGGGTGAGATGGACGACGAATCGCTGACCCGTTGGAAGTACCAGCGCTACATCAAGAACTACCTTGCCACCATCCGCGCGGTGGACGAGAACGTCGGGCGTATCCTTGACTACCTCGACGAAGCCGGCCTGGCCGACAACACCATCGTCATCTACTCCTCCGACCAGGGCTTCTACCTGGGCGAACACGGATGGTATGACAAGCGCTGGATGTTCAAGGAATCGCTGGCCATGCCTTTCCTGATCCGCTGGCCGGGAGTGGTCGAGCCGGGAACCCGCGTCGATGCCATGATCCAGAACATCGATCACGCACCCACCTTTCTTGAAGTCGCGGGAGTGAAAGTGCCGGACGACGTCCAGGGCCGCAGCCTGGTGCCGATTCTGAAAAACAAAGGCCGGGCACCCGACGACTGGCGTGAGGCCGTCTTTTACTACTACTCGGGCGAGCGCACCCACCGGGTCGCCGCCCACAACGGCGTGCGCACGGATCGCTACAAGCTGTTCTACCTGCCGGAATATGACGAGTGGCAGATGTTCGACCTCAAGGAAGATCCCCTGGAGATGGTGAGCGTTCACGAACACCCGGAATATGCCGAGGTGCGCGAGAAGATGGAACGCATCTACCACGAGCTGCGGGCCAAATACGAGGTGAAGCGGGACGGCCCCGGCGGCGAGTGACGACGGGTTTCCATTTCCCACCCAACAAGAGGTAGGGCCAATGTCGCAGATCAGCGGTCAACCATCGTCCGGCGTCCATCCAAGAGAGAACATACCATGCTGAAGCCAATCCGAATTCTCCTTGCAACACTCGCGTTCTCCAACGCGGCCGCTTTCGCCGACGAACGCCCGAACGTCTTGTTCATTTCGGTGGACGATCTGAATGATTTCCCCACCTTCATGCAACGCTATCCGGACGCGAAGACACCGCACCTGGACAGGCTCGCCGAACGCGGGACGGTGTTCACCCAGGCGCACTCCCAGTTCCCGCTGTGCGGTCCGTCCCGCGCCAGCATCATGTCCGGGTTGCTGCCCTCGACGCTGGGCTATGAGGGCCATATGAAGGATGACGAGTTGCAAGCACGCGCCCGGAAATTGGGCACCGAACTGATGCATACCTGGTTCGCGCGCAACGGTTACAAGACCATGGCGGTGGGCAAGATCTTTCATAGGCACGTGCCGGAAGGAAGCGTGGATGCCAGCGGGGGCCGGGGCGCATTCAACGGAGGCACCGGCAATCTCAGGAAACACTGGCCCCAGAAGGGCACCTCCACCGACTGGGCCATGGCACCGGAGCGCGATGAAGACCTCCCCGATCATCACGCGGCCGGCTGGGCCGTGCAGCAGCTCGAAACGGACCACGACGAACCGTTCTTCCTGATGGTCGGCATCCTGCGCCCCCATGTGCCGTGGTATGTGCCGAAGAAGTGGTTCGATCTCTATGACAAGAACGAGCTGACCCTTCCGCCCTACGACCCGAACGACCTGGAGGACGTGCCCGATATCGCGAAGGACATCAGCATTCTCAGGCAAATGCCCCGAACGGACTGGGCGGTCGAGAACGACCAATGGCGCAACATCCTGCACGCCTATCTGGCTTGCGTCAGCTTCGCCGACCACCAGGTCGGCAGGGTGCTCGATGCCTTGGAGAAAAGCCCCTACCGCGACAACACGATCATCGTGCTGTGGTCCGACCACGGCTACCACATCGGCGAAAAGAACACCTTCCAGAAGCAATCGCTCTGGGAACGCTCGTCGCACGTGCCGCTGGTCATCGCCGGGCCGCAGGTCAAGGCCGGCCAGCGCTGCGAACGGGTCGTGAGCCTGCTGGACATCTACCCGACCCTTCTCGAAATGAGCGGACTTCCGGCCAATCCGAAAAACGAGGGCCGCAGCCTGCTGCCGCTCATCCGGGAACCCGGCAAGGCGTGGCCGTATCCGGCGATCACCGGCTGGCAGAGAGCCAGCTTCGCGGTGCAGACGGAACGCCACCGCTACATCCGCTACGGAGACGGCAGCGAGGAACTCTACGACCACCAGACCGATCTCAACGAGTGGACGAATCTCGCCGGCAAACCCGAGACCGAACCGCTCCGGCGCGACCTGGCCGGGCAACTGGTGAAAATGGGGCTCGTCCCCCCGGCCACACCGACGACTGCGGAATGAACGTGAACCCGAATCCAACGATGAAGATCCAGATCATGAAGACATCCCACCAAAACACCATGCAGAAAACCATCCCCGTGCTGGTCATCGCCCTCTGGGGCGCCTCGCTCGTTGCCGAATCACCCGCCCAAGGCCGATTCGACGGCCCCGCCGGCAGGCCTTACATCTACAAGACCTCCGCCGGGCAGCAGCGCCGGATGGAAATGTACTTCCCGCCGGGCCACAACCCCGCGAAGTCGAAGGTGCCCGGAATGATCCTCTTCCACGGCGGCGGCTGGACCGGCGGCACCCCGGCGCAGTTCCGTGCGGCTTGCGCCTACTTTGCCGGCCGCGGGCTGGTCTGCGCCACGGCGGAGTATCAGATGCTCGACAAGGCCGCCCGTGCCAAGCTGCCCGCGGGAGAATCGCACAAGCGCGCGTGCGTCACCGACGCGAAGAGCGCCATCCGCTGGTTCAAACAGAACGCCAACGAACTTGGCGTCGATCCCGACCGCATCATCACCGGCGGCGGTAGCGCGGGCGGCCACATCAGCGCGCTGGCCACCATGAACCCCGGCCTCAACGACCCGGACGACCCAGAGGACATCGACACCCGCGCGGTCGCCTACCTGTGGTTCAACCCCGCGTTTTCTCCCGCGGACCACGAGGATCCCGAGATCGACATCCTGCGCCACATGAAGGCCGATCTGCCTCCCGCCATCGTCTTTTTCGGCGATCGGGACAGATGGAAGGCCGGCTGGGACGCCGCCCACGCGAAATGGAAGGAACTTGGCGTGAAGAGCATCGACCTTCGGATCGCTCCCGGCCAGGAGCACGGGTTTTTCAACAGAGACCCTTGGCGGACCGTTACGCTAATCGCCGCCGACCAATTCCTCGTGAAGCACGGCCTGCTCACCGGGGAACCCACCTTGAGCATGCCGACCGGCGGCCGGAAACTGTTGGTAGCGCCGTGAGACGCAGGCGTCAACCAACTGACCGTTCAGAATCAGGGTGCCACTGGCATCCTGCCAGTGCTTTCGTTCGAGTGGCACCCGCACTGGCACTGGCGGGACGCCAGTGGCACACACCCGAAAATGAAGCAGTCGCAAACCACTAGTTTCGGTCGGCGCCGAGGACCGAGACGAAGGCTTTCTGGGGAATGGTGACCTGGCCGATCTGCTTCATTTTCGCCTTCCCCTTCTTTTGCTTGTCGAGCAGCTTGTTCTTGCGCGTCACGTCACCGCCGTAGAGCTTTGCGGTCACGTCCTTGCGGTACGGCTGGATGGTCGAGCGGGCGATGATCGCGCCGCCGATGACGCCCTGGATCGGAATCTTGAACTGGTGGCGGGGGATCGCTTCAGCAAGGTGCTCGCAGTAGTGGAGCGCCCGCGGCCGCGCCTTGTCGCGATGGACCAGGTAGGAAAGCGTGTCGACCGGCTCCTTGTTGACCAGGATGTCGACCTTCACCACGTCGGTGGGACGGTAGTCGGTCGGAGCATAGTCGAACGATCCGTAGCCGCGGGTGATCGTCTTGAGCTTGCCGTAGAAATCGAACAGCACTTCGCCGAGCGGCATCTCGCTAACCACTTCCACGCGACCGACGGAGAGGTAATTCATCGCCTGACGCTCCGCGCGATGCTCCCGGCACAGCTCCATGACGGGCCCGACGTATTCTTCGGAGGTAAGGATCGACGCGCGAATGTAAGGCTCGGTGACCGACTCGATTTTCGTCGGATCGGGCCAGTTGCCCGGCGTGTCCACGTCGATCGTCCTGCCGTCTTTCATCGCCACCCGGTACTTCACCGAAGGGGCCGAGATGACCAGGCCGATGTCGAATTCCCGCTGCAAACGCTCCTGGACCACGTCGAGGTGGAGGAGGCCGAGAAAGCCGCAGCGGAACCCGAAGCCGAGCGCGGCGGAACTGTCTTTCTCGTAGGTGAGTGCGGCGTCGTTGATCGCGAGTTTGTCCAGGGCCTTCGTCAAGTCCTTGTACTCGTTGGAGTTCATCGGATAGATCGAGGCAAAGACGACCTGCCGGGCTTTCTGGTAGCCGGGAACCGGCTCGGCCGCCGGGCGGTCCAGCAGGGTGATCGTATCGCCGATCTCGATCTCGCGAACGCTCTTGATCCCGGCGACGACGTAGCCGACTTCGCCCGCGCTGAGCTGCTTCTTGGGCGTGGCCTTCAATTGCGTGTAGCCCAACTCCTCGACGGTGAAATCGCCGCCGGAGTGCATGAAGTGGATCGTGTCGCGGGTCTTGAGCGTCCCCTCCATGACGCGGCACTGGAGGATCACCCCGCGATACGGATCGAAATGGGCGTCGAAGACCAGGGCCTTCAGCGGCCCGTCCGGGTCGCCGGTGGGAGGGGGCAGCTTGGCGATGATGCCGGCCAGCACGTCTTCCATGCCGACGCCGGTCTTGGCCGACACGGGGATCGCATCGAACGGATCGAGCCCCAGGTCGGTTTCGATCTGTTCGCGCGTCCGGTCGACGTTGGCGGCGGGCAGATCGATCTTGTTGATCACCGGCAGAAGCTCCAGTTCGCTGCCCATGGCCAGGTAGAGGTTGGCCACCGTCTGGGCCTCAACCCCCTGGGCGGCGTCGACCACGATCAATGCCCCGTCGCAGGCCATCAGCGAGCGCCGCACTTCATGGGAGAAATCGACGTGGCCCGGCGTGTCGATGAGGTTCAGCAGATACTCTTGACCGTCCGGGGCGCGATAGACGAGCGTAATCGTATTGCTCTTGATGGTAATACCGCGCTCCCGCTCGATGTCCATCGCATCGAGCATCTGGTCGCGAAACTCGCGTTGCGTCACGGCGCCGCAGGCCTGAATCAGTCGATCGGCCAGGGTCGATTTGCCGTGGTCGATATGGGCGATAATGCAAAAGTTCCGAATATGTTTCATTCGCAAGGTTCTGGTGGAAAACTTCGTGAGGCCGGCGTACTATCCTGATGTTTCCTATCCGGGTTCCGGATCCGGGTGCTTCGACGACCTTACATTATAGCCGATGCGGTGAGTGGTCGGCAGGGGGCCAAGCACCCCGCACGAGAGGCTGGCCGCGGCCCAAGGCGGGGTGGGCCGCGAGTGCAACGACCGCGGAGATCGTTCGAGCGACGGCCCGGTCCTTGACGCTACGCCGGTCCGGCCCGACTTCCTCTTTCCGTCCGCTGTCGGGAGCACCACCCGCAGAGCTATTGCGAAACGGCCAGTCCCGGAGGCCGACCGAGGGTCTACCAACATCCGCCGGACCCGCCCGC
>CAYPWB010000225.1:0-9945 GCA_964414315.1 uncultured Planctomycetaceae bacterium | reverse complement strand
TCGGGCAGGTCGTACACGGTCAGGGCGGCGTGGAGGGTGTGGACGAACTGGTCGGTCCCCAACGGGTTGGCGACGATGTGCTCGAACGATTCGGGACCGCCTTCGAGGTCGACCGTACCGAACATCGCCCGATCCAGTGCGGCGGCGTGCAGCGCCGGAACGGCCGCCTGGCCGCCCCGGGCGACCAGGTGCACGGGGGCGTCGCCGGCGGCGAGCGTCTGCGCGAGGCGCGTTGCCACGAGCACGTCCTCGGCCCGCATGGCAACGTAGGAGCGTCCGAGCATGTAAGCCACGGCCACGTTCGCGCCGTCGTGCCCGTTGCGAGGCCCGTACCAGTGGTTTTTCGCGCTGAAGGTATCGCCCAGCCCGCGCAGGTCGACGGCCAGCACGGCCCGGCCGTCGGCCACACGCCGCTCGATTTCGGCAAGGACGTCTTCGTGGCTCTTGCCCCGCTCGTCGAGCCACAGAACGACTTCCTCCGCTTTGCCCTGGGGCACGAACGCCAGGGCAGGCAGGACGATGCCCGGCTCGGGCTCGAGCACCAGCTTGTCGATTCGGTACCCTTCGCGCTCGATTCGTCCGACGTGTTTCGGTTCCGGCGCCGGCAGATCGGCGGCGGGGCGGATGCCGGTAATGCGGCGAACCTCGTCGAGCATCGCCTCCGCGCCGCGCTCCTGCCACGCGGCTTGGCGCTGCCGGCGGAGGCGATGCATTCGGTCGTCGTTGATATCGTACACCGACCGCGCCCCTTCCAGGTCGAGCACCTCCCCGGTGGGCGTCACCTGGATTTCCGCGTCGGTGAGCACCTTCAGATCGTCCGGCTCGCGCACCGTGCGCTCTTCGCCGGTGAGCCAGCGGAGCATCCATGCCACGGTGGCCTCGCGCAGCGACTGGTGCCATCCGTGGGTGGCGTCGACGGTGGCCAGATCGATCCGCTCCGGGGCGTCGAGCCGCCCGAAGACGGTTCGCGCGAGGCCGACCGACTGCCGCGTACCGGCGATGGGGAAGAAGTCGCGCTCGGCCGCGCACACGAGCGCGGGCATGGGCGCCCGCATGGCCAGAAACCCCCAGTGGTCGAGGCCCGCGCTGAGTTGGCCGGCCACGTTCTGTTCGGCGTCGCCGGGCACGTCGCCGCGCGCTTCGAGCAGCCCCAGCCAGTGTTCGAAGCTGGTGATGTAGCACGAGGGGGCGGCCGCCTTCAGGCGATCCTCGATGCCCATGACGAGCGACGTTTGCGTGCCCCCGCCGCTGTTGCCGGCCATGGCCAGGCGCCGGGCGTCTACATCGGGCCGGGTTTCGAGGTAATCGAGGCAGCGGATAGCGTCGTGGATCATGAACTGCGACGTATTGTTGCCCAGCACCATGCAGCCGACACCCAGCGCGTTGTGCGCCTGCGTGCCCCAAACGCGCGGCTTGCCCTGCGCGTCGCGCAACTGGTGGCGTTCGCCCTGGTCGATCGGGTCGAACATGAAGGCGGCGATGCCGTGCAGTGCCAGCAGCGCCGCGCCGCGCTGGTATACGTCCAGCCCCTTCGCGTTCGCACTGTGCCCGCAAGCCACAAGCACCGTCGGGTACGGCGGCTCGAATCGCTCCGCGTCGGGCAGGAAGAAGGCGGCGGTCACGTGCAGCCCCGGCTGCGACTGAAGCAGCACCTTCTCCACGCGATAGCCGTCGCGCTCGACCGTGCCGGTGATCCGCGCATTCAGCGGCGTATCGCGCGGCGGCAGCCCCCCGACGGCGCCGACGAACCACGTGCGCATCCCCTGCTGCCAGCGGCGGATCGCCTCCGGCTCGGTCCGCTCGAGCATCTGCTCCCGATGCTCGGCCAGCCGTTCGTTCGCCTTCGCGAGAAGATAGCGGGCCATCATCCGCTCGGCAGGCGCGTCGGCCGCGCGACCGTCGAGCACGGTCAGGTCGGCATCCTCGGCAAGCGACGGGCACGCGCCCGGCAGCGCCAGCCAACCGGCGACGGCGAGGGCAAGGATCCAGGGGCAGCGAGATTTCGAAAGACGGCGTTTGCAGGTCATGGCAAGGGTCTCCTGAACGAGCTAGACATTCGACGCACACACTGTTGGAGTTCACGCTTTAGCGTGCGGGGCAAGCGAAAGCGTTATCCGGCATGCTGAGAGACTATCCGAAAGGGCACGGATCCAAGCCCCCTCTCCCTCCGGGAGAGGGTTAGGGTGAGGGGCGTAGGCCAACAGGGCTTGCCCCTATCGTACTCAACTTTCTACAAGCCCTCACCCCCAGCCCCTCTCCCAAAAGGGGAGAGGAGTATTCAGGCAGCCTCTCCGGCCCGGAGAGGGCCTTCCCGCCGAACAAAACGGTATCCACGTACCAACTGCCCTCCCCGGCCGCTACCGCGTCCGACCCTCCCACTGCGCGGGAGGGTGAAGGTGCTCAGTCCGGCCGCCATCTATTCCGCGATCCCGGAACGTGAACTCCAACGTCGCTTCGCACGCTAAAGCGTGCACTCCAACAGGGTGAGCGAACCTGGGCCTACGTTTCCGAACCGGCGCCGGGCCGCCGGCGCCGGAAGCAAAACATCCACACATAATATACCGGAATGCCCGCCAGGATGCTGCCCACACTGGTCAACGACGGCCAGAACCACTCCTTGAACGCGAAGACCGCCATGAACAGGGTCACCACGAGGAAGATGGCCGGAACCACAGGGTAGCCGGGCGCGCGGAAGGGCCGTTCCAATTCCGGCCGGCGCCACCGCAGCACGTACACGGCCGCAATGAACAGCATGGCGAACAGCGACAGCCCCACCGAGGCGTACTTGTAGAGGTTCAGGAAATCCGTGGCGAATAAGATCACGATTGCGCAAAGGCTTTGCAGGACCATCCCGTAAACGGGCACCTGCCCCTTGGAACTGACCCGCTGGGCGAGCGAGGGGAACAGCCCGTTGCGGGCCATCGCGTAGTACACCCGCGGGCCGGTAATGATGAACGCGCTGACGGTCGCCAGGAACGTCAGCCCCAGCAGCACCGAGAAGACGTTCGCCGCCCGCGTCCCAAAGAGGTTCGCCACCGCCATTTGTGGAACCTGCTCGGCGTTATGGAATCCGACGTCGGCCAGAGGCACCGCGTAGGCGAACACGAGGTTGACGGCCAGATACAGGAGCACGACCGACCCGGCGCCCAGCAACAGCGACCGCGGCAGAGTCTTTCCCGGATTGCGAACCTCGCCGGCCAGGTAGCTTGCCGCATTCCAACCGCTGTAGGCGAACATGACGTAGAACAACTGGCTGGCGGCCGTTGCGAGTCCGACCTCCCCGACGGGCTGCCCTTCCGTCACGTGGGCAATCTGTCCTCCGCGTGCCAGCGCGGCCAGCACGACCAACCCAAGGAACAGCCCCAGCTTGATCAACGTCGTCAGGTCCTGCGTCCAGGCCGACAGCCGGTGGCCGAGCAGGTTGGGCACCGTGACGGCGACAATGATGATCACCGCCAGCGTCTGGGTCTGGTATCTTTCGTCCAGGCCGAAAGGCGTCAACAGGTACATCGCGGCGATATAGCTGGCGACGGCCAGCGGTGCGGAGAATCCGAGAAAGAAAGAGGTCCAGCCGGAAAGGAAGGCCGGCATCGGCCCGTACGCTTCGCGCAGGTACACGTACTCGCCGCCCGCCTCAGGCAGCGCGGCGGCCAACTCGGCCACGCACAACGCTCCGCACAACGCCAGCAGCCCTCCCAATACCCACAGCCCAAAAATGAGCGGGTAGTTCTGCAGTGAGGCCATCATGTAGCCGGGCGAAATGAGAATGCCGGTCCCCACCATGCTGGCAATCACCACGTAGGTGGCGGTGGACAGCCCGAACTTTCGCTGCAACTGCGGTTCCTGCATTCCGTCGTCCTTGTCATCGAGGAACGGATTCTCGGTCGGAGAGCGTCGAGGCTCCTAGCTTACGTGCCGGCAGCGGCCGTGGGAAGAGCCGGGCGGAGCCCGGGGGGTCCTTTGGACACTGACGGGTGGCGGAGCTAAGCTCGACGGCGAGCCGGTTTCCGGGAAGTTGCCGCTGGAGAAATGGATAGGGTTCACGACTCGGAGAGTCGTGCTACTGTAGGGCGACTCTCCGAGTCGCCATGACCCAGCAAAGGCCCGCTGTAGCGGGGCTGCCCGGGTCGTCAGGCCCGCTGGTGTTCACGACTCGGAGAGTCGTGCTACTGTACCCCACCCTCCCCCTGGACAAACCGGCGAAAACCGCTAAACTGGCGAAAATCCTGCCGGCCCCGGCACTTACCGGCCGGGCGGGTGGTAGGCCACGGGAAATTGTCGCGGAGCAGGAGTTTATGCCAAAGAAAGAGGAAGCCATCGAGGTTGAGGGGACGGTTACCGAGGCGCTGGCCAACACGCGTTTCCGCGTGCAATTGGAGAGCGGCCACAAGGTGATTGCCCACGTCGCCGGAAAGATGCGGAAGCACTTCATCCGCATCGTGCCGGGCGACAAGGTACGGGTGGAACTCTCCCCGTACGATCTGACCAAAGGCCGCATCACGTTCCGCGAACGGTAGAAGCCACCTCTCCCGGGGGATTTCGCGAGCGGGCGGCGCGCCTCTGCTGTCGTCTGCGCGTTGCTGCTCAGTAAGAGAGCCATGACGCATCAGGAACAAATCACGTTCGACACCGCCGGCCACGGCCGGATGACCGACCTGACCGCGCGCGTGGCCGAGGTGGTCCGCCGATCGGGCGTTCAGACCGGCGTGGCGCAGGTGTTCACCGTGGGCAGTACGGCTGCGGTGAGCGTGGTCGAGTTCGAGCCGGGCCTCTGCCGCGACGTGCCCGAAACGCTCGACCGCCTCATGCCCCCCAGCCGCGAGTACGGACACGAACAGGCTTGGCACGACGGCAACGGCCACTCGCACCTGCAAGCCACGCTCATGGGCCCCTCGCTCGCCGTGCCCATTGGCGAGGGCGAACTGATCCTCGGCACCTGGCAGCAGGTGTTCCACATCGAATGCGATGTCCGCGGCCGACACCGCACGGTTGTGGTGACCGTGATAGGTGATAGGTGATAGGTGTCAGTGGGCGCGGCATGAAGCACTTACGACTTCAAACGGTCAACGTCATTATCGACACTGGGGTCGACGCTGGCGTTTAATGTTTGACTTACTACCTGACACCTGACACCTGACACCTGGAACCTAGCACCTAATTCCTCCTCAGCGTGAAGTCGATCTCGTTCCGGCCCGGTGTTACGGTTTCCTTCAGCGTGGTTTCGGTGTGGTAGCGCGCGGGGAGAATTTCGGGCGTCGTTTCGGTTTGCGTGGTGATGCGCACGGTGTGTTCGCCTACGGCGGCGCCCTTCATGTCGCGCAGGTACACCAGCTCGTACCGGCCGTCGGCGTCGGTCACGCCGCTCGAGCCGCGCACCGAGCCTGGGTCGAACTGCACGAACGCTCCGGCCAGCGGTTGCCCGTCGAGGGTAACCACGCCCTCGACGGTGCCCAGAGCGGGCCGGTCGCCCTGTCCACAGCCGACGCAAACCAGTATGAAGGCGGACAGGAACGCCGCCCAATGCCGCTTCAGATACGCCTCGACAATTCCGTGCATGATCGAACGCTCCTTTCGGCCGGCGGTCACCACTCGCGGCGCAGCACGCGAATGGGGTCGATTCGCGCGGCGCGTAGCGCCGGGTAGATGCCGGCAACGATGCTCACTCCGGTGGAGAACACCAATACGGCGGCGAGCAGCCATCCGGGAAAGCCGAACAGGTCGATGTGGCCCTCGACGCCCTGCCGCTGCGCGTACAGGTTGACGGCCAGTTCAATGCCCTGGGCGCCGCCCCAGCCGATCGCCAGGCCGGCCAGGCCGCCCAACATGCCCAGCAGCCCGGCCTCGGTGAGGAACAGCACGGCCAAATCGCCCTGCGAGGCGCCGACGGCCTTGTAGATGCCGATTTCCTGGTATCGCTCCGCGACCGACATCAGCAGCGTGTTGACGATGCCCAGCGCGGCCACCACCAGGGCCACCGTGCCGACCGCGCCCAGGAGCACTTCGAGGAACACGAGGAACATGCGGATTTCCTCGAAACGGCCGGCGATGGTCCGGGTATGGAAACCCATGCGCGCGACTTCGGCTTCGACGGCCATGAGGTCGGACGGGTTGCGCACCCGTACCGTCGCGCTCCGGTAGCCCAACTCGGTGGCGCTTCGGCCGGCCTTCAGCAGGTCGAGCGCGGCGTCGTCGGGCAAACGGGGGATGGCCTTCATCAGTTCCACGGGCAGGAGCACCATGCGTTGGGCCCGGCGGGGCATCAGGGCGGGCGTTTCGAACACGCCCACCACCGTCACCTCGATGCGATCCTCTCGGAATGTAAAAGTCGTCGTGTCGGTGGCGGCCAGGCCCGCCGCTTCGATCGTAATCGTCGCCTGCAAGGCGTCGGCCGGGGCGGCGAAGCCCAACTCGCGGGCCAAACGGTTGCCGAGCACGGCCTCGCGTTCCCCTTCGCGGAAGAACCGGCCGGCCACGAGCATCTCTTCCGCCGTGCCGAGCGACATGGCCTCCTGCGGCGCCGCCAGGGCGATGCTCGTGACCGATTCCTCGCCGTAGGAGATGGTCAGCCCGCGGATGCGAATGTCGGGATACACCATCTCCACGCCGTCGAGTTCCTCCATGCGCCGCAGCGCGTCGTCGTCGAGCGGCGCCGGATCGTCCGCCTCGCTCGCGTCGAGCGGTCGAACCTCGATATTCTTGAACAGGTCGAGCGTACGGAACGGGGCCTCGGCCTGCCGGCGGATGCCCGTGGCGAACCCGACCATCGTCAGCATCGCCCCGGCGGCAATCGCCACGCCCATGGCCGTCAGGGTAGCGCGGAGCGGCGCGTGGCGGAGGCCGACCACGGCCATGCATGCAATGTTCCATGCCCTTATCACGCGGCCTCCTCCCCGGCAATCAACCGCCCGTCGCGCAAGTGCAGAATCCGATCGGCCACCCGGCCGGCCATCTCGTGGTCGTGGGTGACCATGACCACGGTGGTGCCCATCTCGCGGCGGATTTCATCGAGCCGGGTAACCACGTCGGCCGCGGTGGCGCGGTCGAGGTTGCCGGTCGGCTCGTCGGCCAGCAGGAGCGGCGGGCGATGGACGATCGCGCGGGCAATGGCCACGCGCTGCTGCTCGCCGCCGCTGAGTTGCCCGGGCCGATGCCGCGCCCGGCGGGCAAGTCCCAGCCGCTCGACGGCCTCGGCCGCCCGGCGGCGGCGCTGCCGGCCGAAGGTTCCCTGGAAGGTCAGGGCGACGGCCACGTTCTCCTCGGCCGTGAGATTCGGCACGAGGTAGTACGACTGAAACACCAGCCCCACCATGGTCCGGCGGTAGAGGGTTCGCTCGCCGGGGCGGAGGGCGGCCAAGTCGCGTCCGTCGACCCAAACACTGCCCGAGGTGGGCGTATCCAACGCGCCGAGCAAATGCAACAGGGTCGACTTGCCCGACCCGCTCACCCCCAGAATCGCCACCAGTTCGCCCCGGCCGACCGACAGATTCACACCGTCCAGCGCGCAAACCATGGCATCGCCCATGCGATACCGGCGCACCAGATCGTGGGTTTCCAACAGCGGCGAAGGTGCGGCGTCGGGGGGCATCGTTTTTCGTAAGTTCCTGCTGGAAAAGGAATTGGGAAACGGGTCCGGTCCGATTTGTCGGAACCGCCTCGTGCTGAAACCGCGAAAACGGGACTCCATCCCCTCGTATGTAGCGGAGAAATCAGCCCGCGCCAACACCCCGTAAAGGATAACCGTTCCCAGCGGACGGCCTCAGAAATACCGCTCAGGGCGGGCTGTGCCCACCGCACGAGTGGCCCATCTTCCTCATCCCGGTTGCCACGAGGCGGCATGAACCACGGTGCCGTTTTCCCGTTCTGCCCGCCGCCGACTTGCTGACGGTTCCCGGCGGCGCAAGAAAAAACATCAAGGTACGCCGATCCGTCGGCATACCTTGATGTCTATCCTGAAACGGAACCACGCGTGTCCCGCCCTCCCGGCAGGTTCCTACCGGTGTTATCGGCTCCGGCCGGGCTCCGGCTGAAGCCGATTATTCCTTTAATTCGGACCTTGACCATCGAGAATCGTCATGATTCGGCGCCGGTCGCGCGCTCACTCGTCGCGCCACGCTCCCTTCGACGGCCCGTAGCGGCGGCTGTTCAGCGCGTCGGTGGGACGGCCTTTCCACGCTTCGCTGTCGGCGACGTAATCGGGATTGGGCGCGCCGGCGCCCGGTTGCCACTGAATCACGCCCTCGGACCGGCATGTCGTGTCCTGCCCCATGGCGATCAGCGGCGCATCGGCGTCCGCCGTGTCGCGCGAGAGGATGCAGTTGCGCAGGACGGCATGTCCGGTACGGCCGTTGTTGTAGACGGAAACGGCGGTGAACGGGTTATTGTGGAAGGTGCATCGCTCGGCCACGACGTGTCCGCAAGTCCAAAGCCCTGCCGTACCGCCGGTCCCGCCCCGTTTTACGCTGTAGGCGCCGATGCAATTGGTCAGCCGCGCCGGATGCTCCGCGTCGCCCTGGGCGTTCCAGATGCGAATCGCCCGCTTGTTGCCGAGGGCGATACAGTCGATCAGCGTAGGGGCGGTCGACTTGTCGTCCCATCCGCCGTCCATGTTGTCGACGGCCAGGCACCGCTCGTAGGAGACGCCGGATGCACCCTTCTCGGCCGTGAAGCCGTCGCCGTTCCAGTACGCCTCCGGTTCGCCCCGGTGCAGGTTGTTTCGGGCCGTACACTCGAAATAGCGGATATCGCGATTCGTGGGATCGCCTTCGATACTGAAACCGAAGGGAAAATTCTCGGCGGGCCACGCCGCGTCGCCGCCGGTCGCATCGGCGCGCACGCGCGTGAGGGTCATGCGCTGACAACCGGTTTCGAAACGGACTCCGCGTTTCGTGTAGCGTAGGATCGTGCAATCGACGATCGTCGAGTCGGTTGTCCTCGCGAGCCTGAACCCCTCGCGGCATCGCTCGATGCCGAGCGACTTGAACGTCAACTGGGAGTTGTCCCCGGCAGTCGTAACGCCGTGCATGAAGCCGACGATGCGAAGTCCTTCGATCGTAACGTGCGAGACGCCTTGGGCCAAGGAGAAACAGACAGCGCAGTGGGCGTGATATCGGGTGTTGGTCTCCCGCCAGCGTCCTTCGATCGTGGGTTGCCCCTCGCCCGTGTCGACGCCGAGCACCCTGATCGGAGCGTTGGCCGTTCCTCCGCGCGGGACGGGTACGACGGTGTTGCCGGCCCGATTCCTCGGCAAATCATAGGTTCCCGAGCCGAGGAGAATGCGGTCGCCCGGCTGCACCGTTTCGGCCAGGATCCTCCGCACCGCAACGGGCGGCGCCGCGTTGTCCCAGTCGCTTCCGTCCTGCGAGCCGGATCCTTGGGGAAGAATATGGTACTCAGCGCCCCGGGCCGTTGCAGCCAGTGCAAGCGCGAGAAGGATCGCTGCCGAGCCCCAAAAAGGGGACCGTCGCGTATATTGAGCAAACTGGGCATAATGGTGCATTGTGACGATTCCTTGCTGAGGCCCTCGCGAGGACGCAGGATCGATTGCAGACCGAACGGTTGGCTGCCTCCTCTCCGTAAAGTGTAGAACTTAGGCCGGACGCCGACAGGCGGATAGGCCCCGTGACAGGGAAAAACATTTTAGGCAGTGTCGTCCGTCGCCGCCGAACTCGAGACCGTCCATGAAACGGATACAATGGGAGCCTGGTCCTGACGTGCCCGAAAGGGGCCGGAATAGCCTCCCACAAGAGTTCTCGGGCAATTTCGCGGATTTCCGACCCCTTTGGGCAACCGAAGTGCACTCTAAGGTCATGACAGCGGCAACGGCAGATCGGCAGGCCGAGTTGGCCGCTCTGGTGCAAACGCATCAGGCGGGCGTGTGGCGCTGGTTGCGCTTCCTTGGCTGCGAGCCGTCCGAGGCCGACGACCTGGTGCAGGAGACGTTCCTGG
>CAYPWB010000224.1:0-10134 GCA_964414315.1 uncultured Planctomycetaceae bacterium | reverse complement strand
GCCCGCGAGGCGTACGACCGGGTCTACGACGAGGCAATCCGCCGCCTGCGCGACGTGCGCGAGGCGAAGGTGGGCGATTTGTGCGACGGGGTGCTTGAGAAGGTCAAGCGATACCCGGGCCCGAGCATGTGTGTGGCCGCCCTGCTGGGGTTCTTCCTCGGCCGCCTCTTCCGCCGATGATGCCCCATGCT
Organism: uncultured Planctomycetaceae bacterium; assembly: GCA_964414315.1. GTDB lineage: Bacteria > Planctomycetota > Planctomycetia > Pirellulales > Thermoguttaceae > PWXP01. The sequence continues at coordinate 9,943 of CAYPWB010000224.1, read as the reverse complement.
GTCTCCATCCCCGGAACTCGAGCGCCGAAAACGCGAGTTGCGTCTGAAGATCGGTCGACTCAGGCGGCAGATCGACCGCCGCGCGCTCGACGCCCGACGGGAAAGTGAGCGACTGCTCTCGTGGCGGACGGTGGTGCGGCGCCTGCCCGGCAACACCATGCTCGCCGCGTTCGGCGCGGGGCTGGCACTGGCGGCGGGGCTTTCAGCTCGGTCGCTCGGAAGGTGGCTCGGGCTGAGAATGGTGCGGCATGCGTTGGGCGAGGGCCGGCGAGCGGCCTGGAGCGAATTGCACCGCATCTGGGCCGATTCCGCACCGCGTACGGCCGCGCCGAAGGAGGCCGCCGACGATGACTGACCCCAAACGCCCCATGCTGGGTGGGTTGCGCGACGAGTTGGGTGGTTTCGCCGGCGAATTGGCTGAGTCGCTGCGGCTGCGCATGGAACTGGCGCAACTTGAACTGGCCGAAGACTACCGCGCCGCCAAGCGGCTTGCCGTTGTCCTGCTCACGGCCGTGGTCATGCTGCTCACGAGCCTGCCGCTGTTGGCCGCGGCGCTGGCCGAGGTGCTCCACGGCGTCGGAGGACTGAGCCGGGCCGGGTGGCTGTTGCTCTTCGCGCTGGGTCTCATGCTACTGGCCGGCTTGGGCAGCTTCCTGGCTTGGCGCCGTTTCCGCCGCGGCATGGTCGGGCTCCAGGAAACCCTCGAGGAGCTGCGCGAGGACCTTCTATGGTTGCGCGAGTGGAGTGAGGGGATCACGCGCGATTCGAACGAGGGGTAAGCGGTTGCGGATGGTCGAAAGGTTAACCGTTCACAGGGGACTGTCCCGATTTTCGCGGCACAAAGGGCGATTCGCCCAATCGGCCGCCCGCTACGGCCGCGAAAATGGGACTGTCCCCCTCGCATGCAGCAGAGAAAACAGCCCGCGCCGCCGAGCTGTGAACGGTTACGTCGAAAGGAGTAACAATCGGTCCGCCGACGGTTCTCAGACCATTTGGACTTCCCGCGGGATTCCACAGCCACGCTCGCGCTGTTTCGCTGTCAGGAAGTTTAGACGCTCGAAGCCGATGACGCGACCGCGACGATCCTTGATCAAGACCACGTCGTCCTCCGATTCCTCACAAATATGCTCCTTCTTCGGGTCGGTGAACCACACGCTCAACGTGTTGCCTTCCCGATCGAAATGCACTCTTACTCTTTCCATAGCTCCGTCATCACTCCTCCGGCCAAACGCCCCTCAGCCAGTCGGTCAGCAGTTCGATCTCCTTTTCTGAAAGGAGATGTTCCTCGGGTTTCTGGTCCGGCGATGCGTAGGCGGGCATGCGGTCGTTGCTGTCGCCGTAGAAACGCCGGTCGGCCGGATTGCGCGTGATGCCCATGGTCCACTCGCGCGAGGCGTAGCCGGTCAAGTCGGGCGCGGTGCCCAGCGAACCCTGATCGTGGAACTTGTGACAGTCGGCACAACCGAAGTCGACGATCAATTCGCGTCCTTCCTCAATCATGGCGGCGTCGCGCCGATCGATTTCGGCCTGGGAGGGGAGTTTCGCTTCGGCCGAGAGCGCGGCAACGATCATCTCACGGTCGGCAAGGTCTTCGGGCAGCATATCGTCCTCGGGGAAGAGGATCCGGACCGTCTCGACCATTTGGCCGGCGCGGAACGCGGTCTTCCCGAAGTAGTCGTCGCTGGTAATGCGTTCGGCGTCGAGCCATCCGGCCACCCACTCGCGCGTGCCGTAAGCGCCTAGGTTCGGAGCGGAGACCTCTTCGGCCGCGATGTCATGTTCCACCTCGCCGGTGTGGCTGTGGCAACTGGCGCAATGGGCCTGGAATAGCTCCGGCCCGCGCGTTTTCGGGTCGCGACGGAGCAGCGCCAAGGCTCCCTCGGGTGGAATGCCCTCGTTCAGATGGGCGAGCACTGCCACGCGCTCGGCCCGCTGTCGTTCGTCGGCAATGGCGGCCTGATGTTCCGGGTCGGCGGCGTCGCGAGCGATCGTGAGCGATGCCAGAACAATGTTGCCAAAAACGAGCACGGCCAGAATGCCCAGGTTGAAGAAATACCCACTGCGGCTGCGGCCGGTGAACGGCATGGCCAGCACAAGCAGCATGGCAATGCCGGGGATGACGAAAATGGGTACGATGCCGTACTCGCCCGGGAACAAATGCACCAATTCGTACAGGCCGAGGAACGCCCACTCGGGCCGGGCGGCCGAGTACGTGTCGTTCGGGTCGGCCGGGCTGCCGAGCGGCGCGCCGGCATGCGGCGGCGCCGTGCCGTGGCTGAGCGAAAGCGCCAGCACCACGGCCATCAAGACGGCGCAGCCGACGGCCGCCGGGAAAAGCGCGGTCGGCCAGCGCGGCTCGGTGGCTCGGCCGGCCGCTACGTCCTGCCGATCGGACCGGGCAAGGAGGTAGTGCAACAGCAGCAGGACTGCGATGAACGTCGCTCCAAACAGCCCAATGTGCAGCGCCTGGAAACGCGGGAGTGTCAGATGCCCGAACACCGGCCCGGGACCGCCGATGGCAACCTTGTACAGGTCGCCCCCGACCACCGGCACAAGCTTCAAATAGCTGAATCGCACCAGGCTTGCCGAGTAACTATTGCGGTCCCACGCGAGCAGGTCGCCGGTGAGCATCATTCCCAGGGAAACGCAGCCCAGCACGACGGCCGTCCAGAACACCAGTTCGCGCGGCTTGCGGTAGTCGGCGGTGACGACTAACTGGATCAGGTACAAGCCGATCATGGCCACGACGAGGTTTGCCGTGTAATGGTGCACTGCGCGGAGGAGCCAGCCGCCGGCCACGGCGTTTTCGAGGTAGTAGACGCTTTCCCAAGCAGATTGGCTGCTGGGAACATGGTAACTGAACAGCACGAAACCGGTGATGCCCTGCACCACGACCGCAAACAGCAGCAGTGCCGGAAGGACGCGTTTCCACGCACTCCCGCGGGGCATGGGGTGTTCCGCCCAACTACGCCAAAGCCCTGCAACCCCTGTCCGCTCGTCGATCCAATGCAGAACCGGAGTGATGAATTGGAGAAGAGCGTTCATGATTCTGCCACCTTTTCTGAAGTACCCATTACGAAGTTCTCGAACATTACCCAAACGTCGCCGTCGCGGATTTCCACTTCGAGCGTGTCCATGTCGCGAGGGCTGGGTGAGGGCTGGTCCATGCGCTGCCCGTCGAGATCGAACCCGGCCGCGTGGCACGGGCAGAAGAAGCGGAGCTCGTCGGAGGTCGTGTCGAGTCCGATCGTGCACCCGGCATGCGGGCACACCACCTGGAACGCCACGACGGGGTTGTCTGTGTCGTCGGTGCGTCGCAGCCACACCGCGCCGATCGGTTCCTGAGGATAGCGGTTCCATGCGTCGACCCGATCGGTGATGACCGAGAACCTGCGCGGCGTGCCGTCTTCCGGCAGCGTAGCCAGCGCCGCGAGTCGGAAGAACTCGCCGCCGGGGCTCTTCTGCCGGATCGGGTTGAAGTAGGCCGCCAAGGCGGTCAGCGCCGGCACGGCGAGAGAGATTCCCGCGACGACGATTGCGGCAGCCTGGGCGAGGAAGCCCCGTCGCTGGTCCGGGACGCCGCTTTCAGGGGTTGGGGATGAAGGCGTGGGTTCCATGGTTTCGATTCCTCACTGTCTATGGAATGATCGCGCAGCGCAAACGCTCCATTATCGCATCGCGTTTCGTACTGCGTCAAGGACCTTCGTTCGCACGGGCTCGAGCGGGCCGTCGACAAACGCTCCGGCCGCCTTTTTATGCCCACCGCCGGCGAACTGGGCGGCGAGTTGGCTGCAATCCAGATCGCAACGGCTGCGGAAGCTGATTTTGAACCCGCCGCGCGGCTGCTCCACCAGGATCACCGCCGCCTGGGTTCCGCCAACCGACAAGAGCGTGTTGATCATGTCTTCGCTGTCGGAGGGGATCGCGCCGGCGGCTTCGAAATCGCTCTGCTCGATCCAAGTGTAAATCAGCCGGCCGTCCAGTTCGGTGGTCGCCTTGGCCAACGTGCGGCCGGTGAGTTTCAGACGGCCCAGCGTCTCGTCTTCGTAGAGGTCCTTGTACAGCCGGGCGGGGTCGGCGCCCGCGGCCACCAGGCGGCCGGCAAGCTGCAGCGTCGCCGCCGAGGTGGAACTGAAGCGGAACCAGCCGGTGTCGGTGGCCAGCGCCGCGAACGCGCACTGGGCGACTTCGGGCGTCAGGTCGACGGCCAAGGCATCGGCGGCTTCCACCACCAGCCGTCCCGTGGCCTCGGCCTTCGTATCCTTGAACAATTCGGCTCCCAGGTCGTCGCCGCTCACGTGGTGGTCGACGACCAGCTTGCGCATGCCGGTGGAACGGATCACGTCGCCCATGGCGCCAAGCTGTGCGAATGCCGACGTGTCGAGGACAATGAGCACCTCGTATGCTTCGAGGTCCGCCGCCTGGAGGTCGACCCCCAATTGTCGATGCCGTCCCCCGACGTCCAGGAACCGGTAATTGGGCGGAACGTCGAAGGCGTTGCACACGACGACATCCTTGCCCAGCTTCTCCAAGATGCCGGCCATGGCCAACTCGCTTCCGAGGGCGTCGCAATCGGGCCGGATGTGGGAAGTGACGACGAAGCGCCGGCTCGCGGCGACGATTTCTACGAAACGGGACCAGTCGGGCATGGCGTATCCGGTTAGGCTTGACCGAGAAACAGCAGTCGAACACTCGGTCTTTCTCTCTTTCCCATCCTTGAGGATCGGCTAACAACTAAGTAGCGTAAGCTTCCAGCTTGCGATTCACAGTCCACGCAAGCTCGAAGTTTTTGTCCCGTTGAAGGCGACAGCAATTGTTTTTCGGTTATTCCGTGTCCAGGCCCAAGCCATTCGGCCGAACGGCTGTGTTCTGCCGGACCAAGCGGACGACACGACGGAGCGTGCCTGCTACTTTGCCGGGCTTTGCACCCAGAAACGGAAGCCCCCTTTTCGACCCTTACGGCCGCAGGGCGCCGTCCTGCTCGCGTGCCGTTTCGGCAAGCCGGCGCGTCGCAACGACGTCGCGGTCCATTTGGGCGACCAACTCCGACGCGGTGGCAAAACGAACAATGTCTCGCAAACGAGCCAAGAAGTCAACCTGGACCGGCTGGTCGTACAGGTCGCCCTCGAAATCGAGCAGAAAGGCCTCGATTTTCAGATTTGTTTCACCAAAGGTGGGGTTCGGGCCAATGCTCAGCGCCGTCGGCCATGTGCCCGCTTGGGCATGGGCCAACCCCGCGTAAATGCCTTCGCGCGGCAACAGGGTGTCGATCTGCTCCAAATTGGCCGTAGGATATCCCAATCCGGTTCCTCGGGCAGCGCCTCGGGCAACCGTACCGCGAATTCGGTAGGGCCGCGTAAGAAGACGATTGGCCGACTGGACGTTGCCTTGGGCGATCAGTCGCCGGACACGCGAACTGGAGACCGGCTCGCTTTCGACCACGAGTGGTTCGACGACCGCCAGGGGCATGTCGGTGGCCGCACACAACTCGCCAAGGAGTTCAATGTTGCCCGACCGGCGGTAGCCGAAATGAAAATCGGGCCCTTCGGCCATGGCGGCCGCGGCCAGTTGCTCGCGGATGATTCGTGCAAAGAACTCGGCGGCCGGCAGGCGGAGCAATTCGTGGGTGGTCGGGTAGGCCAGGACGGCGTCGACCCCCAGCGCGCCGAGCATTTCCGCTTTTCGCTGCAGCCAGCACAGGGGCGTCGGCGAGGCCTCCGGGCGCAGCAGCCGGGCGGGGTGCGGGTCGAAGGTGAAGGCAATGGCCGGTCCGCCCACCTCGGCGGCCAGCGACACCAGCCGTTCCACCAGGCGAGCATGTCCGCGGTGCACGCCGTCGAAGTTGCCGATTGAAACGGCGCCTTGCCGGAGTTCGGGGGGCAGCGAGTTCGAATCGCGAATCAAGAGCACGGGACGGTCTGCGGTCAGGTGTTTGCCTGGAGTCGCCGGATTTCGTCGCGAAGCCGGGCGGCCTCCTCGAATTCCTCCGCGGCGATGGCGGCGTCGAGCTTGCGGCGAAGGATTTCCGCCGCACTCTTGGGCCGGGCTTCGGCGGCCTGCCGGTCGCGTTCGATAATCTCGCGGTGCCAGTGTTCCAGGCTCACCAGTTCCGCACATTCCTCGGCCCGGTCGCCCTGGTCGTATTCGTCCAGAAACTCGCGTACCGCCTCGATGCCCCCCTCGATGATCCGCAACCCCTCGCCGAACTCGCCAAGCTCGACCAGCGGCATCGCTCGGGCGCGGGTGTGCATCATGATGACGTAAGGGCGCCACTGGTCGAATTGCAGTTTGACGCGGTCGTCGGTGGCATGCTTTTGAACGAACTCGAACAGACGCAGGTTCCGTCCCGTGTCGCGGGCGCAGAGGTCGTACATATCGAGGTGCCAGAAGCCGATGTATCGATGGTAATACTGTACACCTTCGCGCCACAAGCGGGCACAATCCTCCGTTCCCAGGATGTACTGGTCGGTGTCCGGGTTGGCTTCCTCGTAGCGGCGCTGCTGGTGCTCGTAGAATTCGAGCCACGACTCGAATCCTTCCGGGCGCTGGCCGTCCGGCCGGCCGTCGCACTCCATTTGCAGTATGCCCAGGTCGAGCCGGAGTTGCAGACGCCGCCGCCCGTCGTCCCCCTCGATGATGCGAACGAGGAGGTCGTCCGGGTGGTATTCCCAGCGGCGGAGGATTTCGGAGATGTCGTCGGACATCGGCCTGTTCACTCACCCGGCTCGCGAACGACCGGTTCCATGATCTTCGTGTTCCTGTCGACGGCCAGGACGATGGTTTGTTGCTGGCCTCCGTCGGGGCTGCTGGCGACCACGGGGAGGACGTGCCGCCGGTCGGGGAGCGAGAACCGCACGGCGAAGGAGCCGTCGCTGCGCAAATGCACCGGCTCGCCGCGAAGCGTGACGTGGGCATCGGGCGAGGTATGGCCGTGGACGATCAACTCCGTATCGACCTCGAAGGGCAATTGGGGTTTTTCCTCGTCGGGCAGGCCCGCCGCCCCGGGGCCGAATCGGGTTTCCATCGGATTGCCCATCGGTCGGTGAAGCTGTTCCTCGAACACTTCCTTCAATTCCCCGCTGCCGTCCGGTTCCGCATAGCCCCCGCTCATGGCGAAAATGCGGTCGAAATCCTTGGCTACCTCCGCCCAGTTTCGGTCGAACGTGTCGTTGGCCCCGGCTTGCGGGGTGGTCACCCGGTTGCTGCGTGCGAGGGAGAGAAATCGCTCCCCGGCGCGGTACCCGAGTTCCAGTTGGAAGCTTTTCGGCGGGGCCTGCACGTCGATGTACCAGTTATTTACCCCGCCGTGGACTTCAATTTCTCGCACGAGTTGCTTGCTTGCGTTGGTCGTGCCGTCGCGCACGACTTCGAACACGCGAAGCACGGGGCGGGCGACGTGCCAGTCGTGCCCCAGTGCGGCCTGCGCCCGCTGCACGCTCCGGCGGGAAAGCTCCCAGTAGGCGTGGAGCCAGAAGGGGTCGCGAACCATGACGACCAGCCGGTCTCGGGTGGCGCCGTTGGTTTGCTTTTCCGCCTTCAGGGCCAAGTCCTTCGATTCGGCGAGTCGATCGCGGATTTCCTGCAATCGCTTTTCCACTTGAGCCTTACGACGGGCCGTCTTGGCACGGCTGGCCTCCTTCGCCGCCTTCGATCGGGCACCGGCCGAGTCGGCCTTTTTCGAACCCGCCTTGCCGTTGCGGCTTTCTGCCCGCGCTTGCTTCAGCAGCGCTTTGACCAGTTCGTCTTTCCGCATGGAATGCCAGCCGGGCACTCGCTTGCGCTTGGCCATCGAAGCCAAGTCCTTCGCGGTGTGCGCCTTGAGTGTCGCCGCGGTCATCACGGGATCTACCTCCGAATACGACCTGAAACGCCCCACCGGGGGCGCATGGTAACGGGTGGGCAGTGGGTTGGCGTCGTCCGTGAGGGTTGGCGTCGTCCGTGACCCGATTACAATCACTGCGGTACCGGTTTGGGCCGGTGCCGACCAGCGGTAGTTGCGTGGCGGGGACACCCCGCCCGCTGGTGTCAGCAAGCGGCAGCGCCGATTTCAAGGGGGACCCTTTCCAGGTGGGCATCCGACCGAAAAACCCGACAGGGCTCGGCCCGAATCGCCCCTGTCGCTACTGTTGATTATAATCGAACTGTTGCCGAAACACAACAATTGTCACCGGCGTACCGCGAACGCATTGGGCCTGTCTCTTCAGGGACTCAAGTGCCTTCCGAATGCAAGTGCTTGTGTAGCAAGTATTTAGGCTATCTTGGTTGTCTTGATTCGGGTAGTGTTTTGCAGCCCGAAAGAAGGGGTGTCGGGTAGGTAGTGTGAGACGGGGAGCGGCTCTTGCAGCACCGGCGATCATTCTGGTCCTGACGATCGGGGTTTTCGCCCCGGTCGTTCTGACGCAACGCACCTTCGGGTTCCGGGACGGTGCCCACTTCTACCCGCCCCTCTGGCGACTGGTTGCCCACGAGTGGACCGCCGGCCGGCTGCCGTTATGGAACCCCTACGAGAACCTCGGGCAGCCCTTGTGGGCCAGTCCTCCCACCGCCGTCTGCTACCCGCCGCAACTGCTGTTCCTCCTGCCTCTGCCGGATTTTTGGGCACCGAAACTCTACTTGATTGGGCACGTGGTGCTGGCCGGCGCCACGGCCTACTTGCTGGCTCGCGCGTTTCGGGCCAGTTCCCTGGCAGCGGGCGTTTGCGCCATCGCCTACGCCTTTTCCGGCATGGTGCTGATGCAGCACACGAACGCGCCGTTCCTGGTGGGCGCGGCCTGGCTCCCGCCGGCCCTGCTTTGCACCGAACGCATTGCCCGGCGTTCGTTCGCCAAACGGCCGAAGGCACGAGGCGGGCGGGCTGCAAGCGCCATGCGATGGAGCCTTGGTCTTGGCGTGGTGCTGGCCCTAATGGTCCTCGGCGGCGATCCGCAGATGGCCTACAATGTGGGGCTGATTGCCGGGCTGTACTTCGTGATTGCCCTGGTCGCCGGTCGTTGCCGGCGCGGCGGCGCCGGGCACCGGGCGGCTTCCTCGCGCTTTCGCTTACAGGCTATCCGGAAAGGCTCGGAAGTATGTTCCCTCTCCTTCTGGGAGAGGGTTAGGGCCTTAGCCCATCGACCTTACCGCTGTCTTACTCGAATTCCTCAGATCGTCACCCCCAGCCCGTCTTCCAAAGCGAGAGGGGAGTCTTCGGATAGCCACCTGCCGTGGAATGCGTGGCGGCGCGCTTTCTGTCTGTTTGGCATGGCGGGGCTCGTAGCGTTCGTCCTGGCGGCGGTGCAGGTGCTGCCTTCCGCGGAATTCGCGGCCCACAGCAACCGCGTTCCGCCCGATTCATGCGACCGGCTTTTTGCGCGGCTCAAGCCCGGCTCGCACCATGAGCACGTCTACCACTTCAGCGTGGGGCCGTGGCGTCTGGCTGAACTCCTGTGGCCGAACGTTTCCGGTCGGCAGTACCCGGTGCACCGCCGCTGGCTCGCCGTGGTTCCGTCCGAAGGGCGGATCTGGACACCGACATTGTACATGGGCGTTTTGCCGCTCGTGCTGGGGCTGGCTGCCACGCGATTCCGACGCGGTCCGCTCCGGCAGCGCTGGCTTTCCTGGCTCGCTCTGCTTAGTGTGATGGCCGGTTTCGGATACTACGGGCTCGGCTGGCTCCTGACGGAGTTCGGCATCGAAGTCGGAGTGGGGGGACCGTTCGGAGGGCTGTACTGGCTGATGAACCTTCTGCTGCCCGGCTATGTGCGGTTCCGCTACCCGGCGAAACTGCTGGTCGTAACCACACTGGCGCTGAGCGTTCTTGCGGCCCGCGGATGGGACCGAGCCTTCGCCGGCTGCGAAAGGCGTACGAGCCGGCTGCTGTTGGGGCTCGGGGCAATTAGCGTTGCGGGGCTGCTCGGCGCGATGGCCATCCGGCCCTTCTGGACTGCGTGGATGGCCGCTGTAC
>CAYPWB010000223.1:0-10209 GCA_964414315.1 uncultured Planctomycetaceae bacterium | reverse complement strand
CATTCACAGGGCGGCAGGGCCGCCAACCAATGCGAGCTTCCGCTCGGAGCCGAGAGCGCAACTTTGTGCAAAAGTTCACGATGCTTGCGGTTAGTAGCACAGGTGGGCCGTCGTCGCGAGGATGCGTTGCCAATACCGGCCCACTCTGGCAAAGTGCACTCTCACGGGCCCTGCCGCCGGCGGGGGGCGACCAAGGTGTACGAGTGCGCCTTCGGTAGCTCCTGGGTAACCGTTCACCGATTGGCAGCGCGCGGAACGGGAAAAACGGGACAGGTCCGATTTGTGCGAACCACCCTTCGGGCCGTTTCGGCAAATCGGACCCGTCCCGTCTTTTCCTCTGTTTTTTCCACTGGATGCGAAGGGAACGGTTACCAGCCCGGTTCACGGGTTCCCCCCTCAGGGTACGCTATTGGCGACTTCCGGGCGAGGCTGCGTCGAGTTGCCTGACCTTCTTGCGGTCGGCGGCGGATTTTTGCGCATCGCCCATGCTTTCGTAGACCTCGGCCCGCAGTTCGTACGCGCCGGCGTCGTCGGGATCGAAGGCGATCGCGGCGTCGACCGCCTTCCGTGCGGCGGCCAAGTCGCCCAATGCCAGGTAGCACTCGCCCCTCCAGTATTGAATTTCGCCGATCGTGTCCGGGTAGCCCTCTTGGGCCAGCATGGTTTCCAGCAGCGCAAGCGCGTCGCGGTGCTTTTCGTCGTCGATCAGTGCGTGAACGCGGAGCCAGTCGTACTGCCGACCGTACGGCACCCAGGGGTAATCTTGGGGGTCGGTGAAGTCCTGCATCGCCGTATCGACGTCGAGCCAGAAACCGGCAAACCATTGGCTCGGATCGGTCTCGCTCCCCCTCTTCGCTACCCAGGGCAGTTGCACTTCGACGTAGAAGGCCCGCGTCTTCTGAATCGCCCCGTGCTCGTGCCGGAAAGTCTGTTCGACGAACTGCCGCTTAGAAATGCGGCCCGTGGCGGCCTGGCTCCGCAACTCCTCAAAACGCGGCACGAGACCGATGTTGTGCAACTCGAAGACGACATGCGACCAGAGGGCTTCGAACACGGCGTCGGCGGAGGCGTCGGGCATGGCGTCGTCGTACGGTTTCACGCGAATTCGACCGCGACGGCCCGGCATCGGCGCCACGTGCTCGGCCTCCGAGTCGAGCGGCGGGGCGGGGTCCCAGTCGATCGGCTCGCCCAACGCCTCGCCGGCCATCCGCCGCACAGCCCACCGCCACAGTTCGTCGTCCGGGGTGAGGAATTTCGCCAGGCCGGGCCGGTCTTTGACCATGGCGCGAACCTGTTCCTCTCCGTGTTCCAGCGATTCCGCCGAAAGCTCCACCTTGCTCCACGGCTCGTAGTTCGCGCCGGCGTCGTGCGGATTCCGCTCGATGGCCGTGGAAAGGTCGGCCATTCCTTCGCGGATTCGGCCCATTGCCGCCTTTGCCGCGCCTCGCATCCCGAGCAACTGAGGGTCTTCGGGATATACCCTCAGCACACGGTCCAAATCGGCAACGGCCCGCTCGTACTCGCCCATCTCGTTGAAGCAGGTGGCCCGGCTGACGTACAGGTCCACGTCGTCCGGGTCGAGTTTCAGGGCCTGGGTGTAGTCGGCTACGGCCCCCTTGTGCTCTCCCCGCTGAGAACGGATCCAGCCTCGCGTGGACCAAGCGACCGCTAGTTGCGGACTGAGACGGATTGCCCAATTCAGGTCGGCCAGGGCCAAGTCCGGTCGGCCAAGCCGAGCGTAAGCCTCAGCTCGGTTGCAATGGGCCTCGGCGTCGTTGGGCGCAAGCTGGAGATACCGCGTCCAATCTGCCACCCCTTGCTCGAAGTAACCCGACTGACCGTAAACCCACGCGCGCGTGAACCACGCCTCCTGCATCCGCGGGTTCAGTTGCAACGCCATGCTCAAGTGTCGGATCGCCGCCGGATAATCCTCATGGGCAATCGATTCGTTGCCGCGCTCGTAAGCCACCTGTGCCGGGTCGGCCGGCGCCGACGCGGTCAGCAGCGCGACGATCGCCCCAGCGGCACAACACCGAACGGCGCGAAAGCACCTGGGAAACCGGTTCGGCATATTCATGTCGCAATACACTCCGCAGAGAGGTGGGGTGGGCTTTCCAGAGATGGACTTCCCAATGCCGGGTGGACGGCGCAGATGCCTCCTCGGCCGCACTGCGACCACAACCTTAGTATACGCCAATCGGTCCCTTGAAGGGTAGTGGGCCAGCAATCGGGCTCGGCTGTCGTCCCGCGATGCACCTATTCCCAAGATGGAAGACCTCGGCCGGCAGCTCCCTCCCTTGTGGCATGCGAGCATCCCCATTATACTCGGCTTTCGGCTGCAAGATGCCGGCTTTTTTTCAGGCCCGCGTGGAAGGTGCATTGGCATTGGGCAATTCGCCGCGCGGCGCAGGATCGGTCCCTGAGCCGGCTTCGCCGGCCGGAGGCGTTCCGTCATGCACACTTGCCCCCGCTGCCGCAAGCGTTTGACGCGGGCGAAGACCCGGGCGGGAATCGTCCACACGTGCGATTCGTGCGGCGGACGTGCCGTGGGAATCGCCGTGGTGCGCAAGGCCACCTACCCGAAACATGCCAAGGAACTCTGGAATCGGGCGAGGGAAGGCCGGGCGTCGGCGCTCCACTGCCCCGTGTGCCGGCATCCGATGACCGAGGTGCCGCTCCCTTTGGGTGCCGCGGCCGTCGTGCTCGATGTGTGCCGGCGTTGTCAGTTCGTTTGGTTCGACGGCAGCGAGTTCGAGCAGTTGCCGGCCCCCGAACTGCCGACCACCTGGCGGGACCGCCTGCCGGAGGATGCGAGGGAACGAATTGCCTTGACCCACCTGGCAGCCGATGCGAGCTTGAGAGAAGCAGCGGGTTCCGACGGAGAATCGACCGGCGATGCGCCGGACGAGCCCTGGAAGCTGCTGCCCGCTCTCTTGGGCTTCCCGGTCGAGCACGAAGCCGAGCCCCTGCAGTCACTGCCCTGGGTCACCTGGACGTTGATGGCCGTTTTGGTCGTCGTGTTTCTGGCAACGGTGGGCGACATTCGAGGCGCGGCCGACGACTGGGGGTTCATCCCCGACCGAGCTTTCCGCCACGGGGGCCTGACGCTGCTGACCTGCTTCTTCCTTCACGCCGGCTGGTGGCACCTGGTCGGCAACGCCTATTTCCTGCTGGTGTTCGGCGACAACGTTGAAGACTGCCTCGGGTGGCGGCGATACGTGTTGCTGATTCTGGGCGCGACGATTGCCGGCGCGGCGGTGCATGCCCTGGCCGACCCGCGCGACGTGATCCCTTGCATTGGCGCCAGTGGCGGCATATCGGGAATCATCGTCTTCTACGCCCTGCGTTTCCCCCAGGCCAGGCTCGGGATCGCTGTACGCTATGGGATAGCCTGGCGGTATACTTCCGTCCCTGCTTACGGGGCACTGGTCTTCTGGATCCTCCTGCAACTGTGGATGGCCCATCGTCAAATAGCCGGCTTCAGCAGCGTTTCGGCGCTGGCGCACTTGGGCGGAGCCATGGGGGGGCTGGCAGCGTGGCTCGCTTGGCAGTTGGGTTCTCGTGCTGTTGCCGACCCGGTAGCCTGAAGAAGACAGCCCGCCCTGACGGGCCGTGGACCGTTACGCTGGGTTTCCTTCGGTACCTACCGAAGCTTGCTCCGTATTGCAGCGACCACGTTCTCCGGCAAAAAGCGGCGCAACTCCTCGTCGCCGGTGACCCCCGCAATTTGCTTGATCAGCGAGCTGGAAACGTGGGCAAGCTCGCCGTCGGCAATCATGAACAGGGTTTCGACCTCCGGGGCAAGGCGCCGGTTGGCCATCATCATGGTAATCTCAGCCGGAATGTCGGTAATGGGACGCACGCCGCGTACCATGACTCGGGCCCCGCAGTCGCGCACAAACTCGACGGCCAGTCCGTGGAACGTACGAATCTCGACGTTGTCGAGGTGGCGCGTCGCCTCGCGAATCAGTTCCTGTCGGGCTTCGGCATCGAAAAGCGGCTGCTTTTCGATATTCACACCAATGCCGATAACGAGGCGGTCGAACAGCCGGCTCGCCCGCTCCATGACGTTCAAATGCCCCAGCGTAATGGGATCGAACGAGCCGGGATAGACGGCAATGCGCGGAACAGGTTGCATGGGTTTCTTTCGCTCGGGACAGGGGATCAAGCCGACTGGACCGCCTCCAGCAAGCGGTCCAGGTCGGCGTCGTTGTTGTAGGCGTGCGGACTGATGCGCAGCCCGCCGCCGCGGCAACTCAGCACCACGCCGCGCTGAAGGCACCGCTGCCGCACCTGTTGGTGATCGGCGCCCGGCAGGGTGAAGGTGACGATTCCGCTACGGTGGTCGTCTTCACGGCTACTGACAATTTGGGCGCCTGCGGCAGCGAGTCGTTCGCACGCCTGGCCGGTCGTTTCCAGTACCCGCGCAGCGACGGCCTCGAAACCGAAGGAAGCGAGCATCTCCAGGCTGGCGCCGAGCCCAATGAAGCCCGCGCAGTTTGGCGATCCTCCTTCGTAGCGTTCGGCGGCCGGTTTCCACTGCGGCTCGATGCGGGCGAAGTCGTGCTCATGCACCACGCTGTTCCAACCGACGCCCAGGGGCCGCAATCGGTCGAGATGCTCGCGACGGCAGTAAAACAAGGCCGCTCCTTCCGGCCCCAGTAGCCATTTATGGCCGTCGGCCGCCAGGAAGTCGATAGGGGTCGCTCGCACGTCGAGTGGAAAGACGCCTAGCCCCTGAATGGCGTCGACGAACAGTAGTGCGCCACGGTCGTGCACCAGCCGGGCAACCTGGTCCAGGTCGTGCCGCCATCCGTTGGCATAGGCCACCCAACTTAGGGTTACAATTCGGGTTCGGGCATCGCACGCATCGGCCAGACGATCGAGGTCGAGGCCGCCGTCCTCGCCGACAGGCAGTCGGCGGACTTCCACCCCCCGATTGACGAGATTCAGCCAGGGGTATTGGTTCGAGGGGAATTCGTCGGCCCGGGTCACGACGTTGTCGCCCGGCTGCCACGGAAAGCCCTCGGCCACCACGTTGATGCCGGCCGTGGTGTTGCTCAGCAAGGCCACTTCGTCGGGGTCGGCGCCCAGCATACCGGCCGCGGTTGAGCGGAGCCGTGCAAGTTGGGCCGTCCAATCGGCATAATTAGCATCGCCGTTACGCAAGGCATCCTCAGCCCAGGAGGCGAGCGCTGCCCGACACGGCCCGCTGAGGGGCGCCACGGCCGCGTGGTCGAAATAGGCCCAACGCTCGGCAACGGGCATGTGGCTTCGAAACGTCTCCACTGGGGGCAACTCGTGCATTGAAGCTTTCTTCTACTGGGGGGCATACGATCGGCCGATTCGTTAGGAAACACCCGTGCGACCCCGGGCCTCGCCCAATTTCTTAAGGGTAGAGTTCCCAACACGGGTGAACTATACTAGAACAGACCATCTTATTGCTCAACCACCGGATTGCCAAGGAACTCGATTGATGCCGAAAGCCCTCTGCTACACGGGACTGGTGGTCTCCCTTTTGGTCTTGCTCGTCTTCGGACTCGATTTGCTTACCTATTTTCTGTTGGATACCGCGTTTCCTTTCGGTGGCGCGAGTCTGACCATGAATGTCGGATTCCTTCTCGCCTCGGCCATTCTGGGATACCTCAGTTGGTCGGCCCTTCGGGAGCAGAAGTAGGGGCCCTCGCCGCGTCCACAGCAGTCAGGATCGCGTCCACCAGACCTTTCATGGTGAACTCCGTCGCTTCGACGGCCGGCTCATGCCCCAATTCCCTCAGGGTCTGCGAGGTGATTGGGCTGATGCTCGCCAACCGGCTGCAATCGAGCGCCGTTCCGAACAGCGAGTCGAGCGCCCGGGCAATGGCTGAACTCGTAACGGTGACCCAGTCGAACCGGCCCGCTCGAAGCGTCTCCACGAAGTCGGGGTCAGGTTGCAGCACGTCGCGGCTGGTGTAAACAACCACCTGGTCCACCTCAGCCCCCGCCTCCCGAAGCCGTTCGGCAAGGACCTCGCGTCCGCGGCTGGCCCGGGCAAGCAGGAACCGTTTGTCGGCGGCATCTGCGGCCAGTGCCTCGGCGAGAGCCTCCGCTCGATACTCGCCCGGAACAACCGTCGCGGCAAGGTGATAGTGCTCCAAACGCTTCGCTGTGGCGGGACCGATGGCAGCGAGTTGAAGATTGGCCAGGCGACGCAGGTCGTGCCCCTGCGACAATAGCCGCTCGACCAGGTAATCGACGCCGTTGACACTCGAAAAGACCAGCCAATCGTAGCGGTCGAGGCATTCCATTGCTTCATCGACGGGCTGCCAATCGGAGGGCGGCCCGATCTCAATGGCCGGTTGTACGGCTACCTCGGCGCCAAGTTCCCGGAACAGGGCAATCAATTCGCCCGACTGATCTCGCGGCCGGGTGAGCAGGACCCGCTGCCCGAAAAGCGGTCGCGAAGCATACCAGCCGGTCGGCGGGGTCAGCTCGGCAACCGGGCCGATGACCGCCAGAAGCCTCGAACTCGCAGCTTCTTTCGCGATCGTCGCGGTCAATTCGCCCAGGGTGCACCGCTGCACGCGTTGTTCCGGACGGGCGACGTCGATCACCAGCACGGCTGGCGTTCGGGCCGGGCGCCCCCCCTCGATCAGGCTGCGAGTCCAAGCAGCGGGGTCGTTGTTAGGCATGTAAACGATCAGCGTTCCGGGAAAACGTCCGAATTCTGCGAAGTCGAGCGGAGACACCCGCTCGTCATGTTGTTGCCGGGCCGTGACCAAGGCAACCGCCGAACTCATTTCGGCATGGGTGATGGGAATTTCGGCCAGAGCGGACGCCGCGGTCGCCGCCGTCACACCGGGCACCACTTCCACCGGCACACCCGCCCGGCGGAGCCCCTCCAACTCCTGGTGACCGTGACTGAAGAGTTCCGGATCGCCGTCTTTCAGGTGAACGGCCGTCTTGCCCGCCTGCGACGCCTCCACGAGCCGGGCAATTACCTCGTCCAGGGGCCATCGCCGGCCGGCGCCCTGGGAGCCGCCCAGCCAAAGTACCTCCGTCGAGGTATTAGCGAGTTCGAGCGAGCGGGCGTCCACCGAGCAGTCGCAGAGGATCACGTCGGCACGGGCGAGGCATTCGGCCGCGCGGAGAGTCAGGAACCGGGGGTCGCCAGGACCTGCCCCTACCAGGTATACTGGGCCGGGCGGCGTTTGGGATGGAGGTTGCATTGGCCTGTTGCTTTTCCGAATGAGAGTATTACAATGGAGTCAAGCCTAGGATGGCTGGGCTTGCGGCAGGAGCGCCGAATTCACGCTCGACACCCGTGAAGGGTTGTCCGAGGCGCTCGTGTTTGTTGTTGCGGTCGATTCATTCGCAGGGAACACTCGGTCGATCATGTCAGTTGAAGATAGCCCCAATGTACCGGACCGGGAAGGCGATGGCGCCCCGGAGGGTCGCGAACCCATCTCGCCGGCAAAGCGAAAACGCCTGCAAAAGGTGTTCGAGCACGCCAGCAAGCAGATGTCGCAGGACAACTTCGATTACGCCACGGAACTTCTCAACCAATGCGTGCTCGGCGATCCGGGAAACTTGATTTACGCGCAAAGCTATGTAGGCAACCTCCAGAAAAAGTACAAAAACAATCGTAAAGGTGCCAATTTTGTCGTCCAACTGGGCCAGCGGGGGGCCAAGAACGCGGCACGCAAGGCGATCGGCCAGCAGAAATGGATGGAGGTCATCCGCAACGGCCTGAAAGTGCTCACTGTGAATCCCTGGGATGTTGGTACGCTAACCGCCATGGCGACTGCCTCGGAGAAGATGGGCGACGACGAGGTCGAACTATTCTACTTGAAGTGCGCCCTGCAGGCGAATATCAACGACCCGGACGTCAATGTCCAATGTGCCGAAGCACTGGCTGCCCGAAGCCAGTATGATCAGGCGATCGCCTGCCTCCATCGGGTCGAGAAGCAGCGGCCCAACGACGAGGAAATTCAGAAGCTCATTTCGAAGTATGCCGTTCAGAAGACGATCGACCGCGGGGGCCTGGGCAAGGGCGACCCCTCCAAATCGCAGCAGGCCGCCGCCGCTGCCGAGGGGCCGGAAATCTCGCGCGAGGAGCAGCTTCGACAGGCCATCCGGCGCAAACCGAAAGAGATGCCCGGCTACTACGAGCTTTCGCAGTACTACATCGACGAGGACCAATACGAGAAGGCCGCCGAAGTGCTGGAAAAGGCTTACGATATTTCCGGCCAGGACAACGACGTTCGCGAGCGGTGGGAAGACGTGGAACTGCGGGCATTGCGGCAGAAGATCATCCGCGCACAGGAGGCAGCCCAGGATGGCGACGACGCGGCGAAGGCCGCGGTGGCCAAGGCACAGAAGGCGCTGATCGAAAAAGAAGTGGATGTGTTCGAGAAACGTGTCGAACGCTACCCGAACAACCTTGAGTTCAAGTTCAAACTGGGCCAACGCTACCAACAGGCCGGCCGGTACAACGACGCGATCAAGCAATTCCAGCTTTCGCGCACCGACCCTCGTCGCAAGGGGCTGTGTATGCTGTGCCTTGGGCAGTGCTTCCAGAAGATCAAGCAGAACCGGTTGGCAAAGGATCACTACGAGTCGGCCATCCAGGAGATTCCCGACCGCGATGCCGAAAACAAGAAGACGGCCCTATACTTGGCTGGAAAAATATCGATGCATCTGGACGACCTCGAAACCGCCGAGAAGCATTTGACCACGTTGGCGGGGCTCGACTTCACCTACCGCGATGTTTCGACCCTACTGGACACCATCGCCCAGAAACGAGACAATAGCGAGGAGTGACCCTCGCGCGGAGGCTCTCACGCGGTCGGTGCAGGCCCGCGCGGAGGGCCCCTTTACCAAGATTGACCAACCCCACAGTTCACTCAAAATGCCGAATACGAGAAGCGCAAAGAAGCGACTGCGTCAGAACATCGTTCGACGGATCCGAAATCGTTCCGCCAAGCAGGCTCTCCGGACCCAGTGCCGCAGGGTCCGCGAAGCGGTCAAAGAGGGTGATTTGGAGCGTGCGGAAACCGAATTCCGCACGGCGGCCAAGAGGCTCGACCGGGCCGGTGCTCGGAACATCATCCACCGCAACGCCGCCGCGCGGACGAAGTCGCGTTTGTCGGGCGCGATCCGCGTCGCAAAGCAGGGCGCATCGCAATAGCGTCAGGGCTTGTGCACCGCCGCGTCGGAGTTCAAGCTTCAGCGTGCGTTGCGCGCCGTTGGCTTGTGCGCTGAAGTGGGAACTTGAGCAACGCCCGTTCAAGACCCTTCGGCTTCTGCAGCCGAAGGCGTGCCCAATTCAGGGCCGTCGAACACGACGCGTTGGGCATCGAATACCGGCCCTTCCACGCAGGTGCGCCGGTAGTCCCAATTGCCCGCCGCGTCCCGAATGCGCGCCACGCAGCTAAAGCATGCCCCGATACCGCAGGCCATCGGCGTTTCCAGCGACACTTGGCACGGCAGGCGCAGCCTTTCGGCAAGCTGGGCGGTTGCGGCGATCATCGGTTCCGGGCCGCAGCAAACGATCCGGCAAGGCCAGGGCGATTCGGACACCAGCGGTTCGACTAGTTCCGTCACCAGCCCCCGATGCCCGCGCGATCCGTCGTCGGTCGCCAGATGAACCTCGATGCCGGCCGCCTCGAAATCGTCGACCCCCGCAAGAAACTCGGCCGACCGGGCTCCATAGCACAAGGTGACCTTTTCCGAGGACTTCACCGCGCGCGGGGGCGAGCCGAACCGCTGCTTGCCGAGGAACTCGCGCCCCAGCGCCAGGAACGGCGTTTGCCCAATCCCGCCGGCCACCATCACCAGGTGCTCCGCCTTGTCCGGCGAAAACCCGTTGCCCAAAGGCCCCCAAATCTCGAGTTTCGCGCCCGCACGCACCTCGACCAGCCGGCTTGTCATGCGCCCGATCACCAGGTAGACGATGTCGATTGCTTCCGGGCGTCCTTCGCCGTCGGGCACGACGTTGTACAGCGCCAGCGGGCGTCCCAACAGCGGATCGTCGCGATCGGGCAGCCGGAGCATCAAAAACTGCCCCGGCACAATGCGTTCGGCCACTCGCGGCGCCGCCAGGCGAATGCGGTACGTCGCGCGGGCAAGCGGTACGTTCTCAAGGACCCTGGCACTTGCATGCCAAGCCTGGTCGGGGTAGGCCGGCGATATTTGTCGTTCCGTCATATGGTCGATTCCCAAAGAAGT
>CAYPWB010000222.1:0-10221 GCA_964414315.1 uncultured Planctomycetaceae bacterium | reverse complement strand
CGGAAGAGTCGCCCCGCCACGGGCAAGCACCATACCCGCCGTATCTCCCAGCGAGCCTGTGGCAGATATGCAAAGCGGTTGCGCGTTATGCGGCATCGAATATTCTGCGTGGTTGCTGTCTTTGCCGCCTGGGGAGGCGTGCTGCCCTTCGCGCCGGCGGCTGCCGGCGAGCAGAACGTGATCCACCTCCCACCCATTGAGAGCCGCCACGGTTCTCCGGTGAGGCAGGTCGCGTTCGAGTCCTTGGAGGAGCCTCCCGGTCCCGACATTTCCGAACGCATGGACCGGCTCGAGCAGGAATGGGAAGCCTTCCTGGAAAACGGGGCAGCGGAACGCCTACCGCCGAACGAGTCGGCCTCATCCCGGGGGCATCGTGTGGAACGGTGGGGGCGGTGTGAACTCTACGCCGGCGGGGAAATCGTGGTAATGAAGCCGCGGTTCGAGAACGGCGCCGAAGAAGACGATTTGGCCGAAGTGCTCGATTTTTCCATGGGCGTCGTCCCGCGGGTGTGGCTGGGTTATTGGAACCCGGGCGACAACGGGCTGCGAGCGCGATACTGGCACTACGACGCCGGATCCTCGGCGACTCCTTCGGAGCCGGAGACCCCCGACGAACCCTTGCGGTTCATGCGACTCAACGCCGGCGCGGTCGACCTGGAGATCGCCCAGCGGCTGAACCTGGCCGGCTGGCACCTGACCGTGGGCGTTGGCGGGCGTTACGCCTGGCTGGAGCAACGCCTGGAATCGGTCCAGACCGGCGCTTTCATGTTCAAACGATTCCAGGGCATCGGGCCGGTCGTAGCGGTCGACATGCGCCGGCCCTTCGGCCGCCGGGGCTTCGCTTGGGTGGCCAACCTGCGCGGTTCGCTGCTGGTGGGTGAATCGCGCTGGAGGGACCCGGCGGGCGCGTTCGACGCCGACGACATCGGCTCGATTGCCGAAATGCAAATCGGCCTGGAATGGCGAACGCCGTTCGGCGCCCGGAGCGAACTGGTGGTCAGCGGTTTCTACGAACAGCAAATGTGGTTCGGCGCCGGCACCCATTTCCAGGCCGAGGCCCCCTACCAGCAGTTCACCGCCGACCTCCGCGCCCGAAGCCACGACGTCGCCTTCATGGGATTCGTCGCCTCGGTGCAACTCATCCGGTAAGACCCGATCTTCGGACGTTCCGCGCGGAGGTATGCGGAAACGACATTGCGGCAGCCACGGCTCTGCGTTGTTGGCGTCCACGGCTCTGCGCGCCGAATTGGGCCCACACTCGGTTCACACGCAGGGTGGTGAACTGCAACTCAAGGCCCGGCGCTGTCGTACCTGGGCGGTCAGGCATCCGCCTCAACCGCGGAGCCGGTGAGGCCGAGCGACGCGTTGAGCAGGTGCGGGCGGGGCGGCTGCGGCGCGGCGCACGACGGCGCGAATCGCTTCTTCTGCGCGAGGTCCAGGGCCATGTCCAGTTCGCGCGCCAGGCGGCTGGAGGTGTAGTCGAACCCGCACTTCTCATACACGCGCCGTGCCCGGCCGTTCGTCGCGTCGACCGGAAGCCACACCTGGCGGAACCCCCGTTCGTCGGCCAGTTCGGCCGCCGAGCGGACCAATTCCGTGCCGATGCCCTGGTTCTGAAACGCGGGGGCCACGACGACGAGCAGTTCGCACTTCCGCGGGTTGATGGGGAAGACGGCCACGTGGCCCGCGACGGCTTCACCATCCGCCGGCACGGCAATAATGCTGACGCCGTCGCGGATCATGCCTTCGACCCAATTCGTACACACTTCGTCGCGGATGGGCGGCAGGCCCTGGAAGCAGTTGCGAGGTTGGTACGCCAGATACATCTCCAGCAGCTTCGCATGCCGGGAAGCATCGAGCAGATGCAAACGCATCGGCAGGCCCTGCTTGCTCAAAATGTCGCGGGGCAGGCAATTCGCAACGAAATGCTTCGGAGGCATGGGCAATCCCGCAGGGTGGAGCGGAAAGGGGTCGATCCCCCTTCCTTTCGCCCAGGGGCCCCCGCCGGCTTGAGGTTTCCGCCGCGAGGCGCGAGTTTGCGGGTTGGGCAAAATGGCTGTTCCGTTTGCAAGCCATTCGGCCGAACGGCCGCGTTCCGCGGGATGAAGCAGAAGGCACGACGGGGGGTGCCTGCTACTCGGCCGGTTCGAACAGGTCGTCCGTGTCGGCGTCGTCTTCCTTCTGCAACGGCGTTGTCCAAAGGTAGACGGTGTGCGAGGTACCCCGCTCGGCGTCGACGGTTTCCACCGTGTCGGGCTTGACGCCCCGCATGTTGAACGCGTGCGAAACGATGCGCGTGCCCGGCTTGAGCTTCTCAAGCTGCGGGATGAGCCGCACGTTCAGGTCGGGTAGCAGGTACAGCGTGACGACGCTGGCCGGCGTCAGGTCCAGTTCGAAAATGTCGGCCTCCTTGATCTCGACCAGGTGCTCGACTTCGTTCTCCTTGACGTTTTCGAGCGACTCTTCCACACGTTGCGGGTCGATGTCGAAGCCCATGGCCTTGCAGCCGTACTTCTTGGCCGCCGTGACCACGATGCGGCCGTCCCCGCAGCCAAGGTCGTACACCACGTCGTCCTTGCTCACCTTCGCCAATTCGAGCATGCGGTCCACGACTTCCTGCGGCGTGGGCACGAAAATAACGTCCGGCCGGCGCTTCGGCTCCTCGCCGGAATCGTCGGGCAGCAGGTCCATATCCGACAACAAGTCGTCCGGTATGTCGAACGGGCTGGACAAATCACCCTCTTCGACCGGCTCGGCATCCATCGTGTCGCCGGGATCCGCAGACGGATCGTCGCCTGGATCGCCTGGGACGCCGGGATCGGCAAACGGATCGTCGGCGACCTCCGGCAGTTCAAACGGCTCGTCCGAGAACTCGCTCACACCATCGTCCGGGTTATCCGCCGGATCGTCGGACGACGCGTCGGAAGGCTCGACTTCGTCGGGCCGGTCGACAGCCGGCTCCGACGGCTGGACCGCCGGGTCTTGTTCATTGGAGCACGACACAGCCACGATCAGGATCGCGGCAACCCAAACGAACACAAGCAAGGCCGTGACATGACGATTCATCGCAACAATCGCTTTCTCCCCCATTGGGGGCCGAAGGAACGGGAACCGAGTTCTAACGATTCCCTAACAATGTAACGCAATCACTGCCAATAGGGTATCCTGCCGAGCGCACCATCGCGGCAGAACGCCGGGCAACGGGGAAACCTGCATTATTCTCGCACGTGTTTGTCGGCGAAGTCCATGAAACGCTCCCAGTCGTATTCGGTAACGTCGTGCTTCCCACGACGGATATGGTAGCCGATGCGGCTCGTGACCGGCTGTTCGACCGGCGGCATCTCCTCGGCCGCCATGCCGTCGGTGCCGAGCAGGCGGTACACCGGATCGGCGCCCCGGGCGGCGAGGAACTCGCCGCGGGGATCGGCCCAGCGGTCCCCCTCGGCGCTGGCTACATACACGGGCCGCGGCGCGGCCAGGGCGATGAGCATGTGCTGGTCGACGGGGCAAGCGCCTTCGTTGTCATTGTACTTCTTGAAGTTATCGCAGAACCAGTGGGGAAAAACCGTGTTGATGCGCTGGACCGTTTCGCCGAAGCGCCGCCGGCTGAGCGCCGCGCCGCCGCAGCCCGAGTTGTTCGAAATGACCAGCGCGAACCGCTCGTCCTGCGCGCCGGCCCACAACGACGTCTTCCCCAGCCGCGAGTGGCCCATCACCGCCACCCGCTTGTGGTCGATCGCCTCGTCGGTTTCAAAGTAGTCCATCGCGCGGCTGAGTCCCCACGCCCAGGCGGCGATGGTGCGTCCCTGGTCGGGCTTGGGTTCGGTTTGGCCCGGCTCGTAGAACAGTCGGATCACGGCCCGGTCGAACCGGTCGGCCGTGTCAGGCGAAAGGTCGCCGCAGTAGATGGCGGCCAGGCCGTAACCGCGGGCGAGGATCCTTTCCACCGGCCACCGCTCGGCCCGCACCCCGCGCGAGGCCTCGGTCGCCCGGCTGTCGACAATACCGTACTGCTCGGTCGCGCGCATCCACTTGTCTGAAAGCCGGATGTTCGGGTCGTCGTGGATCGTGTGGTTGCCGTAGAAGTTCAAACCGACGAACAGGGGCACCGGCCCTTTGACATCGGCGGGCAGGTAGAGGAGCACGTCCATCGTCGGCGCGTCGTCGCCCTCGGCGAAGTGCACTCGCACCTGCTTGCGCACGGCCTTGCCGTCGAGCGCGTCGTCGGCCTGGTCGAACACCTCGAACCGCAGCTTCGGCGGGTCCGGAAGCGGCTTGCCGTACACGTGCTCCTCGAACAGCCCCAGCACCTCGGGCCGGCGCGCATCGCGCCACAGTTCGGCCGTGGTTACCGGGCGGCCGTCCTGCATCACGAGCGGATCGGGCAGCGTGTAGTCGGGCACCTTGTCTTCGTCGTAGTTCGCCTGGCCGAACACCCGATCGGCAGGCAGGCCCGAAAGGATCGTTACAACGGTCAGCACACAAAGCAGTCGGACAGCGTTCATTGCGGCACCTCGTCGGTAGGGGGTGGTGGCTCTCGGGTCCAATGATACTCGGTCTTGCCGTCGGCGTCGAGCAGATGGAGTTCGGTGTCGGTCAGTTTCAGCAGCGTTTCGTCGGACCGGGCACCCATCAGGTTGACGACGAATTGCACTTTGTCCGCCGGCTCGCCGCCGGTGATGACGCGGGTCATCACGCCCTCTTCCAGACGCCACTGCAACTCGAGGTTCAACACGGGCGTGAACAGCCGGGCGTTGAGGCCCTCCAGTTCACACACCATCGTGGCCGTGCCGTCGTCGCGCAACGTCATGGTCCGGCGGCCCTTGTATCGGTCCTGCCACGTGCCGAGGATCCGCTCGCGGTCGTCGGACGCGGGGGCGGAAGGCGGGCGGATGTCGGGGCGATCGGGCAACGATGCCGCAGGACGCACCGCGGGAGAACGCCCCGCGCCCCACCACGCCGTCGTCGCAAGCAACGCGCCGAACGCGAGCAACGCCAGCCCGGCCGTCGGTATCAACAGTCGTCGCATGGTTCCGGTAGCCAAGGGAATGGGAATGGAAATCGTCCCGGAGCGAAGTCCATGGTGCCGTGCAAACGGGTGGGGTGCAATGCCAACGGGGAGTCGCCGTCCTGAGTATGCCACTGGTTCCGCCAGTGCCCAAGGAAGACTCGACATCGGCCTGCCAAAGGAACCGACCGTCCGAGCTTTCGGAGTCGTCCAACACAAAGGGGTTCAACGTGCCTCAGGCACTGGCAAAGCCAGTGGCACACGAGGCTCAGGCACTGGCAAAGCCAATGGCACACGAGGCTCAGGCACTGGCAAAGCCAGTGGCACACGATGCCGTAGTATACCGGTCAAAGTGCGTCGTGCGCCCTTTTCTCCACGACACGCGAAGGGGACATTCCCCAGTGAACGGTTACGGCGACGACAGGCTGGAAGCCTGTTCCACGGTGTTATTGTGAAGGTTGGTTCTCTTGCGGCGCGCCGCGTGGGTTCGGCGAGGTGGTGGCGACAATCCGATTGCCAAGATACTTTCGGGCGACGCTTACTACGTCGTCCAAGGTAACCGCCTGGACACGGGCGTCGAACGACTGCTCGTAGCCGTACCCCAGCCCGTACAACTCGTCCAGCGCCGCTTGCATGGCCTGGTCGGCAATGGTCGTGTTTTCCTGGGCGTGCAGCGCGATCATTCTCTCCTGAGCGGTGTGGAACTCGTCCTCGGGAATGCGGCCTTCGCGGGCGCGCTCAACGTTCGCCTCGATTCGCTCGAGCACCTCGCCGATTTGGTCCGGCTGGGTTTGCGCGAAGATGGCGAAGTAGCCGGGGGCGGGTCCGGTAATCTGGAGGCCGTGAACGAAGTACACCAACCCCGCCCCGCGCAGCTCGTTGTGCAGCCAGCCGCCCGGGTATCGGTAGCCCGACATGATCGCGTTGAGCACCGACAGCGCCGCGTGGTCGTCCCGGTCGAGGATGCCGGCGCCCGAGTAGCCCACCAGCACCATGCCGGTTTCCTTGGCCGTTTGCTTGTGCCGGGCGATCGATTCATCAATTTGGTTGGGGCGGTCGAAGTCGATCGGCTGGAAGTCGGCCGCGGGTTTCATCGTGCCGAAATGCCGCCGTGCCAGCGCCACCGCCTCGTCGATCTCGACATCGCCGAACACGGTTACAATCATGTTCTGCGGCACGAAATACGCCCGGTGGTACGCCCGCAAATCGGCCGTGGTGAGCGGCTCGACCGTCTCGCGTTTCCCCTCCTGCAGCAGGTGGTAGGGCGAGTCGGCCGGAAGGCTGTCGTAGAACAGCTCGAACACCTCGGAGTGCGGATTGTCGGCCCGCCGGTCGATGGCTCCGAGGGCCCGCTCCTTCACTCGGGCGAACTCGTCGTCGGGGAAGGTGGGCCGGGTCATGCACTCGGCGAAGACCTCGAACGCCCGATCGAGGTCGTCGCGCAGGACGGTGGCCGAACCGTACACGGTGTTCCGGCCGGCGCGGGTGTGGAACCGGCCGCCGATGGAGTCGAAGTAGTCGGCGATTTCACGTGCGGCGAGCGAGGGGGTTCCTTTGTCGAGCATCGCGCCGACCAGGGCCGCGCGGCCCGCCGTCGCCGGCGTGTCGACCAGGCAGGCCCCGAGCGAAAACGCCTGAACGTTGACCATCGGCAGGTGCGTGTGGCGCTTCACCAGCACGCGCAGACCGTTGTCGAGTTGCACCAGCCGGACGTCGTCCTCCTGGCCGGCCGCGGCGTCGAACCGAGCCTCCGGCGCGCCGCCCGGCGGGGCGATGACGACCCGGTTCAGCCGCTCCGGCACGAAGTAGCGCCGCGCCACCTCGCGAACCTGCTCGGCGGTTACTTGTTGAATTTGCGTGACGTAATGCTTGTCGAACAGCGGGTCGCCGGTGGACAGGTAGTTCCGCCCGAGGCTGTCGGCCGCCTGCTGCACCGTTTGGGCTCCGAAGACCAGCTCGGCCGCCTTCTGCTTCTTGGCCTTGGCAAGCTCCTCGGGCCCGACCAACTCGTCGCGCAACCGGTACACTTCGTGCTCGATCTCCTCCGATGCTTCCCGCCAGGTGTCCGGCTGGGCGCCGGCGAAGATGGCGAAGAAGCCGCGGGCGAAATGCGGCGTGTAGCTGGCCGAACCGACCGAAAGCACGAGCGGCTTCTCGTACTTCAGCCGCCGGGCCAGACGCGAACTTTCCCCTTCGGCCAAAATGTAGGCAGCCACGTCGAGCGCGTACAGGTCGGCGTGCGAAAGGTCGACCGTCGGCCAGGCCAGCACGAAGTCGTATCCGCTGCCGTCCATTTCGCGAACCGCATCGCGGGGAGCAAGCTGCTCGGGCTCCTCGGGCATGGTCACCAGAGTTTCGGCGCCCCGCGGCGTGCCGGCCCACTGCGCCGCCACCTGCTCGAGGACGGCGTCGGTCTCGACCGCACCGACCACCACGAACACCAGGTTATTCGGCACGTACCGCTCCCGGTAGAAGTTGATGATCGCCTCGTTCGTGGTCTGGTTGAGCACGTCGAGGTAGCCGATGACCGGGTGGCGGATCGGATGGAGCGTGTAGGCGGTATGCGACAACATCCGCCACAGCACGCGGCGGCGGTTCACCTCGCCGTCGGCCAGCTCCTGCCGGATCACGCGCAGTTCGCGGTCGAACTCCTCCTGGTTGAACACACAGTGCTGCATCGAATCGGCCACCAGGTCGATCGCCTCCATGACGTTGCGCGCCGGGCAGTCGATGAAATAGCCGGTCATATGCGTCGAGGTGAACGCATTGGTCGCGCCGCCGAACGTGTCGATGATCCGTTCGATTTCCTCCTCGGTACGCCTGGTCGTCGTGCCGCCCGAAACGACGTGCTCCAGCACGTGGCTCAGTCCGGCGCCCAGGTGCTCGCCCTCATAGGCGCTGCCGGTGTTCTTCACGAAGCAGCGGACCGTAGCCACCGGGGCCACGTGATTCTCCTGAACCAGCACGGTCAGGCCGTTGTCGAGCGCGGCGAGGGTGACCTGGTCGGGCAGCTTTTCGACGCGTTTGTAGCGGCGTGCCGGAGGGTCGGATTCGGCCGACGCGGCGTCGCCCGCCGCACCGGAGGCCTCCGTCGCGCCGTCGGCGCCGAGTGGAGCCATAACGCAGAGGGCCATTGTGCAACTCGCAAGTAGCATTCCCTTCCCATGGTGCATCGCAATTCCGCCTTTCTAGCCCGTTCGGGGGGGCATTGGAGTGTTGAGTTCTTCATAATTGTAGGCGATGGGGCCGGAGTTCCCAAACGAAACATTCAACCCTGTTCTATACTTTACTCTAGATACCTGTCCTGGAGGAGTCGCACCCTTCGACCCAATGCAGACATCCGCATCGAGCGAATCCGTCCAGCTTGAGGGGCTGGCCGAGGTTCTTTCCGGGTTGGACCCCCGATCGGGGCCGGCCGACGCCCAGTCCCGGCGCCAAGCGGCGATTGTCGCTTTCGGCCGGCGGACCGTCGCGCGGCCCGCCATCGGCGTACTCATGCAGGACGCCGTCGCCCTGGTGGGTGAGGTTCTCGGGGCCGGCTTGGCCGGCGTGACGGAAGTGACCGACCGGGGGCGGACGATCGTCACCACGGTAGCTTCCCTGGACCCGGACGGGCGGATGGCGAAGCCCGTCTCGCAGCGGATGCCCCTGAACTCGGTCAACTCGATGGCCGCCTTCGCCCTGACCATGGCCAACACGGTGGTTACCGCCAATTTGTCCGCCGAAACAGCCTACCAGGACTTGTTCCTGCGGAACTTGGGCGTTCGCAGCGCGTTGTGCGTGCCGATCCACGTCAACGGCGACCCGCTGGGCACGTTAGGCGTGTATTGCCTGGAGTCGCGGCAGTTCCAGAGCGACGACGCCGGCTTTGCCGAGAGCATCGCGCACCTGCTGGCGGCCACCATCGCGCGCGTCCACGCCGAGGAAGAGCTTGCGGAGCAGCGCCAATTGGCCCATTCCGTGCTCGATTCGGTCGACTCGCTCGTGCTAACGCTCAACCGGGAAGGCTCTGTGCTGGGAATGAACGGGGCGAGCGAACAGTTGCTCGGGTTCTCGCCGGCCGAGTTGGAAGGCAAACCGCTGGTTGGCGCGTTGCTTCCTCCGAAGGCGGTCGCGCCGTTCGCCAGGTTCTTTCACAACGTGCTCGAAGGGAAGGAGCCTCGCGGCTTCGACGTGCAACTGATTGCCAAAGACGGCGAGCCTCGTACGGTGCGGCTCCGGGGTTCCCTGTTGCCCGAGTCGTCCGGCCGCCGCACGAAAGTGCTGCTGACCGGCGTCGACCGAACCGAGGTCGCCCGGCTGGCCGACGAACTGCTCCGCGTTCGCAGCCGAGGTCCCGAGCCTTCGGAACCCGACGAAGCGAACACCGCCACCCCCGCCCGGCCCGGCACGTCGGCTCCATTCCAACCCCTCCGTCGACCCCCCCAAGGCCACGAAATGCGAAGCAGCCCGCGACGCACCTATCAATACCGTCAACTCATCGCCCCGCTCCTCGGCAATCGATTGCCTGCCCGAAACCGCTTTTTCGAGGTGGTTTGCGAGGACATTTCGGCCGGCGGCATCGCGTTCTATCTCGATTCGCGTCCGGGTTTCGAGCGGGTCGTGGTGGGGCTGGGGCAACCGCCCCAGTTGACTTTCTTCACCGCCGACATCGTCCGCATTGCCGAGACCGAAGCCGACGGCCGACGGCAGTTCCTCGTCGGCTGCCGCTTCACCGGCCGCATCCGGAAGTGACGCATCGGGTGAAACCGGGTGCAGCAGCGCGCCTTGCAACGCGACACGCGCTCCGCCCCGAAGGGTCGTTGTCGCTGCATTTGTTCGTCATGCAAACTGCCAATCGCCCCCCCAACTTGCGGTTCGCCGCCTTGGCTGGTATCATGAACACCACATCGAAACTGCGATCGATTTTCAGAGCGAGTTGATGAAAACCAAGTTCACCTACTGGAAAGAGTCGGACGGGAAGTATCTGGGCTACCTGAACGACTACCCGGATCATTGGACCCAAGGCGAAGACCTCGAAGACCTTAGGGAGCATCTGCGCGATCTCTTTCAGGAGTTCTCCTCCGGAGAGATTCCGGGAATTCGCAAGGTTGAGGAGATCGAAGTCGGGTGAAGCGAATCGACCTCGTCGAAACCTTGGAGAAGGAACAGGACTTTCGCAAATCGGGATCACAAGGTCCCCTCTCCCTCTGGGAGAGGGTTAGGGTGAGGGC
>CAYPWB010000221.1:0-10279 GCA_964414315.1 uncultured Planctomycetaceae bacterium | reverse complement strand
ACACGCACAAACTCACAAATGCCGTGAGGCCAAACCCGCCGGCGAATATGCGACGCACCATGAAAACACTCCTTTGATAGGGCACCCTGACCGAACGGCAACGCCTAATCGACCGCTGACATGAGGGAATCCGGCGCGGTCCCATGCAAATTGGCAAAACCGATTCTCGTAGAACAGTCTTCCTATTCCGAGGATATCGCATTATATGCCCGGTAGAATTACAATGTCTCGCCTTGCAGGGCCGTTTTACCCAGTCGATTCGGCTGCTGTGTTCGGGCAAGTACAAGTGACCGGCAAATCTTAACCATTTTCCACTTCGCCTGGGAGCCCAATTTGTGAAAACAGCCGAATTCCACGTTCTGACGGTCGTTTCCGCACCATTCGAAGAGAACTCCTATATTGCCTACCGGGAAGGTAGCAGCCAGTGCCTCATCGTCGACCCCGGGCTGGAGCCGGAACGCATCGTCCGCCAGATGGAAGCCAAGCAGCTCACGCCGGTCGCCATCCTGAACACCCATGGGCACAGCGACCACATCGCGGGCAATGCGTCGCTGAAGAAGAGATGGCCGGACTGTCCCCTCGTCATTGGGGAAGCCGAGGCCGGGAAACTCCTCGACCCCCAACAGAATCTTTCCGCGATGTTCGGACTGTCGCTGACCAGCCCGCCTGCCGACGTTACCGTAACCGACGGCGAAAAATACTCGGCCGGGGGGGTAGACATCCGGGTGCTAACCATTCCGGGCCATTCCGCAGGGCATGTCGTCTATCTGATCGAAGGGAATGAGCCGCCGCTCGTCTTCGTCGGAGATGTGATCTTCGCGGGCAGTATCGGGCGAACCGACTTTCCCGACGGCGATTTCGAGGCTTTGGCCGAAGGCATTCGCCAGAAGCTCTACTGCCTTCCCGATGACACCCAACTTCTCCCGGGCCACGGTCCGCCCACCACGGTCGGGCAGGAGAAGAAGAACAATCCCTACGTGGCGCTTCGCTGATCGACTCTCGCCAGGGTCTTTGCCGTAACCGCTCACCGGGTGGCAGGGCCGCCGGCTCACGTGATCTTCCACGGATCGGACGCGTCCGAGTCGCACACTGCGCACCGGAAGAACGCGGGAATCAGGTGGGGTTGGGCTGCGAAGTCCAACTGCGCCCGACTGCCGATGGCCCGGCAGCAATTCACTAGCGCGTATGGGAGGGCCGGGTCGTCGGAGCAGCTTATCCGGGAGCTTTTCGGAACCAGTTGCCAGCGATCGTCCAAGTAGCCCCGCAGTTGGGTTCCGGCAGGGCCCAGCCAACACGGTTGGCTGGTGGTCAGTTCGGCCCGGCGAGGCGGCGACGCGGCTTCATGGTGACGCGCGACCGCTGGAAGGATTCCCGCCATACGATACGAACCTTCGGCGGTTTCCATACTTTGGCAAACGTACGCGCAACCGCCTCCCTCTGAGTAGATTCTGCCACCTTTTCTTACATGGTTTCGAAGGGCAAGCCGCATACATTCGTTGGCGGCCAGTTCTTGCCCGAACCGTTCCGGCTGTCCGCAACCAAGGTACACGACGTCGGCTTCCGGCAGCGATTCGTCGCGCAGGGGTGAGAAGTCGACAATCGTGGCCCCGCGCAATTCCAGCAGGTCGAGCGTTTCCGGAAAGTAACAATTCAGCGCGTCGTCGTAAGCCAATGCGATGACAACGTTCTCCAAGGTTGGCATCTGGTCGAACAGTCGCGGAGGCTCCCAGGTGACAGCCCGTCGCGAGGCAATCTCGACCACGCGTTCCGGCTCGCCGGTCTGCAGCAAGTGATTGCCCAGCGCCCGGCACAACTCTTGGGACGGGCGCTGCCCGGGCTTCACGTGGGCCAACTCGCCGCGAAGCGAAGGGAGCAAGTCCAACGACCCGAGCACCGGCACCTCCCATTGGGTTTCGATCTGGAGGATCCGTCGGGCCAGTTGGGTGCTGTTCTCGACGCAATCGACCAGGACGCCGTCAATTTGAGGGGGAGGGGAGGGTAATTCATCACCCAAACGCGAGGCATCGAGAACGGCCAGTCGGGGCAAGTCGAGCCACTCGCAAAGCGTTTCCAGGCGGCCGCCTCCGTCCGATCCATCCTGGAATTCCCCCTCCACGACGGCCAGATCGGCCGGATTTGCCCCGCGCGTAAACCATTCACGGCACAGTTCCGGGGTCATGAGCCAGGGGTCGACGTACCGCGGGCACACGCCGGAGAAGGCCGCCCCGACACGGTGCTCCGAGAAGTACGCGGCGGAAAAGAACGGCTGAATATGCAGCCCCTGCCGCCGAAGTGCGTCGATCAGGGCCCACACGACCGGCCGATAGCTTCCCCCGGGTTCGACCGCACCCACCGCCACCCGAGGCAAAGACAAAATCATAATAGGCGTCCGACCGGTCTTCGTAGTGTTCCACTCCGCAGGAGCGTTGCCGCTCCGCCGGTATTGTTCGCATCGCCGGGAAACCCGTCAAGGGGAAATGCCGTTTCCCCAGGCCGGGGTGCTTGCGGAGACTCGGCCGTCGGTGGTACGCTGATGCGTTGCGATATCGTCGGCGATTCGCCGAGAAAGGAGAACGCGATGGAAGGATCGTGCGGCACGAGCCCGCAAACCGAACCCCTGGGCGGCCATGTTGGGGCTTGCTTGCGGTGCCCCAGGCTGGGAGACCCCGAACGCTTTCGGCCGATTTCCTGGTGGGCGGTGGCGGCTTGGATTGTCCTCGCGTGGGTTCCGATGGCGCCCGCGCAGCGCCTCGCGCCGCCGGATGCTGCGCAGCCGGGGCCCGATGTGCAAGCCTACAACCAAGGCGTCGGATTCGTCGAACAGGGCGAGTACGCTAAAGCGGTCGACAGCTTTTCGAAGGCGATCGAACGGAACCCCCAGTTCGCGCGAGCTTACTCCGACCGCGGGCTGGCACAGGCCATGCTCGGCCGGTTCGATGCGGCGATTGCCGATACGACCAAGGCCGTCGAACTGAATCCACGCGAGCCGGAGTATCTGCTCGACCGGGCGTTCGCGTACCAGCAGCAAGGTGAACTACAGAAGGCGCAGGCCGACTACAATCGGGCCCTTCGCCTGAGGCCGGGCAATGCCGAAGCGTACCGGGAACGCGGATTCGTTTCGCTTCTGATGGGCGACCTGCAGCGGGCCATCGCCGACCTGACCACGGCGCTGCGGCTCGCCCCCCGCGACGCGGCGGCATTCACGGCGCGCGGCATGGCGTGGTCGCGGCTGGGAATGTGGGACCGCGCGATTGCCGACCACACGCGTGCACTCGCCCTGGAGCCCGACGACCCCGACGCCCTGGCCGACCGTGGTTACGCGTACACCATGAAGGGCGACGTAAAGAAGGCACTTGCCGACCTGGACCGGGCGGTCGAAATACTGCCCGACGATCCTGCTGCGCGCTTCAGCCGCGGTTTCGCCCTGTTTCACAGCGACCGCCTGCACGATGCCATCGCCGATTACGACGAGGCCGTACGGAACGACCCCGAGTATGCCGAGGTTTACCGGGAACGCGGTTTCGCGCACGCCGTGGCGGGCGAGGAAGCCAAGGCGGCCGCCGATTTCGCCAAGGCCCGAGAACTGGCCCCCGACGATTCCAGCGTTCCGCTCCGGCACGGCCAGGCGTTGTTGCGGAAAGGCGACTTGGCCGAGGCGGTTGCGGCGTTCGGCCGCGCGATCGAATTGGCGCCCCGGCATCCGGAGGCGTTCTTCCATCGCGCCATGGCTCGCGCCTTGGCCGGCAAGATGGAGGAAGCGCTCGCCGACTATCGGGAGGCGGTCCTGCTGAATCCGAAGTCTCCCGACGAGTATCGCCGCTGGCTGGAGTTGGCCCGACACCGGGAGGCCGCCCAGTGGGTCGACAAGCTGGAATCGGCCCTGTCCGCGGCACGCGACGACGCCAAAGCGTTGTTCGCCGAAGGAGTCGAGTTTCACAAGAACAGTCAACTTGAGGAAGCCATTGCGAAGTACGACGAGGCGCTTCGGGTGTACCCCCGCTACGCGGAAGTCTATTACAACCGAGGGCTGGCCCACCGCCACCAGGACGACGCCGAACAAGCCGTGCGCGACTACACGCAAGCGATTCGACTCGACCCCGACTTCATCGCGGCCTATTCGAATCGCGGATACACCTATTACAAATTGGGCGACTTGAACCGGGCGTTGGCCGATTTCGAACGGGTCCTGGAGATCGATCCCGACAACGAGGACGCAACACGAAGCGTCGAAGTCATCCGGAAACTGGTCGGAACCCAATAGAACGTTGCGGCAGCGCCGCCGCAGGCGGCCGGCCGGAAGCCCGAATCGATTGCACCATCCAAGCTCGGTCCAGAAAAGGAGTACCGTCATGACCCGTCGATTACTCATTGTCGCGCGCAGCGCCCTGGTATGCAGCGTCGTGCTGACGTTGGGGTGCCGGCCTTCTGCGGAGCCCGATCCCGCAAAGCCGCCGGCCGGGCCGGAAACCCCCGAAACGCCCGTCAAAATGCACCAGATACCTTCCGGGGAGGATGCGGAAATGGGAATTCAAAAGCAAGTCATCGGGACGATGCCGGACGGCGCCGAAGTGGAGCAGTACACCCTGACGAACGCCAACGGCGTTCGCGTTGCGGCCATGACCTACGGCGCAACGATTACCAGCGTGGTACTGCCCGACCGCGACGGCAACTTCGAAAACGTCACCCTGTACCTCGACTCGTTCGACGATTATCTGGCGGGCCACCCGTACTTCGGCAGCCTGGTGGGCCGGTACGCCAACCGCATTGCCAAGGGGCGCTTTGTGCTCGACGGAAACGAGTACACGCTGGCCACGAACAACGGCCCGAACCATTTGCACGGCGGCCCCACGGGCTTCGGCAAGCGGCTTTGGCAGGCCGAGCCGGTCGAATCGGACGACGCCGTGGGCGTAACGTTCACGTACATCAGTGCGGACGGCGAAGAGGGTTATCCGGGCATCCTGACGGTTGCCGTTCTCTATCAACTGAACAACGAGAACGAACTCGTCATGGATTACACGGCCACGACCGACAAGCCGACGGTCGTGAACCTGACCAACCATGCGTACTGGAACCTGGCCGGCGCCGGTTCCGGAACCGTCCTCGACCACCTGCTGATGATCAATGCCGATCAATTCCTGCCGGTCGACGATACACTGATTCCGCTGGGTGAGCCGGAAGAGGTGGAAGGAACGCCCATGGACTTCCGGGAGCCGACCTCCGTGGGCTCCCGCATCGAACAGGTCGAGGGAGGCTACGACCACTGCTACGTGCTGAACCAGCCCGAGGCGGGGGAACTCGTTTTGGCGGCGCGGCTGATCGATCCGGGTAGCGGACGAGCGATGGAAGTCCACACCACCCAGCCGGGCGTTCAGCTTTATACGGGGAACTTCCTCGACGGCAAACTGAGCGGCGACGGCAAGCCCTACGTTCAGCACGCCGCCCTTTGCCTGGAAACACAGCACTATCCCGATTCGCCCAATCGGCCCGAGTACCCGTCGACAGTGCTCCGCCCGGGCGAAACCTACCACCAAACCACGATCCACAAGTTCATGCTGACCGAGTAGCCCGGTTCGAGGCGAGCACGGCCGACCCACGGCGACCGGCTTTTCCTTAGGGCTCGCGAAGGAATAAATGGCCTTGTTTAGGCGCGGCGAGGACAAGGCTGCGAAGGAAGGCGAAGCAGACATATTGCCTATACGTCGATGCAGCCTGACGGCGCGCAGCCGTAGCCGCAGCCCGTTCAAATCGGCCAGTTATTGATTCGCGGGCCCTAAGCCACCGTGCGACAATCAAGTGTCGAATGGTGTGGGATAGGCTTCTAGTTTGATATAGCGGGAAAAAGGCCGCCTCGGAAGGTACCAGGCCATGGAGCGACAGGCCGCGCCCCAAACGCACGCTGATTCGCTCGCCCCGTTCCGCGCGGCGATAGACGCCGTCGCGGAGCCGGTGTTCGTTGTCGATTTGCGGGCGAATCGAGTTCGCGAAGCGAACCTCGTGGCGTGTCGTTTGCTCGGGCTTCCCCTTTCGCAAATCCGGCACAAGAAGGCCGACGAACTCCTGGCGGAAATCGGCATCCACCCCGTCCGACGCCACGAGACTCCGGAAGCTGCGACTGAGTTGGACAGCGCGCCGGTCGAGGCGACCGAGATGATTTCCGGGACTTCTTTCCAGTGGCAGGTGGTCGATGGGCCGGCGATTCCCGACGGGATCGTCGTCGTCGTTGGCCGGCTACATGGCGGAATCCGGCCGTTTCCGGACTCTCCGGTGCCCAATGGGCCTGTCCCTGAATGCCGGGCCGATCCGCTTACGCGATTGCCCGACCGTGCAGCGTTCGAAGCCCGCTTGGCTCGGCAATGCAACCCCGCGGTCGGCGAGGATGGGAAACGCTTTGCCGTGCTGTTCCTCGACCTGGACGGCTTCAAAGCGGTGAACGACCGCTTGGGGCATCGGGGCGGCGACGCCCTGCTTCGGAAACTCGCCCAACGACTGCATCAGGCGGTTCGCCCCGGCGACCTCGTGGCACGCTTTGGCGGCGATGAGTTCACCGTGCTGCTCGACGGCGTCCGCTCGGCGTCCGATGCCGGCAGGGTCGCACAGCGACTCCTTGCGTTACCCTCTGCGCTCGCTCCGGACGGCGTCGGCGGACCGGCCGTCGCCATGAGCATCGGCATCGCGTTGGGTTGCACCGGAATGAACCCCGAGGTCCTCGTCGACGCGGCCGACCGGGCAATGTACCGCGCCAAAGCCGCGGGCGGGAACACCTGGGCCGTCGCGGACGCGGCCACCTTGGAGTAGGCGACAGCGGCAAGTGCGACACGCCGACGACCGTCGGCTACTTCGGCGCGTCGGCCGCCGGCAGGAACTGCACGGCGTCGACAATAACGTGGCCGTCGGTGCCTCGGTTCGATACTTCCACCACGGCCGGTTCCTCATCAAAGGCGAACCTACCGAGCGAAATGAACAATCCGTCGATCGGTCCGGCCTTCCGCTGGTCGACTGCCACCTCGGCACGGCCGCCGGCATGGTGTACCACGACGGGCACGTTGCCGGCCCGGTTGCCGCTTGCCGCGTATGCCAGACGCACTTCGTAGCGGCCGGGTTTGAGTTCCGCCTCGAACCGGGCCCGCTTCGTCCCCTGGCCGGCGTTGTCGTCGTGAAGGTACCCGGCGCCGACAAACGGCCCCAGCGCGCTGCTCGGCAGCCATTTGCCCTCCAGGTTCGCCTGACGGTCGTCCACCACGGTGCCCGGCAGCTTCTGGGGCAATACGCCCATCGGAGCGCCGCGCCGGGGTCCGTCCCACTCGAGCACTTGGCCGTCGTCGAGCAGCCGTCGCTCCAGCCGTTCGAAATCGATTGCCTGTACGTCGGCCTCCTGCTCGATGGCGTGCACCGCCGCGGTGGCCGCCGACTGGCCGAGGATCATGAACACCGGCTCCATGCGGATCGACCCGAACGCGATGTGGCTGCACGAAACACAGACGGGCACCAGCAGGTTGGTGCACTCGTCGCGTTTCGGCACCAGCGCACCGTAATCGACCGGGTAGGGCCCGCCGGGGTTGACCTGCACGTCGCCCTCGTTCTGGGCATACGCTCGGCCGTCCTCGTTGTACGCCACGTACCGCTGCGTGTGGTGCGAGTCCATATTGTACGAGCCCATGCCGACGCTGCGCGGCGTGGGCACGAGGCGGCGCAGGTGGTTTTCGTTGACCACCACGTCGCTCACCATCCGCCGCGCCTCGCGCACGTACATCTGGTGCGGCCAGTGGTCGTTGTCCAGGAACTCGTCGGCCGCCAGCCCCCACGTGTTGTAGTGCCGGCGCACATCCTCCGGCACACGCGGATCGTTGGCCAGGAAGTACAGGTAGCCCTGCTGGTAGGTTTCATGCTCGCGAATGATCTCGCGGCGGCGCTCGTACGACGCATCGGGGTAATCGTAGTTCATGCCGATGTTGTCGGTACTGAACGGGCCGTGGTTGTTCGTGTCGGTCTTGGCGTTGGGAATCGGGTCGAACTTGCCAAACACGTGGCGGGAGCCGGCCTGCAGCGTGCGCAGGAGCAGTTCGTACTGGAGTGGGTCGTAGCCCTCGGGCTTGGGGAACGGGATGCGATTGTCGGGATGATTCGTCAGGCACATGCGGAAGTTGTACGCCTGCATGCGGTGGTCGCCCTCGCCCGGCTCGCCGGGATCGTCGCCGTGGACGCGCGGAAGCAGTCCGCTTTCGGGATCGCCGGGCACGACGTAAGGGCTCACCTCGTAGGCGAAATAGTGGCCCGAGGGACCGCCGCGACGTCGGGCGTCGGGCAGGCTGCGGCCGAGGCACGGGGGGCGGTTCGGCGGGATAAGCTGCACGCCGCCCAGCGTTTCACCATACACGCTGTTGGCTTCGCGGCCCACGTAGTACGAAACGCCGGCCGCGGCCATCAGGTCGCCCTCGTACGTGGCGTCGAGGAACATTTGCCCTCGGTAGGTGTTGCCGCTCAGGGTGGTGATGGCAACGATGCGCGTCCCTACTTTCGCCACGCCCGACTCGCGGTCGAGGTATTCCTCACGCACCACGGGAATGTCGTGCTCGTCGATCCACTGCTCGAACGTGCATTCGGCCACGTGCGGCTCGAACACCCACATGGCATCGTTTTCAGCGCGATAGTGGCGGTTCTGCTCCCGTTTCTGGTGGGTCCATACATCCGGGTTGTCGTAGTGCTTCTTGATGCGTTGGTAGAACTCGCGGGCCAGACCGCCGATGACCTCCTTCCGGCCGCTGTCGGTCCAGCCAAGCCCTCCGGCGCTCAAGCCGCCAAGGTGCTTTTCCGGGGCGACGATGATCACCGATCGCCCCATGCGCCGGACCTGCACCGCGGCTGCTACGCCGCTGGAGGTTCCGCCGTAAATGACCACGTCGTAAGGTTTGTCATCTGCCGAAGCGAACGAAGTCGTCAACAGTGCCAACAGGCAGGCCGAAATCTGCATGATAATCTCTCCCAATCGAGTACGTCGTCGCCGTGAACCGACCCCTTCGCGCGCAGCGGGGAAGCTTGCCCGCGCCGCCGGGAAAAAGCGGGACGGGTCCGATTTGTGCGAAGCACCCTTGGCGCCGTTCCGGCAAATCGGACCCGTCCCGTCTTCCCCGCTGCTGCCGATCCATGAACGGTTGCGATCGCCGACAGGCCCGGGAACGCCTCGATCACCGAAACCCAACCGGAATCGGCCCGGCAACAGTAGCATATTGCGACCGGCACGGGATGTCAAACCCGGCTGAGACCGGGTGCCCGGCAATCGTTGACACAATGCTGCGGCGCTATTAGGATGTACTTCTTCCGGCCGGGATTGCATAGGAGCGGCCGGCCCTTCCCGGCGTTCATCAGGCATACAGGAGCAGACGATCATGGCAACTCGACGAGCGATTACGCGACGGAACTTCCTCGCTACGACCGTGTGCGGCACGGGGGCGGCGATCCTTGCCCCGGCCATGGTGCCCGCCTCGGCGCTGGGCAACGACGGCAGCGTGGCGCCGAGCAACCGGGTGAGCGTGGGGATCATTGGCATGGGACGCCAGGACAGGGCCTACAACCGGAGGCAGCTCCTCGCCTTGCCCGATGTGCAGGTCGCGGCGGTCTGCGATGTCGATGCCTGGCGGCTGGCAAATGCGCAGAAGTCGGTCAATGACCATTACGGGCAGAGCACGGCATCGGGCACTTCCCGCGGTTGTGCAGCGTATGGCGACTTCCGCGAGCTGCTCGCCCGCAACGATATCGACGCCGTGATGATCGCCACGCCCGATCACTGGCACGCCCCCATGGCGTTGGCGGCGTTCGAAGCCGGAAAGGATGTGTCGCTCGAAAAACCCATTACGCGCACCATTGCCGAAGGGCGGCAAATCAGCGACGCGTCGGCGCGGCTGAATCGCATATTCCGGGTCGACAGCGAGTTCCGCACGAAGCCGGGCGTCCGCCAGGCGGCAACGCTGGTGCGCAATGGTCGCATTGGAAAAGTGCTGCGGGTCGAAGTGGGCGTTCCGCAAAGCGACGTCGGTTGCCCCCCCCAGCCCGAAATGCCCGTGCCCGAGGAACTCGACTACGAGCGATGGCAGGGTCCCGCGCCCCGCGCTTTCTACACCGAACGCAGGGTGCACAAGCCGAAGGCCTATGAGCGTCCGGGCTGGATGCGGCATCTGTACTACTGCGACGGCATGATTACCAACTGGGGTACGCATACCCTGAACGGCGCTCTCTGGGCCGCCGATTTGGACCGTTCCGGACCGGTTGAGGTGGAAGGGACGGG
>CAYPWB010000220.1:0-10292 GCA_964414315.1 uncultured Planctomycetaceae bacterium | reverse complement strand
CCGGAAGGGGCAGGTCCGCCGGAGCGGCGGGGGGCGGAACCTGCACCGGCGTTTCACCCAGGAACTCGCGCAAGTTGCTCTGCACGTAGCTCAGGTAGGCCTGCTTGTCGCCCACCAGGTTCCAAACCTCGGGCAACGCCTTCCACTCGACCTGTTGCCCATCCTCGAATCGGGCGAGGATGACCGACGGGGCGACGATCTCGTAATCGACGGCGTAGTGTTCGTTCCCCGGCGTCTGAAAGTTGACCACTTCCCACTCGATCGTCCCGGCGCTTAACTCCTCGGAAAAACCGGTTTCGACGGCTTCCTTGGCGTATGCTTCGATGGTCCGACAGGTAGAGCACCGGAAATTGCTATGGAAGTAGTACACCCGAACGCCGTCCTGCACGCCAACATCCTGAGCACCTTCACCCGACCCGCCGGCGTCGGACGGAGTCGCCTGCGGCGCGGGCGCAACCGCTTTGACGATCAGCACCACGCACGTGGCGGCGACGAACATCAACAGCGAATTGGCGGTGGCTTCCTTGAGCGTCACTGGTTCTCTCCTGCGCTACGCGCCGTGAGCAAAGCTTTTCCCGCGCCTGTCACCTGGGCTACTGTTTCTGCGTTGACGGGCGTCTTGCCTTTTTCGAGCCCCAAGTCGCTCAAGCGAACGGCCTGAAACTCGGTGAAGCCCGCACCCTCCAGGGTCTTCTTGGCACAGTCGAGCGGGCAGCCGTCGATTGCGAGGATGGCTCGGGCGGACCGCGTGCTTTCCACGATACCGCTGACTCGACCGCCGATTCCGGCGAGGCAAAACATCTTCCCGACGCCCTCGGCCGTCAGCTCGCGGGCAGCCAGGTCGGTCAGTCGGCCGACGTCGGCGGCGCCGGAGCAGGCGAAGATCAGCGTTGGGGCCGCGTCGCACGCGCAACCCGGCGATTCGGTTTTCTCGGACATCGTTCTTTCCATTCTAAGGCCACGCGACAGACCGGCAAGAATGTCGCGGTCGGCGGGGCTCGTTTCAACGCCGCGTCGGCATCCGGCCCCTCAGGGCAGGGTAAGCGTTAGCGGGTCGGTGGCGCGGAGCGGGGGGCCGTCCCTTTTTCGCGGCCGGAGCGGTTGATCCGACGGGCGTTTCCCTCGATGCCGCAGAAATTGGCCGAGTCCCCTGTAGTGCGAATACTCAAGATCGTGAATGTTTTCCGAAAGTTCTGACTCTGTTTTCGAGCGGAAGTTCGCTTTGGTTGGCGGCCCCGCCGTCCTGGAAACGGTTGCCAAAGGGGATATTTGGCAATTGTACCAAATAGCAAAGTTCGGTCAATGCACAATTCTTTGCCCGCCGCCTCGGTCAGGGTGAAGTCTCCGATCCCCGGGCACTGGACGTCATCGGCCCTGGATAGTTGCAGGTTTAGCCAAATAGCAATATACTTCAGAGACGGTTCTGTTGCCAACGTTTGCTCCGCGAAGAAACAGGGCAAACCGACTTGCCCCTGAACCCGCCCGGCTGTATACTCTGTTATTTGGCTAAATTACCAAGAACGCAAATCTCGATACTAGTCCCACCGGAGGCCCCGGCACGACGAGCCGACTCCTCCGGTCGGCCGGAAATGCA
This sequence comes from uncultured Planctomycetaceae bacterium, assembly GCA_964414315.1. Lineage (GTDB taxonomy): Bacteria > Planctomycetota > Planctomycetia > Pirellulales > Thermoguttaceae > PWXP01. The sequence goes on along the minus strand of CAYPWB010000220.1, from coordinate 8,698 downwards.
CGCTAGAGAGCTGTCTAACCCCACCCCGCTGAAACTGCCGAAGGACTTTTCCGCCCATGGCAACCACCTCGACCTCGGACACCATCGCCCTCGACCCCCCACGCGAGCAGGCTGCCGCCGGCCCCCCCGAAACCTCCGAGCCTTCGCTGTTGCAACGCGAGTGGAAGAAGCTGGCCTGGGGACTGGCGGCCTTTGTGGCGGCGTTCGCCCTGCCGTTGGGCTGGCAGCGGTTCGACCAGTCGATTTACGAGGCCCTGGCCCTTACCCGCTGGTACGCCCAGGAGCACGTGCTGCTGTGCCTGATCCCGGCGTTCTTCATTGCCGGGGCGATTGCCGTGTTCGTCAGCCAGAACGCGGTGATGAAATACCTCGGCCCCACCGCGCCAAAACCGCTGGCCTACGGCGTCGCCTCGGTGAGCGGGTCGATCCTGGCCGTGTGCTCCTGCACCATTCTGCCGTTGTTTGCGGGCATTTGGCGGATGGGTGCCGGGCTGGGCCCGGCGGTGGCGTTCTTGTACTCCGGCCCCGCCATCAACGTGCTGGCCATCGTGCTCACCGCGGCCGTGCTGGGGCCGTCGCTGGGCGCCGCGCGGGCGATCGGCGCGATCGTCTTCAGCGTGGTCATCGGCCTGGCGATGCACTTCATCTATCGCCGGGAAGAGGCCGATAAGGCCGCCCAAGCGATCGCGGCGCCGGACGACGGCCGGGACCGCCCGCTGTGGAAAACGGCCGCCTACTTCGCCGCCATGGTCGGTATCCTCGTATTCGCCAATTGGGGCCGGCCCGACGCGACCGAGGGCCTGTGGTATACCATCTGGTCGAGCAAATGGCTGCTGACGTCGCTGTTTGCCGTCGGCCTGGCGGCCATGCTGGTGGCGTGGTTCGGCGTCCGCTGGTGGAAGATGGCGCTGGTGGCCCTGGCCACCGCGGCCACCTGGGCGCTGACGACCCTATGGCTCGTGCCGCAGTTCGGCGATGTTTTGCCGGGCCACGAGCACCAACTCCCCTACGGCGCGATGCTGCCGTTTACCGCAGCGACCATCGGGCTGGCGATCGTGCTGGGCTTCGGCCGACGGCCGGAGGCGGTGGGCGAGTGGTTCGACCAGTCGTGGGGCTTCGCCAAGCAGATTACGCCGCTGCTATTCATGGGCGTCATCGTGGCCGGCTTCCTGCTCGGTCGGCCCGGCGAAGAGGGCATGATTCCCAGCCGGTGGGTCGCATCGCTGGTGGGCGGCAACTCGTTCGGCGCGAACCTGTTCGCGTCGGTCGCCGGGGCCTTCATGTACTTCGCCACGCTCACCGAAGTGCCCATCCTGCAAGGCCTCATCGACAACGGCATGGGCCAGGGGCCCGCCCTCGCCTTGCTCTTGGCCGGCCCGGCCCTGTCGCTGCCCAACATGCTGGTGATTCGCTCCGTGCTCGGCACGCAGAAGACCATCGTGTTCATCGCGATGGTCATCTGCATGAGCACGCTGACCGGCTGGATGTACGGAACGTTCTTCTAGGGCAGACTTTCGTCGCCCACTTGCTCGGTCCATTGCATATCCAGCTTGCGTTGGGTCGTGGCGCAGTCCTGAAGATATAGATTGATCAAGCTCTGGTACGGGATGCCCGTGTCCTCGGCCATGGCTTTGAAGTATTCGATCACATCGGGCCGCAGGTGCAATGTGATTTGCTTTTGCAGACGCCAAGCGTACGGATTCCGGCGCTGCTTCATTTTCGACAAGTCGTATTCGGTCTTCATGGTATTACTGTCGATAATGCTTGGTCTCGTTTCGGGTTGCCTTGCGGGCGGAAATGATTCGTATAATCGACTCCTCCACTCGGTGGCAGTGGCATACCAGGAGTAACCGAAGGCTGCCACTGAGGCCAAGCATCAGGAACCGATCTTCCCACTCCGAATGCTCGTCGTCGTAGAACTCCACCGCGCATTCATCGTAGAACACGCTGATCGCTTCCTCGAAGGAGACGCCGTGTTTACGGATGTTCGCTTCAGCCTTAGCCGGGTCCCATTCAAAGCGCAACTCGGTCATACCGCTAGTATATCGCTGTTGCAGAGTGGCGTCAAACGCCGTCCCTGCAGGGCCTCATCGACTTATCGACAAGGGCATGGGCCGCGGGCCCGCACTCGCCCTGCTCTTGGCCGGCCCGGCCCTGTCGCTGCCCAACATGCTGGTGATTCGCTCCGTGCTCGGCACGCAGAAGACCATCGTGTTCATCGCCCTGGTCGTTTGCATGAGCACGCTCACCGGCTGGATGTACGGGTTGTTCTTCTAAAGGACAACAACGGCGGGATCTTGACTTGCAACAGTTTACGGGCCAGAATTGACGCTGGCCCGGGGGGCCTTATCCCGCGGAACCGGCGGGCCGAATTAGGACGGGCACAGGCCGGCGGGATAAATCCAGTTGCAGAGGCTCCCGTTACCCATGGACAAAACGGCTTTCCACAATAGGCCGATTGCACGCGGGCTCATCGGCGTAATCGTCGGCCTCATGTTCGGTTTCGTCATCGAGGTTTTGTGCGTCAGGCATGGGCCGCCGAAGGGTGTGGATACTCGGCTACCGGTAGTAGGGCCTGCGCTTGGTGCTGGCGCCTTAGCCGTGCTTGGAATACTGTTCGGGGGCATTCGGTTGCGCGGCGTTATTAAACACGCCATCGTTGGCACTCTAATCGGAATAAGCGTGGGGGTACTCGCTGGCGCTGTCGCTTTCCCGGTGATCATGACCTTGCTTGATCCGCACGGTGGCGGCGAGTTGCGTTTCAAGATATACGCCATGTATCGAGGGATAGGCATCCTACTGGGAGTTCCAACCGGCGCCGCTTTTGGGCTGATAGCCGGAATAATCCGTGGTGCCCTGAACGAAAAGCATCCACCACCCACAACCTAACAACGTTATCACGAGAAGGATGACATCGACATCGTCTTTATCCCTGATTCTCGCGTTCGCTGTCGTGTCAGTCCCCGGCTGCATGCGCACCGATGTGCCCCAGACTCCGGCAGCGACACCGACCGCCACGTGCTCGCATCCTGCGCGGATTGCCTTGCTGGGTGACCGGACACGCCTCCAACTTCTCAAGCAGATTGCTGCGGCGTCGAATGCGCCTGTGCGCGAGCACATGGAGCATGCCGATGCCACTACGGCCATTGGCGGTCGCCGCGTGACAGTCTCAACCGGGTATAGCGACACGGTATCGGCGCATGCCGCGATCTGCGCTGTCGCTGATCTGGCTGTCGTAGCGGTCGACGCTCGAAATGGCCCGATGCCAGTTCACAGGGAGCACATCCTTTTTGCACGCCAGATGGATATTCCCAGTATTCTGATTGCATTCACGCACTCCGATGCCATCGGCGATCCTGAACTGCTTGAACTTGAAGAACTCGAGTTGCGGGAGTTGCTTACTGCCTATGGTTGGAACGGAGACGAGGCAATTGTGGGCTATGACTCTGAACGGGCGAGAGTTCAACATGTTGTGGGCGCGCCGATGGGCGCAGATGCCCTCTCGGGCTGCTGCTCCCGATCTATGACACGGTCCCCAACACCGTTCGCTGCGGAGACCCATGGTTGCACTCTGGAGGTCTACGCGCTGGCTGAAGTCGAGGCGTTTCCACTGAAGACAACGGGCATATCCACTGGTGAATACACGTTGATTCTTGGTAAGTCGGTAGGCAGAGTGCGGGTTCAGTCCGCCTCAACGATTCGTCCAGGCCAGAGTGGTGCGGTACACGTCACCTTCGATTCGCCACGCAAGGTGCAAACCGGTCAGCGGTGCGTGCTGCTCACTGATGATCACATTGCAGGGGCCGGCGCAGTTTCCGATTCCGGATTGCACGAGAAAACACGGGATTCGTGCAACTAGGTACTCCAATTGACGGGGCCGGCCGCAGCCCATCACCCAGGGGGCGCTGCGCGACCCTGGGCTGCGGTGTCGAACGCTTATTGCGTATTGGATTGCATTCTGTTCATGCCCTGCTATGGTTTTTGCGAAACTTGGCAACCGCTTCCGGGAACCGCGGCGCGAACCGTTTGCTCCACGCCATACGCGCTACGAGCCCGTCTCAAGGTTCGCGCCGCCGGGCTGGAGGGCTTCGGCTTCGCGTGCGGCCTTGGTTCCGGCCGCCCCGTGCGGAAACCAGCCCTGGGTGCGCAGGCAAATTCGAACGAGCATGAGCATGACGGGCACTTCAATGAGCACGCCCACCACGGTAGCCAGCGCGGCGCCGCTGGAAAGGCCGTATAGCATGGTGGCCGTGGCGATGGCCACTTCAAAGTGGTTCGATGCGCCGATCATGGCCGACGGCGCGGCGTCCTCGTAGGTGAACCGCAACAGTTTCGCAATCGCGTACGTGACGGCAAAGATCAGCACCGTCTGGAGGAACAGCGGAATGGCGATCCAAAGAATCGTCAGCGGATTGGAAACGATTGTCTCGCCCTTGAAACTGAACAGCAGCACCAGCGTGGCCAGCAGCGCGATGATCGACACGGGCGTCAGCACGTGAAGAAACTTCGCCTCGAACCACGGCAGGCCCATGGTGCGAATGATCCACTTGCGCGAGAAATAGCCCGCCACCAGCGGTAGCGCCACGTAAATGGCAATCGACAGCAGCAGGGCCTCCCAGGGCACCGGCATTTCGTTGATGCCCAACAACCAGCCGCCCAGCAGGCCGTACAGCACCAGCATGGTCAGCGAGTTGATGGCCACCATGATAAGCGTATGGCCCTGGTTGCCACGGGCAAGGTAACCCCACATGAGCACCATGGCCGTACAGGGCGCAATGCCCAGCAGGATGGCCCCGGAGATGTACGAACGCCACAGTTCGACCTCGGTGCCGTCCTTGACGATCTCGGTGCCGGGCAGCAGATCGCGGAACAGGTAGCCCAGGAAGAACGTGGCGATGGCGAACATCGTAAACGGCTTTACGCCCCAGTTCACGATGAGCGTGAGCAGCACCGGCTTGGGGCTCTTGCCCGCCCGAAGCACCTCGGCGAAGTCGATCTTCACCATGATGGGGTACATCATGAAGAACAGGGCGATGGCGATGGGAATGGACACGACCGGCGCGTCGTTGACGTAAATGGCCATGCCGTCGAGCGTTTGGGCCACGCCGGGCGCGATCTTGCCCAGTACGATGCCGCCCGCGATACAAAGCGCCACCCAGAGGGTGAGGTACTTCTCGAAGACGTTCAGTTGTTTGGTACGGTTTTCGGGCATGGGCGTAACCATTCACGGAGGAACTGTCCCAATTCTCGGGACACAATGGGCGGTTCGCCCCATCGGCCGCAGGCCGCGAAAATGGGACCGTCCCTTTCGTACACATTGGGGGCCATCGGGCCCATTCTCGAACCAGCTCTAGGCGAGGTTTCCGGAATTATATAGCTGCTTGGCCAAATAAGCAATAAGTGCGCTGCCGTGCAGGGTTCTTGGGACCGTTCGGACGGAAGGCCCGGTCTCAACTCCGCCGCACGCGCCGGGTTGCCGTAGATGCCATCGCCGGCCCCGCGGGGGGGTAACCGTTCACGGGCCGGCCCCGCGGTCCATCGCGCGACCGACGGGCAACCGGTGGACAACGTGAGCTTTCGCGGCTCCGCCGTTTCCAGGTGCAAGCCATTCGGGACGAACGGCTGGGTGCTGCCCGAGAAAGCGGACGGCATGACGGAGCATGCCTGCTACTTCGCCGGACTTCGCACCCGGAAGCGGAAGCCCCAAGTTATCCTTCAGCGGTCCCCAGGCAGAACTCCTGGTGCCGGCGCCAGCGGGCGTCGTCGGTGTCGGGGAAGTCGGTGCGCACGTGGGCGCCGCGGGTTTCCTGGCGTGCGCGGGCGGCCTCGACGATGAGCCGGGCGAGGATGAGCATGTTCTGCAGTTCCCAGCCGCTGGGATCGTTGAACTGGCGCGCCAGCACGTAGCGCGACCACGTGTCGATGTTCTCAGCGGCGTCGTTGAGCCCCTCGGCGTCGCGGCGCACGCCGGCGTCGCGCCACATGAGGCTCATCAGGGAATTGCGGATGTCGGGCAGGTTGAGCATTTCGCTGGGCGGCTCGACGCGCCGGTTCTCGATCTTGAGGGCCTGGTACGCGTCCTCCGTTTCGGCCGCGGCCATGGCTGCGCCGCGGCCCGCCCGCGCGCCGAACACCAGCGCTTCGAGCAGGCTGTTCGAGGCCAGACGGTTCGCGCCGTGCAGTCCGCTGGCCGTCGCCTCGCCCGCACCCCAAAGGCCCGGCAGTGTGGTACGGCCGGTCGGATCGATGCGAACCCCGCCCATCATGTAGTGCGCGCCGGGGCGTACGGGAATGCGGTCGCGGGTGATGTCGAGGTTGAAGTCGGCGCACTTCGCGGCGATGCCGGGGAAGCGTTGCCGCACCTTTTCCGGGTCGAGGTGGGTGAGGTCGAGGAAGACGTTCGGATGCCGCGTCTTCTGCATTTGACTGACGATCGCGCGGCTGACGATGTCGCGCGGGGCCAGTTCGCCGCGGGGGTCGTAGTCGGCCATGAAGCGGTGCCCGTACCGGTCGACCAGGCGCGCCCCTTCGCCTCGCGTGGCCTCGCTAATGAGGCTGCGGCTGCCGCCGGCGATGTACAGCACGGTCGGATGGAACTGGAAAAACTCCAGGTCGCTCAGCGCGGCCCCCGCCCGGTAGGCCACGGCCATGCCGTCGCCGGTGGCTACGTCGGGGTTGGTCGTTTCACGGTACAGTTGGCCGGCGCCGCCGGTGGCCAGGATGGTTTGCTTCGCCCACACCATGGTTTTGCCATGTTGCGGGTTCCACACCAGGGCGCCGCGGCAGGTCCCGTCGAGCGTCACCAGGTCAATGGTGAACGTGTTCTCCCAAACGTCGATGTTCTCCCGCTTGCGCACCTGCACGGTCACCGCCCGCATGATCTCCTTGCCGGTGGCGTCGCCCAGGGCGTGGACAATGCGGTCGCGACCGTGGCCCCCTTCGCGGCCGAGGGCCAGCCGGCCCTCGACCAGATCGAACCGGGCGCCCCACCGCATGAGCTCCTCAATTCGAGCCGGCGCTTCTCGCACGACGCTTTCGACCACCTCGGGATCGCACAGCGAGCCGCCCACGCGGATCGTGTCGGCCACGTGGTCCTCGAACCGGTCCTCGACGTCCATCACCCCGGCGACGCCCCCCTGGGCGTACGCGCTGTTCGACTCCTGTATCTCCTCCTTGGTGGTCACCAGGACCGACATGCTCGAATCGATCTCCAGCGCCGAACGCAAGCCGGCCAGACCGCCGCCGATGACCAGCACATCGGTGAAGAAATGGGGAACCCGCTTGCGGTGGAACGGAACCAGGTATCGGGGGGCGTTGGGAAGCATGGCTCGGATTCCCGGGGCAAAGGAGGACCGTTCCCTCAACCGGCAATTTTGCGACAGACGGCGTCGGCCATTTCGCGGGTGCCGACGGCGGTGGGGTCGTCGCGGTTGGGTTTCATGTCGTACGTCACGTCCTTGCCTTCGGCAATCACGGCAGCGATCGCGGCTTCCAGCCGGTCGGCCGCGGCGTTTTCGTCCAGGTGGCGGAGCATGAGCATTCCGGAAAGGATCAAAGCCGTGGGGTTGACCTTGTTCTGGCCCTTGTACTTCGGGGCGCTGCCGTGCGTGGCCTCGAAGATGGCGCCGAACTCGCCCAGATTCACGCCGGGCGCCACACCCAGGCCCCCCACCAGCCCGGCGGCCAGATCGCTCACAATATCGCCGTACAGGTTCGGCAACACCACCACGTCGTACAGCTCGGGCTTCTGCACAAGCTGCATGCACATGTTGTCGACAATGCGGTCCTCGAACTCGATGTCGGCGAACTCCTCGGCCACCTGGCGGGCCGTGTGCAGGAACAGCCCGTCGGTGTACTTCATGATGTTTGCCTTGTGTACCGCCGTCACTTTCTTTCGCCCGTTGTCGCGGGCGTACTCGAAGGCGCATCGCACAATGCGCTGGGTGCCGGAGATGCTGATGGGCTTGATCGACACGCCCGTTTCCTCCGGGCCGGTCTTCACGTGCCGGTCGGTGGCCAGGCGGTTGATGTGTTCGATAAGTTCCGCGGTAGCGGGCTGCCCGACCTCGAACTCGACGCCCGCGTAAAGGTCCTCCGTGTTCTCGCGCACGATGATCAGGTCGACGTCGTGGTCGCTGAAGAAGGTGCGGACGCCGGAGTAATACTTGCAAGGCCGGATGCACGCGAACAGGCCGAACTCCTGCCGCAAGTGGACGTTCACGCTGCGGAACCCCTTGCCCACCGGCGTCGTGATGGGCGCCTTCAGGGCGCATCGGGTGCGGCGGATGCTTTCCATCAGGGCGTCGGGCAGCGGCGTGCCGGTGCGCTCCATCACGTCGACCCCGGCCTCCTGCTCGTCCCAGTGGATTTCCACCCCGGTGGCATCGACACAACGGCGGGCGGCATCGGCCAGTTCCGGCCCGACGCCGTCCCCCAAAACCAGCGTGACTTCATGCGGCATAACATCTCCCCAGTGGTTCGTGACGGTTTGATTTTCGGATGTGTGCCACTGGCGTTCCGCCAGTGCCATTGCTGGTGCCACGGTGTGCCACTGGCGTTCCGCCAGTGCCCCGCGAACGATGGCACTGGCAGTATACCAGGGGCCCCCCAATTCTTCGCTGTCGCAAAGCGCGAGCTTTCGAACAGAAGAACGCGGACGGAGCGGGCTGCACAGCTACCCCCCGTCCGGCGGTGGCGT
>CAYPWB010000219.1:0-10375 GCA_964414315.1 uncultured Planctomycetaceae bacterium | reverse complement strand
GAGTATGCGAAGGGGCGGAAATAGCGCCTTTCCGCAGAACTCGCCGGGTCCGGGAGGGCAGGGTGTGGTTAGCGCGGGTAGCCGGCCAGTCATGGGTCCGGCCGGGGCAAGCCCGGCGGGGAAGAAGCGGGGAGGTTCGAATGCTCGGGAGGCTTCCGCCGGGCTTCCGAGCCGATCGCGTCGAGAAAGCGCGGCGGAAGCCGGCTGCTGCGGGAGGGGCCGCGCCATGCGGCGGCACGGGATTTCCGCTTCCTCACCTACGGCGATTCGGCCCGGCGGACCGACTCGGGCACGTCGCGCATTTGGGCTTCTTCGAGAGTGATTTCCGGGCGGTAGTTCGGATGGCCCTGGTGCGAGGCGTTCAAGCGGCCCCAATACGACGGATGGAACGGAGCGTTCACGTCGAGCCAGGTGACCAGCCGCACCCACTCCGCCTCCGAAAGGCTCACCTCGGCGTGCGACTCGCGCAGACCGTCGACGTACTGCTGCAAGGACTCGTCGCGCAGCGTCAGCCGGCCGTCGCTCAAGAGAGCCGCGAGCGTACTGGTGGGCGAGCCGAAGGTGTACGGGGGCAGGTAGCCGCACGCGTCCTGGCCCAGCGAGGCGGCGTCTTCGTTCCGCGCGCTGCGGAAACCGAGCACTTGCTTCGGAGGCCCGCTGCGGGCCAGCAACTGGTTGTACGAAGTGCTGAACAGGCCGTCGGGCGTGCCCAGCAGATTCAGCCCGCCCTCGGCCCGCGCGTCGTTGTGGCACTCGACGCAGTGCTGGTTCCAGATGGGTTGGATTTGCCGTTCGTAGTCGAACACGCGGCCGGCTTGCGCTTCGCCCGGCTGCGGCCCGGGGCGCGCGGGCGTGCGCAGCGACGCCAGCGGCGGCTGCGCGGCGGGCGGGGCGGACACGTTGCTCGTCTCGTGGCAGCCCACGCACGAACGCACCTCGCCCGGCATGTAGTTTACGTACGTCCGCTCGGTTTGCACGGCCATGTAGTTCTCGTCGAGCGCCTGGAAGTAGATCGGCCGCATGGCCGGCACCACGAAATGAGCCGACCCGTCCTCTTCGACCGGCACAACGCCGTGCAGCACCTTCAGACCGAGCGTCCCGTCGCCGATGGCCGAATGGGCGTGGCCGCGCCGGTCGTTCCACGCCTTGCGCGCCGCCCACGGCCGCCCGAGTTGTTCGAGCACGCGCAGGTACTTGACCGTCCCCCGCTCGACGCCTTCGAGCCCTTGGTACACGTCGGCCACCATGCACGCGGCGAGTTCTTTCTCGGCCAGCGCCGCGCTGCTCGCATTCTGCACCGACGACGGCACGGGTCGCGGTACGAGCGGGTAGGCGTGCCACACCGAAACGCTTTCGTCGCGGTACAGCGGCTCGGTCGTGCCGTCGCCGTTGAGCAGCCGAAGCTCGTACCCGGTCGGGTCGCCCCATGCAAGCCCCGGCGGTTTGTACGATACGACGTACAGATTCTCGTGGACGGGGAACGGGTCCTTGAACAAGCGGCCCATCGTGCCGTTGCGGTCGGACACCCACCCGCCGTCGTCGCCGCGGAAGTGGAAGCCATTGTGCGCGAGCGCGTGGATGTCGGGCGTGATGAACTGCATGGTGGCGGGCGATCGCATCTCGTCGCGCATGTCGACCTTGATGACCGTGCCCATGGCGTTGTTCGGACAGCAGTGCGAGGCGCCCAGCAGCACCACCTTGGCCCGCGTGCCGGGAATAGCGCGGCCGTAAATGAGCGTTTCCGGGAAGGCGACGTCGTTGCCGTACACTTCGACCGACCCGCTGCCGTCGGGGTTCATCGCCCAAAGGCTCTTGATGTTTCCCGCCGGCTTGTCCAGGTACTCCCAGCGATGGTACAGAATGCGCCCGTCCGGCAGCATGGTCGGGCTTTGCTCATTGAGCGGGCTGTTGCTCAGCGGGCGCAGGTGGCCGCCGTCGGCGTCGATCCGGTACAGGTTCGTCACGGTGAACTGATCCCCCGCGGCGCACAGCACGCCGTATTGGCAGCGCGTGGTAATGAACGCGATGCCGCCGTCGGGCAGATAGCAGGGATGCATGTCGTCGGTTTCGCGCAGGGCGTCTTCGTCGTGCTCGGTAAGCTGCCGCAGGCCGGTGCCGTCGAGGTTCACCTCGTACAGCCGGTAGCCTTCCCGAGCGGAGGGTTTGAAGTCGAACACGATCCGCTGGGCGTCGAACGATACGTCGAACCGGTTCACCACGCCCGTGTTGGTCAGCTCGGGCGCCAGCTCGCGCACGTCGCCCGTCTTCAGGTCGAGCACGCACAGCCCTCCGCCGGGCATCCAGCGGCTGTTGACGTGCTCGGTGTACACATGGTTGCCCGAAAGCGTGTACCGCCGCACAAACACGAGCTGTTCGATGCCCTGGTCGAGCAGCCGCCGAGCCGCCTCGGGATGGAAGCTGCGAGGTGCGTCGTTGGCCGGTGGCAGTGATGGTGCCGCGGGGGCGGCCGGGGCGCGGGGTTTCATGTACTCCTCGCGGCCGGGCATTTGCGGGCGGGTGCTCTGGACGTGGAAGTCGACCGTGCCGTTGACCGCGCCGGTGGTCAGCCCGACCCTTACGGTCAGCCGCGCGTACTTGCCGCCGAGCTTGAAGTGCAGCATGGATGGGGCGTGTGCCCAGAACCCGCGATCGAACTTTCGGCCGGCAATCGACAGCGGCCGGCTCTGATGGTCGCGGCCCGTGTGCAGTTTCCCCCACCCCACCTGCACTTCGGCCGGTTCGAGCGTGGTCAGGTCGACGGCGTTGCCTTGGGCGTCGAACAGAGTGGGCTCGGCCCAAACGGCCTGGTCGTAGTCGTGGCTGTCGCCGCCGTAGGTGGCCACCAGGTAGAGGTCGTCCGCCCCGTTGAGTTCGACGTCAAGCTGCTTCGCCGCCGTGCCGTCCTTCATTGTGCCCGAGGTGACCGGCTCAAACGGCTCATTGGCGGACAGCAGGGCGGTCAACAAAAGCAGACTGCACAGTTGCATGGCGAGGCTCTTTCTGTATCTTGGATTCTCGGAACCATTCTGCCGAAGGGACCGTGATGCAGGGGAAAAAGGGGGAAGAGGACAAAGGGGAACACGGACGGATTGCTGCCGTAACGCCGCGCCTCCTCTTCATCCATTTTCATTGCAACCGCACCACCCTACGATTCAGTCTAGGCGACCGGCGGGTCGGAGTCAACTCGGTTCGCGGCTGGGCCGGGACTTGTTCGGTACCGTCAAATTGGGGTGCAAACGGCCTCGCCGTGGGGCGCCTTCGATGGCAGACCGGGACCAAGACGCAGGGTGCCGCCGTTCGCTCACCAAATCGTTTCGCCTGGCTGCCGGTTCCTACTTTTCCACGCTTAGCCTCATATCGTCCAGGTAGAAGACGCCGTCCATGTCGGCGGCGGCGACGAAGCCGAGCCAGCGGAACGCTCGGAATTCCTCATGGCGGAAAGGCAACTCGTGCTGCGTCGCGGCGCCCTCGTGCCGCAGGGTGAGAGTGTAGGTGGCCGGCGCGTCGTCGCCAAGGCGGAAGGCGATTTCGACTTCGGTCCAGGTTCCCGGCGGCGCCTTGAGCACCTCCGTGCTACCGGCCAGGATGCGGCCGTCGGCTTGAAACCGCAGCGAAGGGCCCGTTTCGCTCGTACCGCCCGTACCTCGGAACTCCACATGGAACGGCACCGGCGTTTCGGCGTGCAGCATGGCCGCGAAGGCAAGGGTCACGGGGCCGCGGTCGAGGCCGCGAGGCGAAAGCTGGATGAGTGGGTAGAAGCCTTTGGCCAGCCCCTTGCGGTCGATGCACTTGTACGACTTCGTGCCGCTGTACGCCGCCTCGTCGGTCACCTCGAAAGTGCCCTCGCCGGACGTGCTCATTCGGAACACGTCGAGCTGATAGCCGACGGGCATGTCTTCGAAGTCCATCTCGAACGCAACGAGCCGGGCGAAGTCCTCGGGCGTCCACGCCTCGGTCGGCTGCCGGCGGGCGTAGCGGCTGCCCGTGGCGCGCCAGTTATCGTCGCCGTAAAGGCCCGCTTTGCGAATCGCCTCGTCGAACGGCTGGAAGCCGACCGAGGCCACAGCGGGCGCGTCGGGGCCAAGGAAGAAGTCGCGCCGGGCAGGGTCGCGGAAGCCCGGATCGCCGACGACCGAGTCCTCGTCTTGCCCTTCGGCCTGCCACGCGGCGAAGCTCTTGCCGGCGAAGGTCAACTCGGTGTCGGCCGCCAGCGTATGGTACATGTTGTTGCGCAGCACGGGCGGCCGTTCGCCGGGCGACCAGCCGTGCCGCAGGGCAATTTCATCGTCGGTAACGTACAGGTTCCGGTACGCCTCCATGTGGTTGGCCCTCCAAGCCTCATTCAGGCCGCCGCGGCGCAGGAGCCCATCGCGGGCGAACGCGCCGATGTTGTTCCGGAAGACGTTGTCGACCCCCTTGTGCTGGAAGTAGGCGTACCACTCGACGTCGTGCACCAGGTTGTTTTCCACCACGGCCCCGCGCGACTGCTGGTCGAGGTAGATGCCTGCGAAGCCGCAAATGTACGGATACGCCACGTTGTCGTGGACTCGGTTGTGGTGGATGTGCGTATCGAGCGGGCCGAACTGGTAAACGCCGGCCGCGTCGGTGTGGTACCGGAGGCCCAGGTGGTGCAGGTGGTTGTAGGCCACCACGTTGCCGTGCGAGTACTTTTCGCCTTTCCAATTCCATCGGGCGTCGAGGCCGATGGCGTCCCAGTGCGTGTCGAAGATTTCGTTGTGCGTGATGCGTGTGCGGCTGGCGAACCGGTTGACGATGCCGTAGCAGCCGTGCCAAATGGTGCCCAGCCGGTGGATACAGTTGTTGTCGATCACGAGGTCGAGCACCTCCTGGACCGCCGCGCCCTCGCCGTCGGGCTGCGGTGGTTCCGCCGCGTCGGCTTCGTCGGACGCTCCCAGGCGGGGTTTGAGCAAGGTTTGGAGGTCGCTCACGCCCAACTGCATCGCGCCGGCCCCGATATCCCAGATGTGGCACCGCTGGATGCGGACATTTCGGCAGCCGTCGGCCAATTCGAGAGCGTACTCGCCAAGCTGCGCGAAGGTACAGCCCACAAAGGACGCTTCGCGGAGCCCCTGGGCGACAATCGCCGCGGTAAGGAACATGTGGCCCTGGCGGTACACGCCGTTGTAGCGGTCGAGGTCGGCGTCGACGTGCCGGAAGTCGAGGTCGCGGAAGTGGACGTGCTCGACGAACCGGCCCGCCGGCAACTCGCCCGCCAGTTCGATCATCTCCGACTTCAGCACCGGCGCGATGAACGTCGATTCGTTCGGATCCTCGCCGGGCATGGGATAGTAATACAGCGTGCCCGAGCGACGGTTCAGGTACCACTCACCCGGCTCATCGAGCGCCTCGAACACGTTGCTGAGGTAGTAGCGGAAGTTCCGTTCCCAAAAGTCGACGGTGCGGCCGTGCGTGCTGTGAAAGCGGACGACGCGCCGCTCGGGGTCGATCTCCTCGATGCGGTGCAGCGTGGGGGTCCAGGATTGGAGCAGTACGACGTCGATATCGGTCGGGTTGGACCACGCCGGGTCGACGTCGCCGGCGAAGTAGCGGAACGCCTGCCGGGGGTCTTCGCCCGGCGCGCGGCCGTCGGCCCGCAGCACCTTCCGTCCCCAGTTGGGCGTGCGCGCCCGAGTGCGCGACTCGCCGTTGACGAACAACGAGAAGAACCGCCACTTGCCGTCGCGCACCGCGGGGACGTCCAATTCGTAGTACGGCTTGCCGGGCGACTGTCGCCACGTACCGGACAGGCGGCGGCCGCCGCTGAGCACAGCGCGTTCGCCGGGATACGATCGGTAGGTGACGGGCGCATCGGCCGTGCCGGAGTCGGCCGGGGTGAACACGAGTTTTTCGGCAAGCGGGTAGATGCCGCCGCGCAGCGTCACGGTTACCGGCCCGACGGAGTCTTCGGCCAAGTCCAGTTCCCGCACCGCGGCCATCGCCCGGGGAAGCGTGGCGAACGGCTCGGCCTCGCTGCCCGCGTTGGCGTCGTTGCCGTTGGGCGAGATATGGAATTCCCTTCCTGCAGAGGAAGCGCCGGCGTCGAAAGCCGAGAACGCTCCGACGCAGAGGGCCGAAAGGGTTACGGCAAACCGGAAGAAGCGACTCGATTTGCGAACGGTCATGGCGGGTGAGACAATGAGGCTCGGATCCGCTTGAACCATCGGTACCGTGCTCAGCCCGTTCGTGGGTGTGGGACGACCAGTATTGTTCATGGTGATTGGCTGCATCTGGAGCAGGAAGGTGGAACGAAAGCGGCCTACCCCGATTTCCGTCGTTCGGCGTTCCGGGGGCCTATGGAAACGTCGTGTCCTGGGACCTCGCTTGGTAAGGCGTCGCGCGGATATCATCCGCGCTTCGGTTCAGCGAGTGCATCACATAACCGGCCAAGACAGCCTTCCAAGGGCCATTACCGGGCAATCCCAGCTCGGCACGGATGCGGGGATGCCGTTCTCGTACAGGTGCCAGGTCGGGATACGCCTTATCCAAGGTGTCGGCGGATACATCGGGAAGCGTATCCGCAGAAAGATCAACGAGTGTGATCTCTGCCTCTTTGTATGCCTCGATGACTAAGCCGGCGCAGCTAAATCGATGCCACAGGGGCGTCCCATCCTTGGCGACCCACGGCTTAACGTGCGGGCACACGGTGTATTGCTCCCACTTGGTCGGACGCCTCTCCGCCGCGTGGTACTCCATCTCAATCTCATGGAGGTAGAGGCTTACCGGGTTCGACTCGTCCAGGCCGAGTTGGGGACTCCCAATCGTATGCACGCACATCCAACCTGGGTGCTCGAAGGGCGGCCCCATGTGTGCCACCCGAACTTGGTCGCCGCGGCAAACCCTTGCGTCTGCTTCACTCGCCAATCCGACGTGGCGGACGAAGTTCCGGAAACCGTCGGAATCTTCGCCAACGACGTCAAAACGTAGAACGCTCATCGGTTGGGCAGCCAGACGTGTCGCGGGCATGGGCGAACAGCATCCTCCTGGAACTACTCCGCGTGCAAACGTCCGAGAGCCTCCTCTAGGAGTCCGATCGGCGGATGTTCATCGGTCGGAATCGGACTTCGTGTGGTCCACTCAGCATGTTGCTCTCCCAGCCGTCGCCAGAGTTGCCGGCGAAACCAGCGAGGACATAAGCGATTCACTTGATCGATGACGTCCGCAATTCGACGGCTGGCCAATCCGCCTAACGCTTGAACGGCGTTCATCGCTACCGCGGCATGTTTGCCGTGCGGGAACACGTAAGGGTCCAAGTACGCCCCCGCCAGTCGTTCCACGTGGCCGGAAAGGGCCGGGTGAGAATCCGTTGCCGAAGGCGGGTTTACGGTCAACTTCCGACGAATCATCTTGAGCGTCTCCAACACGAGATCCAATGTGGCCGACGTGCGATGTTTCGGGTCGAGAAGGATGGAAACCGTATCGATCTCTTCAGCACGGACAGCCCCGACGTACGTTCGTATGGCTGCGCACACGGCAATGTGATCTTCCCAGTCGTTGCTGTCGCGAAAACTCTTGATAAACCGCATCAAAGCAGGGATCAGTTTCCGGTCCTGCTCTTCGGAGAACTCAATGGCCTCGGCCCTAATGACCAACCGCCGGAGCCGCGCATGATCCGTACTTGGCTCAACCAACGCGTCCAAGACCTCTTGCGCGTCACCGGCCGGGTCGCTTTCCGGCCCGTCTACACACTGTTCGCGCTCGTGTCCTGTTCCGTGCTTCGCAGAAATCGCGCCGGCGGCATTTGGGGCATCGTATGCAGCTACCTGGCGCGCCGCTTCGTGCAGTTTGTCCAAACTCCTCCGTGTCGTGTCCTTCTCTCGATAACAATCGAACCAATCTCGAGATGTGGCACTCTCGCTACCGCCCAAATCGTTAACATCGACCTCAAGGGTGTAGTTGAGGTGGGCGATGGTGTCCGAGGGAATATCGGGATCGAAAAGCCGTACTCGTTCTTTGGCAAGAATGGCCTTGCGGGGCGCGATCGGCTTTATGTTCATAGCAGACTCACTCATCGTTCTTCACACTCCCGGACTCATCGAGTCGCAAGAAGTCACCGAAGGCAACCATATCCTTCTTCGCTGCGGTCAGACTGGCGATAATGTTGTCGATATCCGTTACGTCCGCCTGGAAATGGAAATCCTTTGTAGGCCCCTGGTCCACCCCAATGTACACCGACGCGACGGCGACTGTGCCGACGATCTTTGGCTCGTACTCTTCGACCTGCTGGTCCCACCGAAAGGGCGCCGCGTTGACAGGGCGAACCTCCACGGTGCATCCCATGGACTGAAATACGGGCAGCACGCCTCCCCGAGCCACTTGCTGCTGCCGCAATCCCTTCAGGTTCTCTCGCATTGAGGTCAAGCGATTCAGGAATGCTTCGAAGGCTGCTCGATCCTGATTATCGAGCGATGCGAGTTCTTGTGCATCGTCTGCCCAGAACTGAGGGTCGTTCGGGGGTAGCGCGTCGTTCAGAAGGGCATCGGCAAAGAAGTTCGCTACATTGAGGACGTGGAGTGTTTGGTCTCGATCGTACCCCTGTGAACTCGCTATGCTCTCAACTAACCGATGCCTCTCGGCTGGTGTGCGTGCGAGTTGCAACGTTGGCAGCGCATCCATGCATGCGTGTTGCCCTTCTCGCGGCAGTTGCAGCACATCGCGGAGGTGTGTTGCGAACCTGTTTGTGTTATCTGCGTTTGGATCGTCAAAAACCGTTGTGAATAGTTGCGATCTCATGTGCTGGTACCTCTGCGCCGTTGGCCGGCACGTGTTACCGAACCAATGCTCACCCCGAACATGTCATTTTAGCATGCGTCGATTCCGAGAACAAGTGCCTTAGACCGTTATCATGGGGCTTTCGGTCCGTGCGGTAAGTCCACGCCGTTAGGCGAGGCTGGCGCGTACGATACCGCAGTAGGGGGCATAGCGAGCTACCCCGTGGCGACCGCTTTCGCCGCCTGTTCGTTCGGTACGATGCGGCGGCCCACGGCCTCGGCGATGGCCCGACACTGCTCCATGAGCGTTTCGAACTGTTCGAAGGTAAGCGACTGGTAGCCGTCGCTCAGGGCCGCTTCCGGCTCGGGATGCACTTCAACGACCAGCCCGTCGGCCCCGGCGGCAATCGCCGCCATCGCCATGGGCGTTACCAGGTTCGTATGGCCCGTGCCGTGGCTCGGGTCGACGATTATCGGCAGATGCGTGCGATGGTGCAGCCAGGGCACCGACGCCAAGGGCAGGGTGAACCGGGTGTGCGCCTCGAACGTGCGAATGCCGCGTTCGCACAGCATGACGTTCGGGTTCTTCATGTTGAGGATGTACTCGGCGGCCAGCAGCAACTCGTCGAGCGTGGCCGCGGGCCCGCGTTTCAACAGCACCGGCTTGCACGACTCGCCTACCGCTTCCAACAGCCGGTAGTTTTGCATGTTGCGGGCGCCGATTTGGAGCACGTCGGCGTAGCGGGCGACCAGATCGACGTCGTTTTCCGAGATGACTTCGGTGACCACGGCCAGGCCGGTTTCCGCCCGGGCAGCAGCGAGGATTTTGAGCCCTTCCTCCTTGAGGCCCTGGAAGCTGTATGGGCTGGTGCGCGGCTTGAACGCCCCGCCGCGCAGGGCGGTCGCCCCGGCGGCCTTCACCGCCCTGGCCGTGGCGACGGTTTGCTCTTCGCTTTCCACCGAGCAGGGCCCGGCAATCATTCCGATATGGCTGTTGCCTACCGCCAGGCTTCCCGCTCGGATGACAGTGGGCTCGGGCTTCACCTCCAAACTGGCGACCTTGTAGGGGGCCAGAATCGGCACGACCTCCGCGACACCCGGCCCGCTTTCGAGCGATTGTCGGTGCTCGTCGCGCTTCTCGCCGATGGCGGCGATGACCGTCCGTTCCGTGCCATAGATCGGGTGCGGCTTCAGCCCGAGTGCTTCGACGCGCTCGATCATGTGGTCAATCTGCTCCGGCGAGGCCCCGCGTTTCATCACGACAATCATGGCTTAGTACTCCTTTGGGGGGTAATCTGTTTCCGAACGCTCTTGGCAAATCCAACAAAAAAAGCCCCGAGGCTTCGAGGCCTCGGGGCTTAGGGGTCTTTTCCGTGGTGAGCTAGCTGCTACAGACCTCCTCCGGCCCCGCGACCCCGGGGGCTAAAGAAAAACTCGAAATAATAGGCGGCCTGTGCCATGCTCATACTTTCGTTTTCGTCAGCCCGCGGAGACCGACTTCCCTCATTTGCTCCTATTTTCGCACATCGGCGGAAAAAGGCAAGGGGGAAAGCCGGAAAATCCGCGCGAGCCGAAAGAGGTTATCGCCCCGTGCCAGCCTGCTCCCCAAGCAACCGCTCCACGGCGGCTTGGACGGCCTGGTTGTG
>CAYPWB010000218.1:7682-10520 GCA_964414315.1 uncultured Planctomycetaceae bacterium | reverse complement strand
TCTCCAGCAGGTACTGCAGCGCCGGCTCGTCGTTCACCTGGTTGTACTCGCCCGGCTCGGGATAGTTCGACCCCAACCACACGATGCGCACCCGCCGCGCAATGGCCGGCTCCTTGGCCAGCGCCAGCGCGATGTTGGTCAGCTTGCCAACCGGCAGCAGGACGAGCTTGCGCCGCTCGGCCGCCTTCGCCCGGCCGATGATGAAGTCGACGGCCTCGGCGCCGTCGAAGTCGGGCTCGTTCAGCTTGGGCCGGATTTGCTCGAACGATCCGTCGGCCCCGCGCAGCACGTCGATCTTTTCATCCAGCCCGCACAGGCGAACCACGCGCTGGGCCTCCTCCACGTGCCGGTCGATGCCGCCGCCCGCCCGCGTCCGGTTGACCGTGATGCCCTCGACGTCGAACACATCGCCGCTGAACAGCAGGTACGCGATGGCGTGCTGGTCGTCCAGCTCGTTGTTCGCGTCGGTGTCGAGGATCACGCGAATCTTCTCCGAGGACTGGGCGCGGAGCAAAGGGCCGGTTGCGACGGCGCAGAACGCAACGGCCAGGGAAAGGGTGCGGGTGAGGTTCATCGTCGGGTTCCTGTTGGGAGATGCTTGGTTCTCGTACGCCTAAATCGTATCTCGCCACGCCCGGGGAGACAACGCTTCCGAAGGGCGGAAACGCAAGTCGCACTTGACGGGAGGGGCAGTGTCGAATACAGTGGAACAATGCGCGAAACGGCTCAGCGGGCCGGAGGCGAGGCCCGACTATGCGGTACGGGCCCGCGGGGCTAATGATTTGCGCTGGATTTCGACGGCAAATTGTGCGATCATGCAGGTATGATGAACGCCACCGTGCAGAAGATTGCGGATGAGGTCAGGTCCCTTCCCGAGAAGGAACTTGACGAATTCCTGTCCTGGCTTGCCGAATATGAACTTGCGCAACGCGATAAGTGGGACCAGCAGGTCGCACGCGATTCACAACCCGGCGGCAGGCTTGATACGGTCCTGAAGCGGGTTCGGGACGACATCGCAGCCGGAAGGACCAGGCCCCTCGATGACGTCGTCAACGACTCCTGACTTCTGGAGGACCTTTCGGGCGCTGCCCGCCGAAACTCAGGCCAGGGCGAAGGTGGCTTACCGCTTGTGGGAACTCAATCCGCGGCATCCTTCTCTGCAATTCAAGAAGGTCGGGAACCTCTGGTCCGTCCGTATCGGTGGAGGCTATCGGTCTCTTGCCGTTCTGGAAGAAGGCACGTTCTACTGGTTCTGGATCGGAACCCACGCCGAATACGAACACCTGCTGGAACGTGGCTAGTCAATTCCGGCGACCCGGATGTCGACAAACAGTTTCCCGCCCGCCTCAAAACGCTCCCGGCAAGCCCGGGATGGCGGCACGGTACGCGCCGTCGGCGTCGGGGAGGGTGGGGGGATCGGCGTCGAAGGCGTAGCGTTCGGGCCCAAGGCGCACGTCGGAGGCGACGGCCCGCTCCCAGGTGACCACCTGACCGGAATACGTGGCCATGCGCCCCAGGACGGCGGTCATGCTGCTCTGAGCGCCGTAGTCGCCCTCCATGCGGTACGGGCCTTTGCCGGTGATGCTGGCCACCAGGTCGTTGTGTTCTTGCTGGTAGGGGTTCACGCCGCGATAGGCGCGGGAGCGGAGGTCGCGCGGGTTCAGGTCGCCCAGCCCCCACGCGCCGGTGCCCAGCGTGGCCACGCCCTCGGTGCCGTGGAACGTGTCGGACACGTGGCTCCAGGTGCCGGGCTGTTGCCGGGCCTGGCAGTAGAAGCGGGTGCCGTCCTCGTACTCGTATTCAATGAAGTGGTGGTCCCAAATGTCGCCGTTGCCCGGCCCGAAACGCACCTGCCGGCTCCCCATGCCGTTCGCCCGCACCGGATGGCCCTGCATGACCCAGTTGGCCACGTCGATTTCGTGGGTTGCCTGTTCCACCAGATGGTCGCCGCACAGCCAGCAGAAGACGGCCCAGTGGCGAATCTGGTATTCCATTTCGCCCATGCCTTTGGGCTTCAGCCAGCCGCTCCGGCCGCCGCCGTGCATGTTGAAGTAGGTGCGGATGAGCCCTATCTTGCCCAACAGGCCCTCGTGGATCTTCGCAATTCCCTCGATGTAGTTCGGCTGATGCCGCCGCTGCATGCCCACCACGACCGACAGCCGGTCGACGATCGCCTGCCGGTTGGCGGCCACGAGCGTGCGGTAGCCGGGCGCGTCGACGCACAGCGGTTTCTCCATGAATACGTGGCAGCGCGCGGCGACGGCCGCCGCGTAGTGCATCGGGCGGAAGTGGGGCGGCGTGGTCAGCAGCACCAGGTCGACGCCCGCGTCGAGCACTTTCCGATACGCGTCGAAACCGGTGAACTGCCGCTCCTCGGGCACGTCCATGCGCGCGGCCACCTCGGGGTACTTGGCCAGGTTGCCCAGGCTGCGCTCAATCCGATCGGGGAACAGGTCGCCCACGGCCACCAACTTCGTCGGGGCCGGAGTGCTCAGCGCCTCCTTGCAGGCACCGGTGCCCCGGTTGCCACAGCCGACGAACCCCAGGCGAATCACGTCGCTGCCCGCTGCGTGCGCACCCCGGGCGATGCTCAAGCCCGCGGCCACGGCGCCGGCCGAGACGGTGCGGCGATTCTTCCACCACCTGCTTCGGGAGGGATTGTCGTTCATGGCGATTACTCCTCGGGTTGCACGACTGCACGGTTGCACGACTCTCCGAGTCGTTGGTTGGACGATTCGGAGAATCGTCTTGCAGTTCACGACTCGGAGAGTCGTGCTACAGTAGGGCGATTCTCCGAATCGTTCCATTATAGCCTGGAACGCCGGGCTACGCTTCTTC
>CAYPWB010000218.1:6317-7582 GCA_964414315.1 uncultured Planctomycetaceae bacterium | reverse complement strand
GGGCGATTCTCCGAATCGTTCCATTATAGCCTGGAACGCCGGGCTACGCTTCTTCTCCCAACTCGCGAGTGTACCGGCTGTTGGCCCCCACTTCGTCGAAGTGCCAGGGGAACATGCCCACGATCACCCCGTCGGTCGGCTTGATGTTTTCGAACGCGTATTGGAACGCGCGGCGGACGGACGCCTGGTTGGCGCACCGCCGGCCGGCGGCCAGAATCTTGAACCCCAGGCAAGGCTGCTTCACCTGCCGCATGACGGCGGTCATCGTGTCGGGATCGTCCTTGAAGAACGGATAGCCGACGTCGAGCGTTTCCGGCTCGAAGTCGGGGTGGACGGTCTTTCGGGTAATGAAGTAGAAGCAGCACATGAACAGGTCGACTTCCCAATCCTCGTCGGCCACGCGCTTGATGCAGTCGGGATTGTGGGCCGACACGCCGGCCAGCATGCCGTGGTCGTGCACCGCCTTGCAGTAGTCGTGCACGCGCTGGGCCTGCCCTTCGGCGAACAGCCGGTCGGTGGCGCCCCCGTGGTGCACCATGGCGATGGGCGCGGCCACGTCGACCGCCTCGTCGATCTTGTCGCGTTGCGAATGGAGACAGAGGAACTTCATTCGGCCGCCCTGCTCGCGGTACGGGCGGAGGTACGGCGCGGTCAGGTGCGGCGTGGAGAACTGGTGCGTGTCGATGCCCGCCTGCTCGCACTGCCGCAGGAACCCCACCGTGCGTTCCGGCGTGAAGTAGTTTTTCATCTGCTGGTTGGTGTGCGCGCCGAGGTACGAATAGCCGAGGATCGGGTTGGAGCCCACCACCAGCCGGCTCACGCGGTGCCGGCCCAGCGCGATGCTCGGCAGGCTTGCCGGGTCGCCGGCGGGCGGCTCGCCGAAGCTTTCTCCCGTCAGGCCGATCCACGCCGCGGCCGCCGCCGAGGAAATTCCGGCCAAGAACCGCCGACGCCCGGCGACGGAAACGTCGTTGGGTTGCGCTGGGGGGGATGGGTCGAACATCACACACCGTCCTTTCGTCAGCAGCGGTTTGCATTCCAGTTGGAGTTCATGCTTCAGCATGCCGGACGTCTTACATCTTCGGCACACATGCGAAGACGCGAAAACCACCCCCATTCTAGCGGACCCCGACTTGCCTGTGCAACCCGGCGCCCGAAGGTCCGGCGAGCCGAGGCGCACGAAGCACCTTGCGTTCGTGCCAAGTGCGGTGAAGTGGTCACGGGGAGTGGCTGTCCCGAGTGTGCCACTGGCTCGGCCAGTGCCA
>CAYPWB010000218.1:0-6217 GCA_964414315.1 uncultured Planctomycetaceae bacterium | reverse complement strand
CAGGCACTGGCACAGCCAGTGGCACACGGTGCTCCTCCCTCCCGGCCCGTGAACGGTTACCGCCTGCGGCCCGTCTCTGTACAATCCGGCCGGCGGCGTGATAGAATCGTGCGACAACTGGGGACGGTCCCGGTCCCAGGCACTCGCCCACGTGGTCAAGGAGGTCGTCGGACATGGAACCCACAATCCGGAAGCTTCTTCAGCGAGGGCTGGTCATTCCGGCGTCGCCGCTGGCGCTCCATGCCAGTCGCAAGCTCGACGAGCGTCGGCAGCGCGCCCTGTGGCGATACTACTCGGCGGCCGGGGTCGGGGGCGTGGCCGTCGGCGTGCATACCACGCAATTCGCCATCCGCGATCCCGAAGTCGGCCTGTTCGAGCCCATTCTGGCGCTCGCCCGGGACGAGTTCGACCGCCTCGACGCCGACCGGCAGGAGCCGCTGGTGCGCATCGCCGGCGTGTGCGGCCGCACCCCGCAAGCCGTCGCCGAGGCCGAACTGGCACGCGAGCGCGGGTTCCACGCCGGACTGCTGAGCCTCAGCGCGCTGGCCGACGCCGACGACGACGCGCTGCTGGAACATTGCCGGGCCGTCGGCGAGGTCATTCCGCTCGTGGGCTTCTACCTGCAAGCGGCCGTGGGCGGCCGCGTGCTCGGCTACCGCTTCTGGCGGCGGCTGGCCGAACTCGAATCGCTCGTCGCGATCAAGGTAGCCCCGTTCAACCGCTACCACACGTTCGACGTCATGCGAGCCATCGCCACCGCCGGCCGCGACGACGTGGCCATGTACACCGGCAACGACGACAACATCGTCGCCGACCTTCTCTCGCCCTACCGCATCACCATCGGCAAGAAGGTGGTCGAGCGGCATTTCGTGGGCGGCCTGCTGGGCCACTGGGCCGTGTGGACCCGCCGGGCCGTCGAACTGCTCGACCGATGCCAACTGATTGTCGCCGCCGGCGGACCGGTGCCGCGCGATATGATGACGCTGAACATCGAAGTGACCGACGCGAATGCCGCCGTGTTCGACGCGGCGAACGGGTTCGCCGGCTGCATTGCAGGCATCCACGAGGTGCTGCGCCGCCAGAGCCTCCTGGACGGCACCTGGTGCCTCGACCCGAACGAAACCCTCAGCCCGAACCAGAGCGAGGAGATCGACCGTATCTACCGCATGTACCCCCACCTGGTCGACGACGAGTTCGTCGCCGCCCACCGCAACACGTGGCTGACGGAGTAACCCCTTGGAGTGCGGCGATTTATCGCCGCTTTCGTGCGCCCTTGCGCCTGACGGGGCCAGGAAGTGTGTGCCACTGGCTCTGCCAGTGCCTGAGGCACGTTGAGCCTCTTTGTCTTGGACGGCCCGAAAGGCTCGGACGGTCGGTTTCTTGACAGGCCGATGTCCACTCCCCCGTTGGCACTGGCCGAGCCAGTGGCACACTCAGAACGGCCACTACCCGTTGGCACTCCACCCCACCTGGCACGAGCGCAAGGTACGTCGTGCGTCCCTCCAAGAATCCCCTTCCCAGAGCGAATACCACCGGGTAAGATACGTTTCGTTTTCCAGCCCCCCAAATGGGAGATGCCGATGCCGGAGCCGAAAGACCATACGAGCGACAGGAACTTCGTGGAGAGTATCCTCCGTCGGGTGCCCGGCTTTCGGGGATATTTGGAGAAGGAATACCGACGGGCCAGCGACGATTTGCAGCGCGACTGGCTGGCCGACCGCCTCCAGCGTGCGAAGCGGGCGATCGACGACGCCTCGCGCCCGCTGGCCGACGCCGGGCAAATCGACGTCCTGCCCCAGGTCGACCGCTTGCGGGGACGGCTCGACAAGCTCATCGGACGCATCCGCGGGGCCGTGCAAGGTTACAGCGGGTTCTTCGACCTCGTGCGGGTCGACGAGGCCCTGCTCGAACGTGTGTACGAGCACGACCTGGCCCTGATGGAGCAGGTCGAAGCGCTGGCCGGGGCGGTCGAACAGTTGCCGCCCGACGGCCCGCAAATTGCCGAACGCCTGCCTGACATTTTCGCGCTGCTCGACGACGTCGAACGCCGCTGGGACGCCCGGGAGGATATGCTGCGAGGACATTAGACGAGACGCGTGGGATAGGCTTCCAGCCTGTTCTTTCCGCCGACTTGAAGGCGTAGGGCGGGTGGTTCCGGCTGTCTCAGCAGTCGGGTTCACCCACGCGCCGGATGGTTCTGGACCTGGAAACAGCAGCGCCACATTAGTTCGCACCCACGAAAGCGATTCGCCAACCCACTACCTTTCCACAAACCGGAACCAAACGCCATGGCTGTTCGATTGGAAGTGATCCAGTACTTCGACGAGACGAACCGGTCGCTCGTCCACCGCATTCCGCCACAGGGCTCGACCGACATCAAGTACGGCGCCCAGCTCATCGTGCAGGAGAACCAGGAGGCGGTCTTCTTCCGCGACGGCAAGGCGATGGACACGTTCAGCCCGGGCCGTTACACGCTCACCACGGCCAACGTGCCCATCCTTACCCGCCTCCTAACGATCCCGTGGGAGCAGTCGCCGTTCCAGGCGCAGGTCTATTTCATCGGCAGGCAGACGTTCCTCGATCAGAAGTGGGGCACGCGGCAGCCCATCGCCTACCGCGACGCCGATTTCGGCATGGTCCGCTTGCGAAGCTTCGGCAAGTATTCCTTCCGCGTGGTCGACTCGCCGCTGCTGATCAACACGCTGGTGGGCACGCAGGGCAAGTACACCACCGATGAGGTGTCGTCGTACCTGCGCGACCTGGTCGTGGCCCGCCTGGCCGACCTGATGGGGACGCTCAACATCAGCCTGCTCGACCTGCCGGCCCGATACGATGCGATTGCCGCCGGCACCCGGGCGAAGGTGGCCGAGGAGTTCGCCAAGTACGGGCTGGAACTGGTCGACTTCTTCATCAACGCCATCACGCCGCCGGAGGAGGTGCAAAAGGCGATCGACGCCCGCAGCGCCATGGGGGCGGTGGGCGACCTGAACGCCTTCATGAAGTTCCAGGCGGCCAACAGCATGGCCCGAATGGCCGAACGCGGCGGCGGCGGCGAGACGGGCGGGGCGATGGGCATGGGCCTGGGCGCCGGCTTCGGCATGATGATGCCCGGCATGATCCAGCAGGCCATGCATGGGCCGGCGCCCCCGGCCGCTCCCCAACCCGCCCCGGCCGCCGGGCCCCAGCGCACCTCGCCCGCGGGCGTGGCCGCCGCCGGTGCCGCTGCCGGCGCCGCCGCCGGACCGAGCTTTGCCGACCTGGCGCCGGTTACGCTCGATCCCGAGGCCATGGTACGCAACGTGGCCGAATCGGCCGGTTACACGGTCGAGCAGCAGGACAACATGCTCCGGCTGAACATCCCGCTGGGCGAGCTGCGCAAGCAGGTGGTGTACGTCGACTTCGAGCGCAACGACTCGAAGGGAAACGCCATGGTCCACTACTGGTCGATTTGCGGCCCGGCCAATTCGCGCAACGCCACGGCCCTGCTCCGGTACAACACGAAACTGCTGCACGGGGCGTTTGCCTTCCGCGAGGTAGCGGGCACCGAGATGGTCGTGCTCCAGACGAACCACCTGGCCGAAACGATCGACCCGCTCGAAGTGAGCCGCACCCTCTCCGCCCTGGCCTGGCAGGCCGACCGCGTCGAGCAAAAGCTTACCAGCGGCGACGAGCACTGAGCGGGCTATCCGGAAAGGCTCGGTTCCAGGTTCCCTCTCCCGCCGGGAGAGGGGAGTTTCCGGACAGCCTCTGAGCGGGCCTGGGAAGGTGGAAGAGTCCTCTCCGCCTGCGGCTCGGCGAGCTGACTTCGGAACCGGTGCGCCCCTGAAGGACAGGATCGGTAGCCGTGTGGAACGCGTCGGGTTCGCGTGGGAGCGGGGGAAGGTGGTGGGGCGGTAACGCCACATTAGGTGGCTCTCTTCACGACAGTTCTTCGATTATTGCTGCTACACCAGCCTTGCGAAAGTAGGTGAACTCGTCGGTTTCCTTGATTTTGCTGCCATGGGAATTACATAAGGGCACTTCGCCGTACGCACGCCTAAACTCAAGTAGCAAGGCCCGTTCGAGCTTGTGCCATGTACGAACCTTTTGCCTGGGCGGGCAAGTTACGACTCGCGCGTGGAAGGCGCGGACGCCCCGCAAAGAAAGAATATCTTCGGCCCTAGCGGCCACACTTTGCGCAATGCGGGAAACACCCTTCTTCGTGGTTCCGATGTACGCGATCCTGGATTTCCCCGTCGAATACTTGAGCTTCTTATCCGCGACGAGAAGGTAAACTAGCTTTTCCTTTCCTATAGATACACGTGTCGCCTTAATCGCCTCGTCGCGCTTTAGAGAAAGGCGCAATCTTCTCTTTTTAGATGTCGCCATGTCCCGAAGCCTCCCGATGCCCGCGTGCTGCCTAACGACCAAGTTATGCGTCTTTTCTGCCTATTCGTGTTGCGGCCGAATATAAACAGCCACCGATAGTCCATCACGTTTTGGTGCCATGAGATCATTTTCGACGCCACGCGGATTGCCGATGCGACCTTCGGGATCGTAAACGAAACAGATCAAGGTTTTGCAGTCGGGATGTGATGTATAACGCTCAATATCAACGATAAGCTGTTCGCCGACCTGCCTATCGGCCAGCCCGGAACGGGTCTTCTTGATCTCGACGACAATTTGTTCATTCTTCAGCAGAAAGTCTACGCGGGACGCGCCCCCAGCGTACGAAGGGGTCCATTCTTCTGCACGGACATCGTCGAAGAATATCTTCAGCAAACCGTGAAACAGATCTTGAACGTCGTATTCGTCATTTATCTCGATCGTTCCTCGATCGGCATGGCGGCTTTGCAGTTGACGAGCCACTGTGTGGAAGCGATTGCAGATTTGTTTTACGTGCTCGATTGTATCCACGGGCGCGGCAGCTTCTGGGGCAGATGAAAGGCGAGCAATTACGCGGTCGCATTTGTTAACAATCTCACGGAGCTTGGCCTTTTCCGGCATCGTACCGAAACCGGCACCCATCATTGACAGCTCGCTGTCTTCTAAGGATTCGATCATGCCAATGCCCGTGTCACCAAGTTCTGTTTCGATTTCCGGCAACAGGCGATTGAACTCAGCAATGTAATTCTCGTACGAGTCGAACCGTTGTTGCTCGTGGTCTTCGCGAGCAGCATCAGCGAGAATCTTGAAGTCGGCAAGAGTGCCTTCGAGCATGTGGTAGCTGCCTTTGACGCATAACGTTCTTGGAGGTCAGCGGCATGGCTGGAGGCCATGGCCGCTGCGGCGACAGGTCTATCGGCGCGACCGTTTTGTCAGAACCGAACTGAAGCCTCGTCGGGGTGACCCGGCGTGCGTTACGCTCTTGGCCGTCTGCGTCAACCCGCCGGGTTACGCCGCGGACGTTGAGCGTAACGCTATTGTCAATGCTCCAACCCGACTGTCAATCACGCGCACCTGCCTCTCGCCGTCTGCCTAAGTCCCATAAACTTGGTTTTAGAATGGTCAACGTATCACGCTGTAGGCTGCAAGGTTGTCAGCCTAACGCGCGGGACGCCGATCGTCGTAAGTCACAGTATAGTCTTTGGTTGTTTCGTTGTCACGCTTGTCACGGCGTGATAGGCTGTTTCCGCCTAGCGCTCATCGGACCGGCGAGTCAGTCTGTCCGCCGGGCTGCGCACGCCGCGGCCGCCTCGATTCAAGACGTGCGTGTAGATCATTGTCGTCCTAACGTCTTTGTGTCCAAGGAGTTCCTGCACGGTACGAATATCGTACCCGTCGGCCGGCAGGTGGCCGGCTGTAATGCCGCACGCGCAGAACCTCCACGATGCGGTCGTACCACCGTGGCTCGGGCTTGTCGGGAAGCAATCCCAAAGGCGACGGGCGCTGTTGGATGGCGGTGGTCATGGCCGCAGTCCGGGCGGAGTGGTCTTGACTACCCTGTTTTACCCCTTTGCGGGCGGCGGAACAAGCGGCATGCGAAAATAAGCACGTAGGTCTGGCAGGCCGACCGCGTCGAGCAGCAGCTTACCGGCGTCGACGAGCATTGAACGGGCTATCCGGAAAGGCTCGGTTCCAGGTTTCCTCTCCTTCTGGGAGCAGGTTAGGGCGAGGGCAATCCATCTGCCGCGACACTTCGCGGTTGTCTTACTCAAATCCCACAAGCCCTCACCCCCAGCCCCTGGGGTGGTGAAAACTCGCCAGCGGAGAGGTTGCCGTTTCTGTTCCTCTGCTG
>CAYPWB010000217.1:0-10521 GCA_964414315.1 uncultured Planctomycetaceae bacterium | reverse complement strand
CAGCAGAGGAACAGAAACGGCAACCTCTCCGCTGGCGAGTTTTCACCACTCCAGGGCTACCGTCCCGTGCCGACTCGGAGAGTCGGGCTACTTTGGGCCGCGTTCAATGCGGGGCGTCCCGCTCGACCACCTCGCGCGGCAGCAGCAGTTCCTTTTCACTGCGGGCCAGATACGGCGGTACGGTTGCCAGTTGCCGGAGCCCCTGGGTCTTCTCAAATCGCCAGAGGCGGCCGTCCTGGCCGTCGGGCACGGGGGCGGTGAACCAGCCGTCCTCGAGCGAGGCGAAGTCGAGCCGCACCCGGCCGTCGCCGTCGCGCAGTACGCCGGAGATGCGCGGCGCCCATTGGGCGATGCGCGCGGCCCACCCACCGACGACTTTCGTTCCCTTTGGCACGTAGAAGTAGAGCGTCCACGGGCCGCGGAAGTGGCTGCCCGCACCCGGCGCGTCGAGCCCGCTCGGCAAGGTCACGCGCATCCCCTCGGGCCAGGCGATACGTGTGTGGTCGCCGCCGTCGAACACGTCGAGGCGGTGCAGCCCGTCGTACGGCGTGGGCAGCGCAACTCCGTAAGTTCGCCCGTCGGGCCGCACCACGTCGCTCTCGGCCACGGTGCCGATGGCTACGTCCTTCGGCGAAAAGAGCGCGATTCGGTGCGGCCGCAGCGCCCACACCTTCTCAACGGTCACCTCCAGCGCAACTTCAGCAGGCGCCTGCTCGACCCAAATCCAGTAGGTCTGCCGGTCCTGGGGCACGGTGGGAAAGCTGCCGTGGGCCACCTCGGGCAGCTTCAGCGGATCGGCCGGCACCAGGTCCTCGCTGAACTCGACCGGCTCGAACGCCAGTTCGACCGGCTCGTTGGCCGCGATGCCGTCGCGCAGGATCGCGAGGATTTCCGCCTCGGTGAAGGGCCGGTCGTCTTGGAGCGGATGTTCGGCCTCGTGCGCGGCCTTCTGGCCCACCGTCCGCGCCCAGAAGCCGTAGGCGTGCACCATCATCGTCTCGCGGATGCGATAGGCGTAGGCCACGACGCGATCGCGCGCGGCGGCCTTGGCGTCGCCCGTCGCATGGGCCAGCGCGTTGTATAGCTCGACGTAGCGGGTGTAGAGGATGAGTTGATCGATGCGGGCGAGTACCTCGGGGCGGCCGGCGGCCAGCTTGCGGGCGTCGGCCAGGGCGCGGTACATCCGGCCGGTCAGGTCGGCCGCCGAACGGCGCGCGGGGTCGAAGTGCAGGAGCCGGTAGAACTCTCGCATCGGCGCCTCGGCCGGGCCGAACGCCTTGGCGAGGAAGTCGTCGAGCAGGGCTTCGACGCGGTCGGCCTCGTCGGTGTCCCACATGGTGCGCGCGGCGATGTAGAAGCCCAGCCCGTACGGGCCCCACGCATCGCCCGACTCGGCGTCGTAGAACCGAGCCCCCTTGCGGTGGAAGGCGCGGATCGACTCGGCCAGCGTGGCGGGGCGCGCGGCACGGGCGCGGCCGGGCAGGTTCCAGTCCCAGGCGATCACGCTGAAGTAGTCGTAAATGCCCATCGTAGCGCCCCGCGCCTGCCAGCCGTCGATGATCTGCTCCTGGGTCAGCCCGCCGCGCAGGAACGCCGTGGTCGAACTGACGATCACCTTCGGATGCACGTCGACGGCCGGCGGCGGCGAGTGCCGGTTGTAGGCGTACATGCCCACGTACTTCTCCCCCAGCCCCAGGTCGTTGACGGCCGCCGCCACTTCGTTCGCCAGCGTAACGACGCGGTCGCTCACACTGCCCATCCGGGCGCAGGCGTCGCACTCGCACCAGAGGTTCCCGTCGCTGGGGTCCATGGAAATCGAGTCGAGTTCCGGCCTCGCCCGGACCTGTCGGACGGCATGCTCGACCACGAGTTTGCGCAGGCCGGGGTTGGCGATGCAAAACTTCGTATCGCCGCCGCGGTGCTCCCGCCGGCCGTCGACCAGTGCGTAGTAGCCCGGATTGGCGTCGAAGGCGGCCCGGTTCGCCGCCAGGACGGCGCCGTAGGCGTGGCCGCTGTTGAGCATGAAGCCGCGGGCATGGCGATTTCGGGCGCACCACCGGGCGTACGGCTCCCGGTTGTATCCCCAACCCATGCCCCAGTTGTACCAGATGCGGCGGGCGTAGAAGTCGGGGCTCTCGCGCACGTCGAGGGCGAGTTCAATGCGAGCCAGCTTCGGCACGATCTCCCAAGTATCGCCCGGAAAAAACTGGCGGTGGCCCAGCCGGTACAGCAGGTCCCACACGGCGTGCTCGACGGCCAGTTCCGTGGCGCCGAGCAGCCACACACCGTCGCGGGCCGAGCGTATGAGGTAGTCTTCCCGGCCGAACCGGCCGCCGGGGAAGTCGGGCTTCGCGGGCAGGCGCTGGAAATCGGCGGGCACGCCGACGACGATTCCCGCCGCGCCGTCGCCTTCCTGGACGCGGAAGGTTGCCCCGCCGATCCGGCCGAGGTATTCGGCCAGATTCTCGGCCGCCGCCCGCACGCGCGGCCCCGCCTCCGGCCCAACCACCACAGGCAGCAGTGCCTTGCCGCCCGCCGCCAGCCGGGCGAGTGGCGGGGCGTCGGTCGCGGGGGCCGCGCCGCCGGCCATTGCCGCCGGCAGAAGGACAAGGCATAACACGGCCGGCAACCGGCCGCCTGCGAT
Organism: uncultured Planctomycetaceae bacterium; assembly: GCA_964414315.1. GTDB lineage: Bacteria > Planctomycetota > Planctomycetia > Pirellulales > Thermoguttaceae > PWXP01. The sequence goes on along the minus strand of CAYPWB010000217.1, from coordinate 7,877 downwards.
CCGAAGGCTGGCAATTCTCATCGGCCCGATCCTGCACACGGGGAAACGGTTACACGGGGGACTGTCCCGATTTTCGCGGCACGAGGGCGATTCGCCCAATCGTTCTGCTGTTGAGGCCGCGAAAATGGGACTGTCCCCTTCGCACCCACCAAGCGAAACAGCCCGCGCCGCCGGGAAAACGGTTGCCCCGCGCGGCTACACGTCCATTCTACCCCGGTTTCTTGATCGGGTGGAAGCGTTCGTCGGGCAGGACAACGTTCGTGATGCGCAAGCCGAACTTGTCGCCCACCTTGACCGCCTCGCCGTTGGCAATCTTGCGGCCGCCCAGGCACAGGTCGAGCATCTCCTCGCACGACTTGTCGAACTGGATGATCGAGCCGGGGCCCAACTCGACGATCCGGCTGATCGGCTGCCGCTTCTGGGCGAGCGTGACCACCAGGGGTACCTTCACCCGCAGCAGGCTGCGCGAGTAGATGGGCAGGTCGCGCAGGCTGATAGGTCGGGAACGGGGTGCGGCCGCCGCCGGCTTGCCGCCGGTTGCCGCCTTCGTGTCTGCCTTGGCCTCCGGTTTTCCGGGCGGCGTCGCCTCGGCGGCCGCCTGGAGCGCCTGCTCGGGTTGGGTTGCCGGCCAGATGAGCCGCAGCACGCCGCGCCGGCCGTCGGGCGAAGTGACGGGCATGGGCACCATGGCGGCGCCTTCGGCCAAACCGGCTGCCCGAACCACGCCGGATAAATCGCCCGAGCGAACCCACTCGAACCGATCGGCTGCGCAATCGTCGGGCAGCAGGAGCATACCCAGTTCCTGAGCCAGCGTGCTGAGCTTGCTCTGGCCGGTGGCGTCGGGCGACGCGTACCACGGGGGCACCAACTTACTGCTTTCCGGCAGCAGCACCAGCGCCGCCTGGTGCTCAACGTACAGCAGGACGACGAGCCCGGGGCCGTGGAGTTCCTTCGGCAGCCGGTCGGGCGCGATACGGTCGGACGCCTCGACCTGGAGGGTCATCGGCGCGTCGAGCGCGCGGCCGAGCGCTTCAGCCGCCTCTTGGGCGCCCGCGGTGCACGCGGCGACAACCGCTTCGGAGATACTGGGAGATAACGCCGGCATAGGGGAACTTTCTTCGCGCTGTGTTCCTCTATCGGCCGATCGAGCCGCAAACTTTGCCTATTCGGAATAGTCTTCCGTCAGAATCGAGGATGAACAGGAGTCAACTGAGATAACAGAGACGATCTCTCTGCCGGCTCTGCCCCCTCTGTTTGGGGAGGATGAATGCCGCATGCCCTGGTCGCAAAATACGACTTCTCAGCTGCGTGAAACTGCGCGCGACATATCGCTGGGATGAACCATCCATTTCCAGGGCTTGGGGCCGGCGGAAGGCGTGTCGAAGCGCACCCTTTCCTGGGGCAAGTCAGGCTGAGGCCGCAGAGGAGACGGAGGCAACGGAGTTCTCCCGCTCCGTTGCCTCTGTTCTCTCCTGTTTTCCCCGAGCCGCGCCGCTCCTCAAAATGCCGAAGGTGTTCTTGGTGATTCCTGAGGCCCAGTTTTCATCATCCCGGTTGCCGCGAAGCGGCATGAACCACGGACCCGTTCTCGCCTCGGAATAATCGGGCAGTTGGTAACGAAACTGTAACAGCCGCAGTTGCCGGGGTTTGACAGTCGGCCGCGGAAGGAGGATCATGAAGATAGCCGTGCATGCGGCTGCGCCCTGCGCTGCCCGGCAGGGGGGTATTCCGCCCGAAGCGGCGTCTCCTCCGCTGGGCGATTCAGGTCACCGGCCGGACCTCCTCGGTGGGGTCCGAAATTTCCTAAACCCTTTTTGCGCCAACGCTTAGGCGGTATTTCCGCGGGGCCCGGAACCCCGGCGGGAACTATTTGACGCCTCGGCGCGTCCATTTTCTGTGCCTGCGGTGAGCGACGACACCCAATTGATCGAGCAAACGCTGGCCGGCCGTTCCGCGGCCTTTGGAGAACTGGTCTGCAAATATCAGGACCGGCTCTTCAATACGGTCGTGCACGTGGCCGGCAATGCCGAAGACGCCCGGGACATCGTCCAGGACGCCTTTGTGCAGGCGTTCCTCAAATTGGAGTCGTTCCAGCAGCGCGCGGCGTTTTACACGTGGCTGTACCGTATTGCCTTCAATGTGGCAATCAGCCATCGGCGAAGCCGCCGTGCCCACGTTTCCATCGAACAGGCACGCGACCAAATCGGCGCCGAACCGGTCGACCCGGGCGACGGCGCCGAAACGACGCTACTGCGAAAGGAGCGTTGCCAGCAAGTTCGCCGTGCAATCGCCCGAATTAAGGAAGAGTACCGGGCCGTCCTTGTGCTTCGGGAAATCGACGGGTGTTGCTACGAAACGATTGCCGAAATCCTCGATTTGCCCATCGGGACGGTGCGCAGCCGCTTGTATCGCGGGCGGCTGCAACTGGCGGAGGAATTGAAGGATACCTTGGCGGCTGAGAAGACCCCAGGCCGTTGATCCACAACAAGATTGTTCGCAAGGGAAGAAACGAGGGAAAACGGGACAGGTCCAATTTGTGCGCAGCACCCGGAGGACCGTTCCGGCAAATTGGACCTGTCCCGTTTTTCCCCGCGGCGACGATAACCCGCGTTTGAGCCATGAAAGAGCTGCCGGAACAAGAACTGCTAAGTGCCTATCTCGACGGCGAGTTGACCGTTGCGGAGCAGGCCCGCGTCGAGCAGTTCCTGGCCGACAATCCGGCCGCCCGGCGAACGCTCGACGAACTGCGCTCCGTGAGCCTGGCCGTCCAGGACTTGCCCGAACTGCGTCTGGGAGAGGACCTGACCGACCGCGTGCTGCGCGATGCCGAGCGGGCCATCCTTTCCGGATCGGCCGATGCGGCGGAAGGTCTGCCGGCCGAACGGAGTTCGGAGCCGCGCACACCGCATTGGCGGAATATGTTGCGTCGCGTGGCGGCCTCGCGCGGCTTGGCCTGGTCGGCTGCCGCGCTGGCCATCGCCCTGCTCATTATGCTGTCGAGCCCGCCGGAGCCGCAACACGGCGGCGACCTCGCCCGCGCCCCGGAGGCTGCAACGGACGAAGCCGCGCCACCGTCGAACCGGCCGGGACTTTCCAACGAGAGAAAAGAACCGGTCGATGCCGAGCTGTGGGCGGCCGACGCCGACCGAGGCGAGCGTGACGAGGCGTTCCGGCGGGATGCGGCGGTTGAGGAAAAGGAGCATGTCGCACGAAGAATGCGGGGCCTGGAAGAGGAACCAGAGGATCTAGGTTTTGATGAGGTCGCTGCCATGTCGGCCCCAGCCGAAGAAGGCATGGCGGCCCCGGCCGACGACGCGATGGCGCCCGACGAGCCACCCGCGGCTCCGGCCGCTCCCGCCGCGTCGGCGCCGGAAGCGGAAGCGTCCCGCATTGCGCCCGCAACGCCGATCGAAGCCCGGGGCGGGTCCGAGGCGACGGCGGACCTTGCCGGCCCCGGCTGGGAGCGGGGGCAGGACCGACCGGACTCGGCCGCGGCCGCCGACAGGCTTGAGGCTGAAGGGGAAGAAGCATCGGCCGACGAGGAAAGAGCGGCCGGGTTGCCCGTGCTGTTGGTGCACTGCGACATCACGCCCGAAGCCGCCCGGCAAGGAGTGCTGGACCAGGTACTGAAAGATCAGCGAATCGCCGTGCAAGACGGAAGACAGGAGGGCCGACGTACCGAGCCGGCGGCGCGGAGCAGCGGTTTGGCGCGCGAACTCGATCCACGAAAGCCGGCCACCGAGGAAGACGCCGAACGGGACGGGGCCAAGGCCCTCGACGACGCGGACGGCGCGTTCGATGTGGTGTATGTCGAAGCGACGCCGGAGCAGGTGGCCGACACGCTCGACCAGCTTGCCCGGCTGCCCGATCAGTTCCTCGCCATGTCGGTGCAGCCGGCGCCCGGCGTGCCTTCCCAGCGGAAGTTGAAACGATTCAATCGCGCAGCCTCGGCGCGGGCGGCACAGAGTCTCCAGGAAGAGAAGCAACGGCTTTCTTCCGTTGCGGCCGCACCCGCCGATGACAAACCGAAGGCCGAGCTTGACACAGACGCGATGGAGATGCCCGAGGAGCCCGCCGTGGCTCCGGTGCCGGATCAGCCGCGTCAAGAGGCGGCGGGTGAAGCCGCCGACCCGGTCGGTCAGACCGGCCGGATGCAATCGATGCGTAACGGTGGGGGAGGGTATGGCGGCGGCAGGGCACCGGGAGGACCGGCGTCAGGTGGGTTGCCGGCGCCGCTCGCCGCCCCGCTCGACGAGCCGGCGGCCAAGTTGGCCGACCGCAACCAGGAAGCCGCCGACGACGGACAGGCAATGCCCGGCGCGGTTGCGAAAGCCGGACCGGTGGAGCAGTACCGTGTGGTATTCGTGCTTCGCGTGGTGCCGCCGGCGCTAATGGCCGAGCCGGCGGCCGCGGCCTCGGCCGAACTGCAGCCCACTGCGGAAGCGGCCCAACCCGCCGAAACACCGGCAGCCGAAGCGCCCCACGACGGCGAGGGGGGGCCGTGAGACCCCGGTTTCCGCGAAACGTCGCACACAGGCGAGCGGGGGGCGTTAGCCCCCTGTTTTCTCCCGGCGCAGCACAAAGCCAGAAACAGGGGGCTAACGCCCCCCGCTCGCCTGTTTGACCGCGAAAACGGACCCCGTTTTCGCCGCCCTACCAGCCCAGCAGGTAGGCGAACACCAGCGGGGCGACGATTGCCGCGTCCGACTCGATGATGTGCTTCGGCGTGTCGACCCCGAGCTTGCCCCAGGTGATCTTCTCGTTCGGCACCGCGCCGGAATAGGAGCCGTAGCTGGTGGTGCTGTCGCTGATTTGGCAGAAGTAGCCCCAAAGCGGCGCTTCCATCTCCAAATCCTGGTGCAGCATGGGGACGACGCAGATGGGGAAGTCGCCGGCGATGCCGCCGCCGATCTGGAACATGCCCAGCGGATGGGCCTCGGCTGTTTCGAGGTAATGCCGCGCGAGCCACGTCATGTACTCGATGCCGGTCCGCACGGTGTGCACGCTCTTCACGTCGCCGCGAATGACCGACGCGGCGTACATATTGCCCAAGGTGGAATCTTCCCAGCCGGGCACGACGATGGGCACGCCTTGCTCCATGGCGGCGAGCATCCACGAATGCCGCGGATCGATCTGGTACGACGCTTCCAGCGCGCCGCCGGCCAGCACTTGCTGGAAGAACTCGTGCGGGAAATAGCGCTCGCCCTTGCGGTCGGCCGCGGTCCACACGTCGAGCATCGCCTTCTCGATCCGCCGCATCGCCTCCATTTCCGGGATGCACGTGTCGGTCACCCGGTTCATGTGCCGGCCGAGCAGGGCGGCTTCGTCCTGCGGCGTCAGGTCGCGGTAATGCGGGACGCGTTCGTAGTGGTCGTGGGCCACCAGATTGAAGATATCCTCTTCGAGGTTCGCGCCGGTGCAGGTAATCAGGTGCACTTTCCCGCAGCGGATCATCTCGGCCAGCGACAGGCCCAGTTCCGCCGTGCTCATCGCGCCGGCCAGGGTGATCATCATGCGGCCGCCGTCGGCGAGAAAGTCGTGGTAGCCCTGGGCGGCGTCGACGAGCGCCGCCGCGTTGAAGTGCCGAAAGTGCCGGCGGACGAAACTGCCCACCGGACCGAGCCGCAGCCCGGCGGCCGCACCGGCGTCGGCATGGGAAGCATGGCCGGGCGAGTTCGCAGAGACGGGGCTCGGGCTGTCGGTCATCGATTCGCTCCTTCGTAAGCCGGTCGCGCGTTGGAAACGTGGGACGGGCTTCCAGCCTGTCTTTTCCGTCGACGAGCCGGAAGCCTCTCCCACGCAATTCGGAATGTCACTGTCTTTCGTCGCATTCGCGACATTATCGGCGTTTAGTGCTCGAATGGCCAGGGCCCCATCCTCGCATCAGCAGCCGAGGATCTTGGCGGTGACAAGCCAGCGGAGTTCACCCTCGCCGACGGCGGGCCGGTCGGCGAATCGGACGGCGGCGACGGCGCCCTTGGCAAACCGCATCTCGCCCTCGCCGATCAGCCGGCCGGCCAGCCGGCCCACGTCGGGCGCGTGGCCTACCCAGGCCACCTGGTCGCAGTCGGCGGCCTCGTTTGCGGTCCAGGCGAGCAGCGCGCGCAGATCGCTGCCCGGCTGCAACGCGTCGAGGCCGATAATCGGCGGCTCGCCGCCGGCGGTTTCCGCGACGATTTCGGCCGTCTGCCGGCATCGGACGAGCGGGCTGGTGGCGATGATCTGGGGCGCGAATTCCCGCTCCACCAGCCGTTCCACCACCGCGGCGAACCGGCGCCGCCCGTCGCGCGTCAGCGGGCGTTCCCAATCGGTCGGCCACTGGAGCAGATGGCGGTCTTCCGCCCACGCGTGCCGAATGATGTACACGTCGGTCATGGAGTTCCTCCTGTTCTGTGATTCGGCGAAAACGGGACGGGGCCAATTTGCCGGAACGACCCGATGGGTGCTTTGTGTTCAGGCATCGACCCGCTGTTGGAGTTCACACTTTAGCGTGCGAAACCTAGCCCGGATTATTCGTGTAGGGTGGGCCAAGGTCGCGTAAGTCCTTGGTGGGACTGCGCAAGCCAGACACGGGTGATTCATGCACCGTGCGCACGAAGCACGTCCGCCCCAGCGACCGAAGTCCCACCAAGCCCATGGCTTGCTTGTCGCCACCCTACTTCTCGTGAATAATCCCGGCTAGCGTGTGCGTTACCCGGCACGCTAAAGCGTGAACTCCAACCGGGCGCAAATGCAAGTCTGTTCCTGCCCCCCCCGATGCGTTGCAGAAATCGGATCTTTCCCGCTATCCTCTCGTTACAACCGCAGGCTCAACGGTTTCGCCACAAAACGTGGTCGGGAATACCCAGGGTCCGCTGCGTGGCTGCGATGTCGTGGCGGAACCGGGGCGCGTCGCCCGGGTAACCGGCCGTCGGCTTCAGGTCCGTCACGCGGCCGCACCAGAATCCATTGAACGCCCGCATGGCCAACTCGCGCAGGTATTTTGAGGTCATCGACGCCAGCGCGACAGCGAGGCACGTTTCCGCCCGCGGCCGAAAGTCGATACAAATGCGTCGTTCCGGCGGGCCGAAGCGGTAGGTGCTCCGCTCGCGGCTTTCGCCGTGAATTTCGATGAGCCAAGCGGGGAAGCACTCCTCGAGGAGTCGACTGTAGCGGTTCCGTCCGCCGTGCTTGTCGCACACGACGGCGACGGCGCCGTCGCCCAGTTCCGCAATCGTCCGGGCGGCCAATTGGAGCGAAAGGTGCGACAGCGCGGCCCCTTTCGTGTTGTGCAGAAGCACCATCTCGTTCAGTTGTGCCGGGAAGACGGCCTCGCTGACCATCGCGCGCAGCCGCACTCCGCTGCTTGCAAACGCCGCGGCGAGGCTCTCGGCGAGCCGTGCCAACTCGTCGGCTGCGGCGCCGGTGGGCACCGGTTCGTCGTACCGGGCGTACCACGGGATGCGCGCCAGCGTGGCGAGCGAGTCGGGTACGAGCGCGTCCCACAGTTCCGACCAAAGGTCGACTTCGGTCCCCAACACGCGCAGCATGCTTAGCACGCCGCGTTCCAGATTCCGCAATCCGCCGCCCGGCTGGTACAGACGCTTCGAATCGGCCACAGCCACGCACCGGCCGTTGCCGGCGGCGGCCTGTCGGGGCGAGGGGGCAATCGCGTCGACCAACAGTGTGTACATGTCGTCCACCTCGGCACCGTCGGGCATTTCCCACACCGTGGCCGTGACGACCAGCGGCCCCAAGTTCGGCCCGTAGCCGGCTTCGTCCATTCCCACGACGTATTGCATCGATGTTCCCGGGTGGTGAGGCGCAAGCTCGTCCGTTGGGGGGAAGCGTCACGTCCGCGTTTCGGCGGCGATTCGCGAAAGCTCGTCGAACGCGGG
>CAYPWB010000216.1:0-10534 GCA_964414315.1 uncultured Planctomycetaceae bacterium | reverse complement strand
AACACGGCGACCGCGCCGATCTTCAGGATGCCGAGCAGGACGACGTACAGTTCCTCCGACATGGGAATCATCACCACCACGCGTTCGCCGGGGTTCAGCCCGGCGCGGCGAAGTGCGACGGAAACGCGGCAAACACATTCCCAAAGCCGGCCAAAGCTCACCTCGCGACCGTCGGGCAGGATCAGCGCGGCCCGCGACGGCACACGGCCGGCCGTTTCCCGGAGCAGTGAGACGACGTTGGTCGGAGGCGTGTCGGGCATGGGCTCGGCCGGCGTAAAAGTGGTCACGTACCAAATTGCGTGGGATAGGCTTCCAGCCTGTCGGCGGAAATGACAGGCTGAAATCCTATCCCACGGCTGCACCTTCCGGCAGCCTACTCTCTAACAATGCCTCATAGGTCCTTCTCATACAACACATAGCGGCGAAACGGCTCGGAGGAGCCGCCGTCGAGCCGAGTGGATACGTTGTCCTCGTGCATCAGACACATCAGGGCCTCGCGATAGCCGCGGGCGGCTGTGCGTTCCAAGGCCAGCGCGACCAGGGCAGGCCCCACGCCCGTGCCGCGGTATTCCGGCAGGCAACCGAGCGACTTCAAGCACACGCGCGACGCCCGCCGCCTTCGCCAAAGGAATGCCAGCCCGGCCCGCAGGTCGCGGCGGCCGCGCATCGCGCGGACGGCGTCGGCGTAGTCGGGATAGGCGAACAGGAATCCGATCTCCCGCCCGTCGGACGCGCAGCAGAACTGGCACAACTCGGCAACGAGCAGCGGACGCACGCCGTCGTACAGGCGCAGGAACGCATCGTGGGCGATGGGGGCATAGTGCCGGTTCTCCTGGAAGATACGCGTGGACAGCCGGTACAACAGTTCGAGTTCCGCCTCCAGCTTGGCCTTACGAACAGGACGGAAGCGGTATCCTTGCCGCCGGACCCGGTGCAGGAACGGCATCAAACGCTCGGCCGCCTCCGCCGGATTGGCGATCCGCGCGGAAAGGTAGTTTTCTGCCGCCCGGTAGCCGCAGGCCTCCCAAAGCGAAAGGTAGTACGGCGGATTCCAAGGCTCCTTCAGAAACGGGGCCGCCTCCCACGGCCCGATCGTGAAGCGATAACGGCGCCACGTGTCGCCGTCCATCGGGCCAAGCACGCGCCCCGCGCCGCGCTTTTGCAGCCACTCCTCGGCGGCTTCCAGCAGGAGCCGGCAGGCGGGCGGGTCGTCGAGCGATTCGAAGAAGCCGATCGTCCCAAACGACGCGTCGGCGCCCACCCTTGCAACGCACCGGCAGCGCGCCGCCCCGTCGCGCTCGACCAGGAACAGCGCTTGCCGTCCGGCGTATTCCGGCGCGTTCAGCTCCGCCGCCTCCGCGGCCGGTCCCAGCGGGATGTAGTACGGATCGTCGGCGTACACCTCCTCGGCCAGCCGGAAGAAGCCGGCCGCCGCGGCCGTGTTTGCAGTGGGCATGCTGAGGTTCATGGCAGGTCCTCGCGTTCTTCCGGGCAAAGAGACGGGAGGGGAAACAGCACGTCGGCCTCGCGAGAGAAGACGTCGGCCCACCGCGTCGGGCGCCAGCAGGCAAGCCACCCGGCGGTCTGCCCGCCCGCTGTCAGCAGGATCGTCACGCATGTGACGGCAATCACCGCCGTGCTACCCGTGAAGCGCGGCCATAGCAACGTAAGGCCCAGCCCGAGCCAAACGGCGAAGATCGACAGCGCTGCAAGAGTCAGCACGCCGGCCGGGTCCGGCGCGCGCCGCATGAGCACGGGCCCGGCCAGCACCAGCGCCGCGGAACCGACCGCGGCGCCGGCCTGCCGGCCCGACCACCGCCGGCGGGGCACCGCCGGAGCGGCGTCGAGGTGCAACGCGACCGCCCAAACAAGCGGAACGAGCACGGCGACAAGAAAGGGGCCGTACGCAAACGAAAACGCGCCGGTGACATTCGCCGCAAGAACGAGCAGGGCAGACGGCGCGGCGAGTACGGCCATGCGTCGGTACGCCCGCGTGCGGCGCTGCTCGCCGCCGGTGGCGTGGAACACCAGTGCAAATGCCGCGAAAGCGGCCAGCAGCGGTACGGCCCAGTCGGCGGAACCCAGGCTCCACGCCCCGTACACGAGCACGGCCACGATCATCAGCCCCTTCGTGCGCAGGATGCGGCCGTAGCGGTTCAATAGAATCATCAACCCGAACACCAGCACCATGCTGACCGACTGCACGGCCAGTTCGGCCGCCGGCTTGGTGACGACCTTCAGCAGGACGAACGCCGCGAGGATGGGCACGTAAAGATTGTCCCGGCCGCCGACGGCTACCGCTTCGACCGCGGTCAGGAGCGAGGCGGTGAGGAACGCAGCGAACGCGGCGTGCGCCGGATCGACCCCGCTACCCCAGCGAAGCGGCAGGTACACCAGCAGGAAGCTCAGTCCCCAGAAGGCCAGCGAGCCTTCGAGGCTCTTCGATTCCTCGACGCCGCCCGTGCGATACCGAATGCGCCCGTAGCGCGACCCGACCAGCGCGGCGGCCGTGTCGGACACGGTCAGCACGAGCACGGCGGCCGCGTACAGCCCGTAACGGTCGGCCGACGCCCAAAACAACCCCGCAACAGCGAACGGGTAGTAGAGGCTGCCACGGCTCTGGCGGGAAACGCGGCACAGGCAAAGCAGCCACCGGCGCCGCTCGGCCCACCAGAACACGAAGCCAAAGCCCAGGGCCAGGCCCAGCACGGTCCACGGGCTGTCGACCAGCCATGGAAACAGCAGGCAGCCGAAACCGCCGCCTAAATGCACCAGTTTCCGCGACCACTCGGGGTCGATGCGGGTGAGCCGCGCGAGCGCCTCGGCCAAGCCGATCAGGGCGGCGAACAGACCCACCAGCGCCAGGGCTCCCAGCAGCTCGTCATGCATGGCCGGCTCCGGCTTCCTCGACGTGGAACGCGCTGTAAAAGAAAGCGCGGTCGCGCTCGAACAGGTGCTTCGCCAGGCCGTCGAGCGGCCGGACGCGGTCGCGATACGCTTCGGGGCAGCAGCGCGGGGCCAGCATGTTCCAGTAGGCCAGCCGCGCACCGGGCCGGGCCCGGTCGAGCAGCTTTCCGTAAAGCCGCGCGAACGCTCCCTCGTCGAGATACTCGAAGATGTCCGACAGGTTGAAGCCGTCGAAGCCTTCGGCGCCGTACCGGGCGGCCGCTTCCTCCACGCCGCCCTGGTAAAGGGTCAGGCGGTCGGCGTATTGCCGAATACCGGCCAGAACTTCCGGCCGGGTCCAATCGGGCATGGCGCCGTCGAATTGCCCGGTCAGGATGTAGCGCAGGTAGGGATTGCGGTGCGGCTCCAGTTTCGTGAGCGCGTACCGGGTGCGCGCGAGAATGCGGTCGGCCACCGAGCCCTCGACGTAGCGGAAGAACTCGGGATCGCGCCCGAGCCGGCCCATCACGAATCGGCTGAAGAAGATGCGGAACAGCCACCGCCATCGCCGGTTGTTCCACTGCGTTGCGTAGAACTGCTGGCGCGCCGGCTCGTCGCGCGGCTGAAGCAGGGCCTCCACGGTGCGGCGACGGTGGATACACGGCATCACGCGCGTTCGGAACAGCCGGAAATACCGCTCGAACTTGCCGGCGTGCACCACACCGGCGCCGATCAGCCCGGGGTGCGCGTCCCAGAAGGCGCGTGCCGTCGGGCTTAACCGGTCCTTCAGCCCGGCGTACACGGCATTCCGGTCGGCAGCGGCATGGAAGCCGAGGAACCCGAGTGCCTCCCGGTCCGACAACCGGCAAACGGCTGCAATGCGCAGTTCGAGGCACGCGAGTTGCGAGCGGCTCAGGTCGACCGCCACCACCTCGGCCCCGTGCGCAAGCAGGTGCAGGCTGTTGTCGCCCGCAGAAGCAATGGACAGAATGCGCCGTCCGGGCGCGGGTCGGAGGGCTTCGATCAGCAGGGTGCTGTCTTCCCAGCAGTTGGCGTAGCGGACGCGGTCGAACGGCACGCGACGGGCTACGTCGGCCGATTCGCCGGCGGGCGGCAAGCCGCCGTTATGTTCGGAGGCGTCAGGCATCGGTTGCATCGGCACCGTCGGGGTTGGGGGCGCCGCCGGGCGTGCCGTCGGGGCGGTGGCGGAATCGGGCGTGGGCCGCGGCGAAATGACCGCCCGCCATCGCAGCGATGATCGACACCTCGCCGGCCAGCACCGTGGCCGCGCAAACCTCGGCGAACGCGCGCGCCCGCCCCTCGCCGGCACAGCCCAGCATGTTCAGGCACGCCTGTGCCGTGGGCAAATGCGTGCCCCCGCCCACCGTGCCCACAATCAGGTTCGGCAGCGACACCGACACGCACAGTGCGCCGTCGGTTCCGACCGTCATTTGCGTTACGCCCACAGCCGCCTCAGCCACGCAGGCCGCGTCCTGCCCGCAGGCGATGAACATTGCCGCCAGGGCATTGGCATAATGGCCGTGGACCCCGATGGTTCCGCTTTGCACGCCGCCCAAAGCCGAAACGCGGCAGTATTCCGCCATTTCAGCAGGAGTGGTGTGCAGGAAGCGTTGCACGAGGCGAGCGGGAACGCTCGCCGTGGCCACCACCTTCTTCCCGCGCGCAGCCATGAACGACGCCATGCTTGCCTTCTTGTCGCCGGAAAGATTTCCCTCCACGTACCAGTGGACGGGCTTGTAGGGCGTTCGCTCGACGATCCGCCGGCACACGTTGTCGGTGGCCACCGTCACCATGTTCTGGCCGGCGGCGTCGGCCGTTTCGTACTCGAAAATGAGGTACACCAGCGTGCCGCAACTCGTCAGTTTGATATCGAGCAGCGTCCCATGCGACGTGGTCTCGGCGACGGCTGCGCGGAACGATTCGGCATGATGCACGATCCAGTCCATGAACCCGGCGGCTTCGGCCAGGGTTGCGAACGTGAAAGCCGGCGCCCGGGCCAGCGATTCGGCGAGGCATGCGACCGACGCGCCCCCGGCCTGCGACACCACGTAAGCGCCCCGGTGATAGGACGCCACCAGCGCGCCCTCGGTGGTGGCCAGTGGCACGAAGTAATCGCCGTGCGCGTACAGTCCGTTGATCCGTAGCGGACCGACGACCCCGATGGGAATTTGCGCAAACCCGATCAGGTTCTCGATGTTGCCGCGGAGGCTTTCCGGCGACGGTGGGCCGGCAGCGCCGTCGAGCGGACGAGTATCGATGCCGCAGGTGCTTTCGATAAAGGCGAGTCGGGCAACCAGGCCGGCCGCGGTGGCATCGTTGCCCGCCGGCGGCCGCGCCGGCAGCGGCGCCTCGCGCGGCGAACGAGCGGCCAGCCGCGCCATCACCTCCTGGTCCGACATCGCCTCGCGAACCCGATCGGCCACGCGACGCCCATACAGCAGCGATTGAGCCACAGCGCCCCCTTCCCGGTGCCAAATCAAACAATTCCTCGCGGGTATGTCTGCCAACCACGGCGAGTTTCCCACAGCCGCCGTCGTGTGTCAACGGGCCCGGGCGGCGGGGGGTTCCTGCCGGTACGCACAAGACGCCGTTTCCGCCCCCTTCATGCCCGCCCGAGCACGTGCACGTGGGCGTCGGGAAACTGGTCGAGCAGTTCCGCGTAGATGGGCGTGCTGCGGAGCAGTGCCTTGAGGGCCTTCTGCCGGCGCATTCGCATGACCTTCGACCGGGCCTCCGACGCAACGCCGAGCGGGACCGTCACGGCCGTGTCGCGTCCAAGCTCTTCCCGGGGTCGCGACGCCCGAGATGCAAGCATCAGACCGATCCATCCGAACAGCAGCATGAAGGCGAAGCCGGCGCCGCTGTCCATCGGGTCGCCGCCCCGCACCCAGGATTGCTCACATTCCACGCGAAGATGGACGACGCGGTCCGCCGGTCGTCCGGAAACCGGACACACGTTCCCGCTGGGCAGTTCGCCGTCGCGGATCATCGCCTCGATGCGTTCGATCGTGTTCAGCGGAATGGGCGTTTCGCCCGCGGCTTGGCGCAAGGCGGAAAGCGCCGGCACACAGACCGCCCGCCCGCACTTGCACTCCAGTGTCGTCCCGGCCTGCGTCGCCGCAACCGCATGGATTGCCCCGCATTCGCACGTCGTCGAATAGCTCACCGTCCGTCGCCGCCTCCCGGTCAAGCCGCCCCCGGCACCGTGCCGCTGCAGGCGGGATTCGATTTCGACAATGCCTCCCCGATCGGGTTTTCAGTAGCACTGCAACACGAGCCATACATTGCTGAAATCTCGTTCCTGCAAGTCCTGCCCACGAATCCAGAAGTAAACGCGGCCGGAATCGCCCCACATGGTTGCTATCTTGTCATCGGAATCGATCTGGAGAAGGAGCCGCCAATCGGCCGCGCCCTCTGCCAGAGCGCGGACTCTGGGGTCATTGTAGCCGCTTTCATCGCCGCAGTACAATCCGTGAGAGACAAGCTGACATTCCAACTGCATTTCGTTTTGAATAATGTCGGCATGCCCGAACATCCGATGGATTGGCTTACACCCGTCGAGATCGCCGTACACCAGTTTCCACTCCGTGTCGGACAGGTTGAGGTCCTCCACTTCAGCCGACTGCCACGATGGCATGGTGAGTTCGTTGAAGAACGCCGGTTTAGAAACGGAAAACCGACTCTCCGCGGGCAGGTTGGGCGGGGGAACACGCGCCCCCAGCCCGGCAGGATCGCCATCGAAGTACATCACCTGCCAGTTGCCCCGATGCTTCGGATCGTACCCCCATGCCTGCTCGACGACCTCATAGAAGAAGTAGAGCATGCCGGAATGCGGAAGCCGTCCTTCGACGTCGTACGGCGCAACATCTTGCAAGCGAAGCTGAGCAATCAGGCCCATGGGCACACCGTTGCACTCCGGCCAGGGCATGCCATCGGGCAAGTCGGGGTTTCCGCCCAGCTTCGAACTGCCCACCGGCAGGTCGTCTTCGCTCATCGGGGCGGTTTCCAGGCGAATAGAGACCAACGCCCGCGGTATCAAGACGTCGATGGCCCGCGCCAAGCCTGCCCGGTCCAGTTCCATTCGGAGCACCTGCTTGGTAGCTTCCATTCGTTCGGCGAAGGGCACGTTCGGGTCGGACGATATCTTCGTGGTAAGGCGCATAGTTTGGGCTCCTTTACGTTGGACTGAAGAATCAGCCTTTCCGAATATCACAATCGTTACATCCAGCGGACAGTCGAGTCTTCGCAGCTCGTCTTCCATAATCTCCCGGGCTCGGCCGGGATGGAATCCACCGGAGCCGGCCCCGATCAGGGGAAAGGCGATGGACTGGAAGCCGTTTTCATGAGCCAGGGCCACCGCATTTCGCACCGAAGCCCGGATGGACCGCTCGGAGGCCCGCCACAGCATATTGATCCCGGCCACATGGATGATGCCCTCAAAGGGCAACCGACCGGCTGAGGTCAATACGGCGCCGCCCAGCGGGATGGCGCCGTGCTTTCGCAACTCCTTGAACGGCCCGGTCCCGCCCCGCCTCTTGATCGCTCCCGACACACCCTGGGGCAATAGCAGCCACCACGGAATGACATTGCGGTTCCACGCGTTCACGATCACATCGACATCCTGGTCGAGAAGATCGCCTTGGACGATGTGGATGCTCATGTCGCTGACGGCGCGCAATCCCCGGCCGAATCTTCATGGGATGGCGGCAAGGTGCTCACAGCAGGCGCTCCAGGAACTCCTCGACCAGGTCCTTCCGAGTGACGACGCTCGGGGCTGTCACCCACCCGTCCGACACCTGCGTTGGAGGACGCAGGGACCTCCACGCCACCCTCCCTGCAGAGGGATGCGTTCAAGCTGCGGCTCGGTCGGACCGATAGTGTTCGATAGCAGCCTGTTGACACCGCCGTTGCGACCCAGTATTATCGAGGGAGTCCAGGGACAGTACCCAACCCTCCGTGCCGGCAACGACCGCCCGTTGCCTTACTTGCCCATGCCCACAACCAAATCCGTCGTTCTGCTCGACGAGCAGAACCACAACCAACAGGTCGTCGTCTCCTCCGAAGACGCTGACCGCATTGTGATGAGCATGAGCGAAGCCGTCAAGGCGTGCTTCGCCTTCGACAAAGGCGTGCACGCCTTCAACCGTCAGTTTGCCGAGTTGCTGGACAGGCTTGTCAAGTGGATCAATCGCCATCGAGAAGCCATCAGGAATGCTCATGTGACAATTCGACCCCCGAACAACCTGCTTTTCGTGGTAACGCAGCAGGAGGTGGAATTCGACCAGCAACTGACGGATGCTTTGACGGAGTTGGATATCGAAATTGCCGGAAGCAACGATTTCGACTTGATCGACTTCGACGTTCTGGCGTTGCCGAAGGTCTCCAAGGAGTCGGCAAAAGCGTTCCTCTCATCTGGGCAGGTTTTCGAGCATGCCGAGTAGGGAAGCCCACATCGCAGCCGCTCGGGAAAACCAGCGGGCAATCGACTACCTGGCAAAGCGAATCGATGCATTCCCCGGGTGGGTCGCGGTCGTGGCATTCTACAAGGCCCTGCACGTGGTGGAGGCCGTTTTCGCTTCGGACGGCACCGGAGGCGGCCATACCGACGATCACCGTACCAGGAATGCAATTCTGAAGAGCACCAATCGTTATCAGCAGATCTGGCGATTCTACCGACCGCTCTATCAGGCTTCACTGATTGCCCGCTACCTGCGCGAGAACGGTCGGCAGCCCGAGTACGAAGTGTTCTCGCGGTTCATGCCGCCGAAAAAGGTCCGCTCTCTCGTTCTGAATCACTATTTGGAGCAGGTGGAGAACTCGGCCGAACGAATCCTTGGCGGCACCGACTTTTCGGGCACTACCGGCGAGTCGCAGCGGTAAGTCCTAGATTCCCTGAGCGGAAGGCGCAACTACAATCGCCCCAGCCGCCGCAGGTGGCTCTCCCAAACGTCGTCGCGCACCCAAAGCTGGACGAGCACGTTCGGGCGGAGGCCGTAGTAGCCGGTCATCAGGTGGCTTGCGCCCAGTTGGGCGTCGAGCGCTTCGTCGAAGGCGGGCGAGGCAAGCACCAGCGGCGCGGAGGGGTCGGGCGGCAACTCGGGCCAGTAGCCCACTCGCTCGAAACGCCGCAGGTACCACGGCAGCGGCCAGTAATAGCCGTCGTGCCAAACGACCTTCACCGGCGTCTCCTCCCCGGCCGGGACCGCCGCGGCCAGTTGTTCGACCATTTCGCTCAGCCGCTCCGCGTCGGGCAGCGTTTGGGCGTACGCGTAGGGGTTTGCGGGGTCGGCCTGTAGAACGAAGCTCGTCCGGTACGACTGCCACGCAAGATGCCCGCCGGCCGCCAGCAACGCCAGGCCGAGCAGCCCGCGCAGCACCGTCCCGGGCATCGCGCGCACCGCGGCGACGGCGCCGACCGCGGCCAGCAGGCTCACGCCCTGGGCTATGCCCAGAACGCACCAGGGGGTCTTGTAGGGAATGACACTGTAGGCGACCGTCAGCAGGACGGTATAACCGGCGAGCCAGTGGAGGAACCGCCGATCGGCACCGATGTGCGGGGGCGGCCAGGGCGACACGGCGACCACCAGCCCGACCACGGCCAGCAACATCACGGCGCACTGCGACAAGCCGGGCCCTCCCGCGTTCCCCCAGCCTACAAGTAAACGCAGGTAGTAATGCCACGGCTGCACGTGCAAACTCGCCGCTCCCGCCCGGCCCAGCCAGGGGCCGTAGGTGAGCAGTCCGTCGAGCAGCCCGCGCGGGTTGGTATAGAACGACGAGATCAACGTCGCCCAAACCAGCACGGCGACCAGGGCCCCGAGGGCCAGGTGCCCGAAGCGGCATGCACGGCCCGGCGGCGGTTCGGTCGGTGTGCCCGGCCGCCGGCGCTGCCACAGCCACGCGACGC
Source organism: uncultured Planctomycetaceae bacterium (assembly GCA_964414315.1). Taxonomy (GTDB): domain Bacteria; phylum Planctomycetota; class Planctomycetia; order Pirellulales; family Thermoguttaceae; genus PWXP01. The sequence goes on along the minus strand of CAYPWB010000216.1, from coordinate 720 downwards.
CCAGCGCACCGCCCATCGCCAGAAACGCCAAGGGCGCCGTTTCCTTCGTCGCCTGCATGAAGCCGAAGCCGGCGCCGCAAGCCAGGCACCATGCGAGCCGGCCGGTGCGGGCATATCGCCAGCCGGCGCCCACGGCGGCCAGGGTAAAGAAGGCCAGCGGCGTTTCGTGGATGTAGTATCGGCTGAAAAAGACCGTAGCCGGCGCGACGGCCAGCAGCCCGGCCGCCACGAGGGTCGCCGCCTTGCCCACCCCGTCGCGCAGCAGCCAAACGAGTCCGACGGCCGCCGCCCCGAACACTGCGGGCACGATGCGGTAGTGGGCGGCGGTCGTGTCGGCGAAGCGCTCCGGCCGGGCGATCCCCATGGCCGGCGCCGTCGCGTAGGGGAGCGTGGGGCCGTGGAACTCCTCGGGATTGTAGCGGTACTGCCCGTCCCACCACAGTTTCCGGAAAACGGCCGCCTGCACCGCCTCATCGGCGTGCATCGGCCGGTTGCCCAAATATGCCACCCGAACCGCCAGCCCCGCGGCGGCCAGCGTCAGGAGGATCGCACAATGGAGAAACCGGGATTTCACAGGACGGTCAGGTTGCGGCAGATGGTGCGGGAATGGGCTTGCCTGGTTGGAGTTCACAGGGGACTGTCCCAATTTTCGTGGCACACGGGGAAATATGCCCAATGGGTCAACCGCTCCGGCCGCGAAAATGGGACTGTCCCCTTCGC
>CAYPWB010000215.1:0-10539 GCA_964414315.1 uncultured Planctomycetaceae bacterium | reverse complement strand
AACTCCAACAGCAAGTGCGGCCCGGCGGCAGGCTGCGAACGCTGTTCCGGCCCGAGGGGACCGAGTTCGTCGGCGAAATCGACCTGCACTTCGACGCCGACCGGCTGCTGTTCACCATGCCCAACGGGCGGACGTGGCAGATCCACGAGATCGGCATCGACGGCCGCGGGCGGCGGCAGGTGTCAAGCGCTAAGGGGTCGGGGGTAGCAGGGAAAGCGGGACAGGTCCGATTTGTGCAAAGCACCCTTCGGGCCGTTCCGGCAAATCGGCCCCGTCCCGTTTTCCCCGCTGTTTCCTCGGCTGCAGGGGAAGGGGACAGTCCCATTTTCGCGGCGGAAGCCGTCGACTCCTCGGGCGCATCCCTCTGTATGCCGCGAAAATTGGGACAGTCCCCTGCGAACGGTTTGCGGCAGGTATCGCGCGAGATCGACGACGTCGACAACTTCGACGCCTGCTATCTGCCCGACGGGCGCATCGTGTTCGCCTCGACCGCGTCGTACACGGCGGTGCCATGCTGGCACGGCAAGGAGCGGGCGTGCAGCCTGTTTCTGATGAACGCCGACGGCTCGGGCGTGCGGCAGCTCGGCTTCGACCAGGACCTGACCCTGCACCCGGCGGTTTTGCCCAACGGGCAGGTCATCTACAGCCGCTGGGACTACGCGGGCCCCATGCACATGTACCTCCGCCCGCTGATGGCGATGAACCCCGACGGCACCGGGCAGCGGGCCGTGTACGGAAGCGGCTCGTACTGGCCCAACTCGCTGTTTTTCCCGCGGGGCGTTCCCGGTGCGCCGGGCAAGGTGGTGGCCGTGCTGTCGGGCTACCATGGGGTGAACCGGATGGGGATGTTGGCCCTGTTGGACCTGCGGCGCGGCTGGCACGAGGCCGACGGCGTGGTGCAACTCATCGCGGCGCGCGACGGGGCGATGCAGCCGGTCATCCGCGACCCTCTGGTCAACGACGAGTGGCCGAAGTTCCTTCACCCGTATCCGCTCAGCGAGAAGTATTTCCTGGCGTCGGGCCGGCCCGACGCGAAATCGCCCTGGGGCATTTACCTGGTCGACGTGTTCGGCAACATGGTGCCCCTGCTGGTCGACCCGGAGCACGACTTCTTCGAGCCGATTCCCTTGCGGCCGCAACCGAAGCCGCCCGCGCTTCCCGACCGCGTCGACCTCACGCGGGACGACGCGGTGGTGTACCTGCACGACGTGTACGCCGGGCCGGGGTTGGCGGGCGTGCCGCGGGGCACGGTGCGGCGGCTGCGCGTGGCGGCGTACCACTTCGGCTACCCGGGCCTGGCCGGGCCCGACAAGATCGGCTGCGGCGGCCCGTGGGAGGTGATGCGCATTCTGGGCACCGTGCCCGTCCACGACGACGGCTCGGCGGCATTCCGCGTGCCGGCCAACACGCCGCTGACCATCCAGGCGATGGACGCCGACGGCCAGGCCGTGCAGCTCATGCGAAGCTGGTTCACGGCCATGCCCGGCGAGGTCGTCTCCTGCGTGGGCTGCCATGAAACATCGCCCCAGACGCCGGGGGTGCGGTACGAAGCGGCGTCGGTCAGGCTGCCGCTGGCGATCGAGCCGTGGCGCGGGCCGCCGCGCGGCTTCTCCTTCGAGCGCGAAGTGCAGCCGGTGCTCGACCGGTATTGCGTGGGCTGCCACGACGGCGGAGGTGCAGGAACGGCTTCGCCGTCGAAGTCCACGCTTCCGCGTGCGAACGAGGCAGGAGCGGAATTCGGCACGCTGAAGCGTGAACTCCAACAGTCCGATCGCATAGTTTCCACAGGCCCGCTCCGGCATGCCGACGGCCGGCCGGAAAACGCGGGGAGCCCTCTGCCCGACCTGCGCGGGCGCGACGCCGTGGAGCACTACGCCGGCCGGCCGCTCACGCGGCTGGGCACGCAGCGGCTGCACCCCACGACCGAGGCCCACCTTGGCGGCAACGCGGTCCGGTACACGCCGGCGTATGAAGCGCTGCTGCCGTACGTTCGCCGCGTGGGCATCGAGGACGACGTGCACATGCTGGTGCCGGGCGAGTATCACGCCGGCACCAGTCCGCTCGTGCAGATGCTTCGCAAGGGGCACCACGGGGTGCGGCTCGACGCCGAGGCGTGGGACCGGCTGGTCACGTGGATCGACCTGAACGCGCCGTGCCACGGCACGTGGGGCGAAGTGGCCCCCGTGCCGGAGGGCGCCGACCGGCGGCGATGGGAGCTTCAGCGGCTGCACGGCGGGCCGGCGCTCGACTTCGAGCAGATTCCGGACCTCGCCCGGCGCCCCGTCGAGCCGATTCTGCCCGAACCACCGCCGCCTGCCCCGCCCGTGCCCGAATTGGCCGGCTGGCCGTTCGACGCCGCGGAAGCCGAGCGCCGCCGGGCCGCCGGGGGCCGGGCGGAGAAGACCGTCGACCTGGGCGGCGGGGTGGCGCTTCGGCTGGTACGTATTCCGGCTGGGCGGTTCGTGATGGGCTCGCGCGACGGCTACCTCGACGAGCAGCCGCCGGCCGTGACGGCCGTGCCCCGCGACTTCTGGATGGGCGCCTTCGAGGTGACCAACGAGCAGTTCGGCCGCTTCGAACCCGGCCACCGCACCGGCTACTTCATGCAGCGTTACCCGGGCATGGACGGGCCGGGCCTGGCGCTCGACGCGCCGCGGCAGCCGGTCCTTCGCGTTTCGTGGCAACAGGCGACGGCCTTCTGCCGGTGGCTTTCCGAGCAGACGGGCATGCACTTCACGCTGCCCACCGAGGCCCAGTGGGAGTACGCCTGCCGCGCCGGCACGGCTTCGCCGCTGAGCTACGGCGCCGTCGACGCCGACTTCTCCCGCTACGGCAACCTGGCCGACCTGGCCTTGTCGCGGCAGCCGCACCGGACCGGGGGGCTGGAGTCGAACCTGACGACGCCGTTCCTCAAGGGAATCGTCCTGGAAGCGGCGATCGGGGGCGATTTGCCGTGCGACGTTCGCTACGACGACGGCGCCGTGGCGACGGCCGAGGTGGGCAACTACGCGCCCAACGCCTGGGGCCTCTACGACATGCACGGCAACGTGGCGGAATGGACCCGCTCGGCCCGGCGGCCCTATCCGTACGACGAGAACGACGGCCGCAACGCGACGGACGTCGACGCACGGCGCGTGGTGCGGGGCGGTTCGTTCGTCGACCGCCCGGCGCGGTGCCGCTCGGCGTTCCGGCTAAGCTACCCTGCCTGGCAACGGGTGCACAACGTGGGGTTCCGCGTCGTGGCCGAGGCGCCGCCGGAGGGCACGGGACCGGGCGGGTAACACGGCCGCTGATGAAACCGCCGACCAGGGACAAACCGGGATTCGCAGCGCCACCCGCTGCTCAATTTCCCGCCTGGAAATCATGGGAGCTTTCGTCCGAGCAGATGCAAGGCCTCGGCCCGCACCAGTGCAAGACGCTCGCTCAATTCCACGAGGGACTCGAGTTCCTCGCGCTCGGCTTGGGTCAGGAGCCCTTCGTTGTTGCGTTCCATCAACTCCTGCAGCTTGCGATCAGCCTTGGGTGGTAACCGCAGGTCGCCCACCGTTTCAACCCATTTCTGGGGGGCATCGATTGTACTGCTCATCCGGTTCTCCACTCGCTCCGAGGGAAGCTAGCCTCCGCGCATCTCGACATCGGGGACAACGGCGTTCCTCTTTCTCCCGTGCGAAACGCAACGTGCTCCGCACATTCGGCCATTGGGGCCGCAGGGCACCTCTCCTCTATTCTATGCCGAGCGGCCGCTGGTAGAAAGCCCCAAGCCTTCGTCGCGGCATCGGACGATGGGCGACCGGACCGACTGCCCTTTGCGCCGCGAAAAGCGGGCCGATCCGCCTGCGTACGGTTACGGTCCGGCTTCCTTGTACCGTGGGTCGCAGGATGGTACGTTATATGCCGTGTGGGCAGACGCATGGTCTTGCCCACACCGGCAAAACCGTGTGTCCTGGGTAAACCACCTCTTTCCGCAAGGAGCATTCCCGTGAAATCGCCACTGAATCGTCGCAATTTTCTGAGCACTTCGTCGGTAGCGGCCGCGGGCGCGGCTTTGGCGACGCCGGGCGCCGTTTTCGGGCAGGACGACGGGGCGGCGTCGGACGATCCGATCAAGATCCTGGCATTTTCCACGAGCCCGCGCAAGGGCATGTCGACGGCCGTGTCGCTCGGCGTGTGCCTCGACGCGGCCAAGGCGGTATCGCCGCGCATCGAGACGGAACTGGTCGATTTGGGCGGGCTGAGCATCCCGGCGCAGGTCGCCGTGGGTTTGCCCCTTCGGGAGGGTGAAACGGACGATTTTCCCGCGCTGGCCGAAAAGCTGGCCGATCCGCAGGTGCGGGGCATCCTGGTCGGCTCGCCGGTCTATTTCGGCTGCATGTCGGCCTTGTGCAAGGCCTTCCTCGACCGGTGGATCGTTTTTCGAAAGAACTTTGCGCTGAGCGGCAAGGTGGCCGGTGTGCTGACGGTCGGCGGCGGCCGCAACGGCGGCCAGGAGCTTACGATCCAGGCCATTCAGGCGGTCCTCTTCTGCCACGAGTTGCTCATGGTGGGTGACGGTAAGCCGACCGCCCACCGCGGCGCGACCATCTGGAACAACAAGGAATGGGACGCCATCACCGACGATGAAATCGGCATGAACACGGCCCGCAACCTGGGCCGGCGCGTGGCGGAAGTGTGCCTCATGGTTGCCGGGGCACCGACGACATGACCGACCAGCCCCGCCCCTCGGTGGAAACGATCGCGCGGCTGCGGCAGATGGCCGAGCGGCTCCGCATTCCCCGGAACCGCCGGCACATCTTCCTTTGCTGCGACCAGACCAAGCCGAACTGTTCCACCAAGGAACAATCGCTCGCGGCGTGGGACTACCTCAAGCGACGGCTCGATGAACTGGGCCTGACCGGCGAGGGCGGCGTTTACCGCACCAAGGCGAATTGCCTGCGCGTGTGCACCGGCGGGCCGATTGCTGTGGTGTATCCTGAGGGCGCGTGGTACTGCGGTTGCGACCCGCCCGTGCTGGAACGCATCATCCAGGAGCACCTGATCGGCGGCGACCCGGTTGCCGACCACCTGATTTGCCTTCAGCCGCTACGGCCGGAGGCCACCTGACGATCCTTTTGGAAGGAGGAACGACCGATGCGATTTGAACGCAGTTGTCTCTTGACGCCGGCCGTAACGCTACTGTTGGCCGCCATGGCAGCCCCCAGCGCGGCTTCCGCGCCCGAAGGGCCGCCCAACGTGGTGATTGTCTATACCGACGACCAAGGGTACCAGGACGTCGGCTGCTTCGGTTCGCCCGACATCGAAACGCCGCACCTCGACCGGATGGCCGAAGAGGGCATGCGGTTTACCGACTTCTACGTGTCGCAGGCGGTGTGCTCGGCGTCGCGCACGTCGCTGCTGACCGGCTGTTACAACGTGCGAGTGGGCATTCTCGGCGCACTCGGGCCGGGCAGCCGCCACGGCATCCACGAGGACGAACTGACGCTGGCCGAACTGGTCAAGAAGCGGGATTACGCCGCGGCCGTTTACGGCAAGTGGCACCTGGGGCACCATCCGCAGTTCCTGCCGCCGCGTCACGGGTTCGACGACTATTTCGGCATCCCGTACTCGAACGACATGTGGCCGCATCACCCCACCGCCGGCGACCGCTTCCCGAAGCTGCCGCTGATCGAGGGAGAACGCATCGTCAACGACGAGGTAACGCCCGAGGATCAAACCATGTTCACCACGTGGTTCACGGAGCGGGCCGTCGAGTTCATCGAAAAACACAAGGACCGGCCGTTCCTGGTGTACGTGGCGCATCCGATGCCTCACGTGCCGCTGTTCGTTTCCGACAAGTTCGCCGGCAAGTCGGATCGCGGTCTGTACGGCGACGTCATCGCGGAAATCGACTGGTCGGTCGGCCAGATTCTCGCGACGCTGAAGCGGCTCGATCTGGACGAGAACACCCTGGTGATGTTCGCGTCGGACAACGGTCCGTGGCTTTCCTACGGGACGCACGGCGGCTGCGCGCTGCCGCTGCGGGAAGGGAAGGGTACGATGTTCGACGGAGGGTGCCGCGTGCCCTGCATCATGCGTTGGCCCGCCCGCATCCCCGCCGGCCGTGAATGCGGCGAGATGGCGGCCACCATCGACATCTTGCCGACGCTGGCCGACATTCTCGACGTGGAGTTGCCCGACGACCGGATCGTCGACGGCAAGAGCATCCTTTCGCTCATGGAAGGGAAGCCGGACGCCAAGAGCCCGCACGAGTTCTACGCGATGTACTACGGGCGGGAACTGCAAGCCATTCGCAGCGGCAAGTGGAAGCTGCACTTTCCGCATGGCTACCGGACGCTCGCCGGGCGCGAAGGGCGCGAGGACGGCTTCCCGGTGCCGTATAGCCAGGCGCGCATCGGCCTGGAGCTTTTCGATCTGGAAAACGACATCGGCGAAACCGAAGACCTGGCCGAGCAGCATCCGGAGGTCGTCGCCCGGCTCAAGCAATACGCCGAGCAGATGCGCGACGACCTGGGCGATTCGGCCACGAAGCGCAAGGGGAAGAACCTCCGCGAGCCGGGCCGCCTTGCGAACTAGCCAAGAACGTGTTCCGTGGGCGAGTGGGAGCCGTACGGCCCCTGCTTCGCCAACCGGCAACCCACAAGACTCCGAGGCCGAGGAGGCCGCATGAACTCTCTAGACCGCGTTACCGCGGCGCTCGAACGCCGGCAGCCCGACCGCGTACCGCTTTTCGAGTGCGTCATCGACGAGCGGGTACAGCAGGCGCTCCTGCCGGGGGCCGACTACTTCGAGTTCAACGAATGGCTCGGGCTGGACAACGTGGGCCAGAACCGCAGTTCGTGGAGCCGCGACAATGTCGAGTTCATCGATGAAGCGAAGGGGCTGTTCCGCGACAAATGGGGTGTGATCCGCGCATTCGGGCCGGAAAGCACCCCGGTGCCGGTCGAGGGCCCCATCAAACGGCCCGAGGACCTGAAGACCTACACCCCGCCCGACCCGGAGGCCGACGACGTGCTCGGGGCCATTCCCGACATCGTCGCCCGCTACAAGGGGAAGAAGGCCGTTTCGGCCATCTGCCGCGACGCATTCTTCAACCCGGCTTTCTTGCGCGGCACGGGCCAGTTCCTCATGGACATGATCGAGCGGCCGGCGTTCGTCCACGAGTTGATCGACGTGTGCCTGAGCTACGACATCCGCGCGATGCAGCGGATGGTCGCCGCCGGGGTCGACGTGGTCGTCTTCGGCGACGACTACGCAGACAAGCACGCGACGCTCATGTCGCCCGCCCACTTCCGCGAGTTCGTCCTGCCGGGGCTGAAGCGGTGCGTCGACGCCGCGCACGAGGCGGGCGCCTACGTGGTGAAGCACACCGACGGGAACATCATGGGCATTATCGACATGCTCGTCGACGCGGGCATCGACGCCCTGAACCCGCTCGAACCGCAGGCCGGTATGGACATCGGACGGATCAAGGAGCGGTACGGCAAGCGAATTTGCCTGGTGGGCAATATCGACTGCGGATACCTGCTCAGCCAGGCGCCGGTCGGCGAAGTTCGCGAAGTGACCCGGCGAACCATCGAAACCGCCAAGCCCGGCGGCGGCTACTGCCTGTCCAGTTCGAACAGCATCCACTCGTCGGTCAAGCCCGAAAGCCTGATGGCCATGGTGGAAACCCTCCGGGAACACGGCGGGTATTGACCCAACGACCCACGATCGAGGAGACTTTTGCTGATGCCTGGTGTTCGCCCCGTCGCCCTGATTACCGGCGCCGCCCGCGGCATCGGATTCGGAATTGCCAAGTGCCTGGCCGCGGAAGGATACGACATCGCCGCCAACGGCGTTCGGGAGGAGCAGGCCGCCCGGCCTGCGCTCGACGAGCTTCGCGCCCTGGGTGCCGACGTGCTCTACTGCCGCGCCGACGTGGGCGACACGGCCGCCCGCGCCGCGATGATGGAGCAGGTGGCGGGGCACTTCGGAAGGCTCAACGTGCTGGTCAATAACGCGGGCGTGGCGCCGAAGGTTCGTGCCGACATTCTCGAAGCGACCGAGGAAAGCTACGAGTGGGTGATGAAGACGAACCTCCAAGGCCCCTACTTCCTGACCCAGGCCGCGGCGAACTGGATGATCCGGCAGCAGGAAGCCGACGCCGGCTTTCGTGCGTGCATCGTGAACATCTCCTCGGTGTCGGCCACGCTCGCGTCGGTGCACCGGGGCGAATATTGCGTTTCCAAGGCCGGCATGACCATGGCCACGGCGCTCTGGGCGGCCCGGCTCGGAGAGTTCGAGATTCCCGTGTACGAAGTCCGCCCGGGGCTGATCAAGACCGACATGAGCAAGCCCGCCACCGAGAAATACGACAAACTCATTGCCGAAGGGCTGACGGTCGAGCGGCGTTGGGGCATGCCCGAGGACGTCGGCAAGGTGGTTGCTGCCATCGCCCGCGGCGACGTCCCCTACGGCACCGGCGGCGTGATCATGGTCGACGGCGGGCTGACGCTGGGACGGCTGTGACGCACGCTTAGAAGCTATCCGAGAACTCCCCTCTCCCGGAAGGAGGGGGGACTTGGATCCGAGCCTTTCCGGCCAGCCTCTTACTCGGTCGTGGTCAGCGCGAACTCGAAATGGTTCGGCCCGTCTTCTTCGACAACGGCCTCCAAATCGGATTCCTCGAAGCGGAGTTCCTCCAGCTCGGGGTGCTCGCCGAGGTGCGGATCGGTGACCGTGCGGCCGGTCTCGCGGTAGGCCAGAACCTGGACCGTGTACCGACCGGGGCGAAGACCATGGTCGGCCCGCAGTTCGAATGCGCCTTCGCGCACCGTCGCTCCGGAACTGACGGCCACGGTGTCCTCCTCGGGAATGAAGCTGATTGCGCCCAGTTCCAGCGGCGAACCGTCGACCGTGACCACGCCGGTAACGCGCTGGCGGTTGTCTGCCCCGGAACAACCAGTCAAAAGGGGAAGAACCAGGCTGAGCAGCAGAACAAGGCAGAAGCGGCGATCGGCTGTATTCGACATGGGTTGCGAGGCGGTTCACTCGGGAGGTTCGGATGGAGATATGAAGGGAACGGCCCCTCCTATTCGTCTGCCCCCATGGTACGGCGCAGCGCACCGCAGGAAAACCCGCCTCACGCCACGCTTCGTTCACCGAAGGTGGCGATCTCCAGCCTTACCAACTCGGAGATCAACTCCTTCGGGTTCTGCGGTCGGCGAAGCGGGTCTTTCGCCAGAAGGCGTCGGACAAGATCGACCAACTCCTCCGGCAGGCAGGGGGCCAGCCGTTTCAGGTCGGGCGGCGCCGCTCGCTGGTGCTGCGAGACCAACTCGGCCGGTGTTCTCCCCGAGAACGGCAGCGAACCGGCCAACGCCTCATAGAGCACCACGCCCAAGCTGTACAAGTCGCTGCGAACATCGGCTCGCAGACGCGAACTGAGCAGTTCGGGCGCCAGGTACGCGTACGTGCCGACCAGCGCGCGGTCGGCGGCCGACGCCTCCTCGCTACGGTGTCGGGCAAAGCCCAGGTCGAGCAGCGTGGCATGCCCGTCGGTCGAAACCATGATGTTTTCCGGCTTCACGTCGCCGTGCATCCAGCCGTCCGCGTCGAGGGCGTCCAGCGCCTGGGCCGTTTGCCGAACGACCCAGAGCACCTCAGGCAGTTCGGGGGGGTCGGGCCCACGAAGGTGGTTCTGCAAGGTGACGCCGTCGAGCCACGGCATCACGAGGTAGCGGGGCGTTTCCCGCACTCGGGCGGCAAGCACCGACACGAGATTCGGGTGCGAAACCCGGCGGCCCACCTGGACCTCGCGGGCGAGCAGTTCGACGGCCTGCGGGTGGCGTTCCCATTCGGGGCGCAGCAGTTTCAGGGCGTAGGCGGCGGGACGGCTGGGACTGCCCTCCGCGGGCCGCGCACGGTACACCCGGGCGAGGCTCCCTTCGGACACCTGCTCCATCAACTCCCATCCGCCCAAACGCAGTGGAAGGCGCGCGGTATTCCAGGCGCGCGGGCCGCGGGCGGCTCGCACCTGGGGGTCGATCCGGGTCATGCGAGAAATTGCGGGAATAGAATGAACGCAGATTGGGTCGAACAAGAGGGCCGAACACGGCTCAAGTACCGCCGAGCCTTTACGGGAATTGTGCAGCGGGTGCACAAGTGCCAGTGCGCGGGCCTCCTTCCATGGAATCGGTATTCCGACGGCCGGAGTTAAGCCGGACCGCGACGAGTGCTTTATCACTGTTTGATTTTCGGGTGTGTGCCACTGGCTCGGCCAGTGCCAAAGGGCCTGAGTGTGCCACTGGCTCCGCCAGTGCCAAAGGCCCTGAGTGTGCCACTGGCTCGGCCAGTGCCAAAGGCCCTGAGTGTGCCACTGGCTCGGCCAGTGCCAAAGGGCCTGAGTGTGCCACTGGCTCGGCCAGTGCCTAACGGAGCGGGAACATCGGCCTGTCAAGGAACCGACCGCCCAAGCCTTCGGAGCCGTCCAACACGAGGGGGCTCAACGTAACCGTTCACAGGGGACTGTCCCGATTTTCGCGGCACAAAGGGCGATTCGCC
>CAYPWB010000214.1:0-10580 GCA_964414315.1 uncultured Planctomycetaceae bacterium | reverse complement strand
ATTTTTTTGAACCATTCCTCGCACGGACCTCGCAGGCAAAATCTTACCTTGCGGAAAACCAAACGTATACTTCGACTTTTTCGACCCGACCCGAACCCAAACCGCGAAAGATGACCATGTTGCCCAATGTTATGTTTGTCGCGATTGTCGGGGCCTTTGTGGCCGTCGCCGCCGTGAGCGACCTGCGTACCCGCCGGTTGCCCAACTGGCTGACGGTGCCGGCCTTCGCCGCGGCCGTGCTCGCCCACACCGTCGTGAACGGTCTTGGCGGGCTGGGCTTCGCCCTGCTGGGCTTCGCGACCGGCTTCGGCATCCTGCTGGTCCTTTGGCTGATCGGCGGGGGCGGAGGCGGCGACGTGAAACTGATGGGCGCCCTGGGCGCCTGGCTCGGGTCGAGCCTGACCGTGGCCGTGTTCCTCGCCAGCACCGTGCTGGCCGTTATCGCCACGGCCGCCGTGCTGGTGGCCGCCCTGTTTACCCGCGGCTTCTCGCACGTGCAACGACGTTACATGCGTCGGGGCAACCGGACCCAACACGGCAAAAAGGCGCACCCCGCCGGCAGCGAAGTCGCCCGGCAGGAATCGCAAATGAAGCGCCGCGTACTCCCCTACGCGGTTCCCGTGGCCCTGGGCACCTGGGCCGTCCTGGCCGCCGCCTGGATGGCACAGAAATTGCCCTGGTAATCGAGTGACTCACACAACTAGTGGAAACAAGCGTGATTTCGGAAAACCAGAAGTGACCTTTACCGACCGGAGTCGTTGGAACGCCTCGGGTCAAGGAGCAAAGAACCATGAAACTTAGTTCCGGTACCTTAGTGTTGGGAGTTTTTGCCGTCTTGTTCGGCCTGGTCGGCGCGTACGCCGCCAAGCAGCACCTGGCGGAGAAGCCGATGGTCGAGCCCGCCGCCGAAGGGCGCATTTCCGTCCCCATGGCGGCGATGGATCTGCCGGCCGGCCGTACCATTTCGATGGGCGACGTTATCGTCAGAGAGCTGACTCGGGAACAGATTCGGGCCCTGGGCTTGCCCAGCGGTTTCATGAATCAAGCTTCCCAACTGAGCGGCCGCACCCTGCGGGTCGACATTCCCAAGGGGCTTCCGTTTACCCCGGAAGACCTGTATCCGGTGGGAACCGGCCCGAGTGTTGCCGAGCGTTTGCAGCCGGGCTACCGGGCCGTCGCGGTGGCGCTGGAGAACTCGCAGTCGGAAATGTCCCTGCTGTCGCCCGGCGCGGTGGTCGATGTGATGTTCCGCACCTTTGCGTCGCGGGGCATTCCCGAAACGACCGTCACGCTGCTTGAGGGCGTCGAAGTGCTGGCCATCGGCGATCAGATGTTCCCCGGCGGCAAGCCCGATACGGCCAACAACGGCCGCCGCCAGGCGCCGGCGGTGACCCTGGCGGTCACTCCGGACCAGGCTAGCGCCCTGAAGGTGATCGAGGGACGCGGCTCCCTGTCGCTGGTGCTCCGCGGACGGGACGACCGGCAACTGGTGGGCAACACGCCCCCGCAAACCATGGAGTCGCTGCTTCACCTGCCGGCTCCGAAGCCGCCGGTCATGACGCACGTGTACCGTCGCGGCCGGCTGACCACGTCGGTGTTCGAGGACGGCGGCCGGGTTGCCGTGACCGAGGGCTTCAACGGGTTCCCCGTTTCGGCCGACAGCGGCGGCACCAACGTAGCGCCCGTCTCCTACGTGCGAGCCGGCAGCGAGCGGGCGGCCGCCGCCTCGGCCGCGGCGAGCGCCGAGCGTACGAGCGGGGCCTCGGGCTCCGGCAGCGGGTCGAAGTCGTCCTGCAAGAGTTGCGGAAACAAGTAGTCGTTTGCCGGGGCGGGCCCCCCGAACCGGGCCCGCCCGACGAACCCACGACGCGCGGAGCGTCGGGGCGGGCTGAACCCCACGGCCCGCCACGGAAACCACGAAGAACGTAGCGGAGATACTGATTTACGGCGGGGCCGAGGCATGCGGCCCGCCACCGAACGAACGCACCCTAGATGCTGGGTCAAACCATGATTGCTCAACTCCTAAAACGACGGCCGGTCCAAGAAGCCGCAGTGAACCCCTCCGACCTGGAGTTCCAGCGGCTGAAGACGGCCATCCACGAAGAACTGGTCGAGACGCTGGACCTTTCGGTCGTCGAGCAGATCGACGAGCAGTTGCTCGGGGCCGAAATCCGTCGGCTGGCCGAAGAGATCTGCCACGGCCTGCGGAAGCAGCTCGACGAGGCCGGCCACCGGCAGATGCTCGACGAGTTGATGGACGAGATCTTCGGTCTCGGCCCGCTCGAGAAGCTGATGAAAGACCCGGCGATCAGCGATATTCTGGTCAACGGCCCGCACGAGGTGTTCGTCGAGCGGCTTGGTCGGCTTCATCGCTCCGACATCGTGTTCGCCGATCAGCAGCACCTGATGCGGATCATCCAGCGGATCGTCTCCCGAGTAGGTCGGCGGGTAGACGAGGTCAGCCCGATGGTCGACGCCCGGCTGCCCGACGGTTCCCGCGTGAACGCGGTCGTTCCGCCGCTGGCCCTGGGCGGTCCGAAGCTGTCGATTCGCCGCTTCGGCACCCGGCCGCTTTCGGCCGAGGAACTGGAAGAGAACGGCACCGCCCGCGAGGAGATGCTCGACTTCCTGGCCGCCGCCGTGCAGGCCCGGCTGAGCATGCTCATTTCGGGTGGAGCCGGTGCCGGGAAGACGACGCTGCTGGACGCCATGTCGGCATTCATTCCGGAAAACGAGCGGCTGATCACCATCGAAGACTCGGCCGAATTGATCCTCAACCACCCGCACGTCATCCGGCTGGAAACCCGCGAGGCCAACGTGGAAGGCGCCGGCGAAACGACCCAGCGCGATCTGGTTCGCAACAGCCTCCGCATGCGGCCCGACCGCATCATCCTGGGCGAAGTGCGCGGCGCCGAAGCGCTCGACATGCTCCAGGCCATGAACACCGGTCACGAGGGTTCGATGACCACCGTGCACGCCAACGATACCCGCGACGCGCTTTCGCGGCTGGAAATGATGATTGCCATGACCGGCTTCGACCTGCCGGTGTCGGTGATGCGTCAGTACATCGCCTCGGGCATTCGGCTCGTGGTGCACCTGGCCCGACTGAAGGGAGGGGCCCGGCGCATCACGAAGATTTCGGAAATCGTCGGCTTCACCGAGGGCAACTACCACATTGAAGACATTTTCGGCTTCCGCCAAACGGGCGTCGACGCCGAAGGGGACGCCGTGGGCGAGTTTTACGCGACCGGCTACCGACCGCAGTGCCTGGCACAAATCGAAGCGGCCGGGGTCGCACTTCCGAAAGAATTATTCGACGCAGGAGGCGTCGATGTGTGAGTCTGGTTTTCCGCTCCCATGTGCTGAGGCGGTGATGCATCGCCGCCTCAGCCATGGGTAGCGCGGGAGCCGCCTCGGCCGGGAAGCCTGCGGCGACGGACGAACGCTCGACCCAAGAACAGCTCATTTTCCGACAGGAGACAGGATCGTGGACAGCCAAGTGCTTGCCTTGTTGATCTTCCTCGGCTTGGCCACCGGCATCGCCGCCGTGGGAATGCTTGCCCGCGACATGGTTGCGGTGCTTTCGGGCGGCCGTTCCGGCGGCCAGGCCGTCAGGCTCCGCCGCGTGCCGCGGCTCGACGCCGCTCCGCCCGCCGGCCTGACCGGCCGGTTCGACCAGTGGTTCGCCCGGCTCGTTCAAGAGACCGGCTGGGGCTGGACGCCCATGACCGGTGCCCTGATGGTGGGCATGGGCGCCCTGCTGGCCGGCGGCGCCGTTTTCCTTTGGGCGGAGCACCCCGTGGCCGCCAGCGCCGCCGGATTCATCGGCGCCATGCTCGTCCTGGCGGTTCTGGTGATCCGACGCATTCGACACATTCGGCTGCTTCAGCAGCAACTACCGACCGCCCTGGAGTTCATCGCCCGAAGCGTTCGGGCCGGGCACAGCCTCGACGAGGCGCTCGAACTGGCCGGCAGCGAAGGCCCCCAGCCGCTCGCGGCCGAGTTCGCCTACTGCTCCCGCCAGCTTGCCATGGGCCTCGGCGTGCCGGTCGCCGTTCGATCGCTCGCCGACCGCGTTCGCCTGGTCGACGTGCGGATTTTCGCGACCCTGCTGGGCATCCACCGCGAAGCGGGCGGCAACGTGGCCGAGGTGCTCGAACGCCTGGCGTTGTCCATTCGGGAACGGATGAGCTACCGGCGGCAACTGCGGGCCATTACGAGCGCGGGCCGGCTGTCGGCCTTCTTCGTGGCCTCCCTCGGCCCCATCCTGTTCACCTACATGTACTTCTTCCATACCGAATACATCCACACCATGCTCGAGTCGTCGCTCGGCCAAACCTTTCTGTTGGCGGCCGCGGTGCTCGAAGTTGTCGGCCTGGCCTGGACCCTTCGCTTGATGCGGCCCATGTACTAGACGAAAAGCCGGCCGGGGCGGCGCGACCGCCCCGGCAACCCGACGAAACCATCCTAAGCCAAACGACTGACATCGGAGTTCGAAGCCATGTTGATTCCGCTCTACGTGTTCCTGGCCGTTTCTTTGCTCTTCTTCGGTGTGGCGATGCTGATGGTTCGCGGAAGCGGATCGGACGCCGATGTTTACGCCGCCGGGCAGAAGCGGCCCATGATTTTCGGCGCCCTCACCCCGGCCCTGTCCGCTTTGATGCCGGTCGGCGCCAAGACGCGAAAACGGCTGTCGCTGGAGCTTTGCCAGGCGGGCTACTACCACCGCCACGCCGCCACCGAGTACCTGGCGCTGCGAAACATTCTGGTAATCGGCTGGGTCATCCTGGTCGGCACGCTCATTGTGCTTGCCTCGGAACCGGGGGCGCCGCTCGATCTTTGGCTGCTCGGAGCGGGGGTGTTCGGCATGATCGCCTTGTACGCCGTGCCGCGGCTCGTGCTCGGCGCGCGGGCTAAGGCCCGCATCCGCCGCATCGAATACTCGCTGCCCGACGCGCTCGACATGCTCAGCATGTGCATGACGGGCGGCCTGACGTTCTCGCAGGCGCTCTCTCGCGTGGGAACCGAATTGGCCCGCAGCTATCCCGACCTCGCCTGCGAAATGCGGATCGTCAGCCGGCAGGCCGATTCCGGCACCCTGAGCCGGGCGATCAAGAGCTTCTCCGAGCGGGTCGACACGCAAGAGGTTCAGTCGTTGGCGTCGGTCATCGGCCAGACCGAGCGGCACGGCGGGGCGGTGGCGCCGGCGTTCCATCAGTTCGCCGTCGACGTGCGCCGCCAGCGGCGTCAGCTTGCCGAGGAACGCGGCAACCGAACGTCCATCCACATGCTGTTCCCGCTGGTGCTGTGCCTGGCCCCGCCGGTCTACCTCCTCCTGCTGGCCCCGGCGGCCATCGAGCTGCGCGGATTCGTGATGGAAGAGAACCGGCCCGGCGGTCTGCTTTCGCCCGCGGCCTCCTTGCAAGACGCCACCGCGACCCCGCAACTGCCGCAGAGCAACGAGCAGTAGCCCGACCTCGGCCGATCAATACTCCGGCAACGGGGCCGTCTGCCATGCATCGGCCGGATCCGGGGCGAGGTTCAAATCGGTGTTCCACGCTTCGGGCGAATCGGACACGAAGGCCGCGTCGCCGTGCCAGGCGTCGGCCGGCTCCGGCGCCGCGTACGTGTCGTCGAACCGGCTGTCGATCACTTGCGGCGCCGAGGCGGGGTCGCTGTGCCAGGAGGCCGCCTGAGCGGCTTCCCCCGGCGGCGTCGCGGCCGCCTCCGATTCGACGAACTGCACCTGCGATTCGACGACGGACCCCTCGTGCGAGGGCTGCGACTCGTACTCGGCCCACGCCTCGCGCGACGCCTGCGACCGGGCCGCTATCGACCGCGACTGACGCTCGAACTGCGCCAATTGCACCATGGCTTCGGCCGCGACGATCATTTGCGGGTCGATCGACAGGGCGCGGTTGTACGCCGCTTTGGCTTTTTGCAGTTCGCCGCGCCGGGAATAGACGAACCCCATGTTGGCGTGCGCCTCGGCTTCGGTTCCCGTTTGCCGGAACAGCGCGAAGGCGCTTCGATCGTCGCCCTTTTCGGCAAGCAACAAAGCCAGGTTGTTTGTCGCCGCTTCGTGGCGGGGGTCGATCTCCAGGGCATCGCGGTAGAGCGTTTCCGCCAAGTCGACCCTTTGCTGCAGGTACTGGCAGTAGCCGGCGTCGCACAGGAGCGTCGGATCGTTCGGTTTCAGTTGCAGAGCGCGATCGAAGTACTCGTTCGCCTCTTCGAACCGACTATTGCGCGACTGCATGATCGCCAACCGATGGTAGATGACCGGATTGTCGGGGCTGCGTTCGAGGATCGCCCGGTAAAGCCGTTCGGCCTCGACGGTCTTGCCGCGTTGCTCGGCGAGTCGGGCCAGGGTGAGGGGCCCTTCGATGGACCGGTCGGCCGCTTCCCCGGCGACTTGTCCGGCGGCCGGATCGGTCTGCCAGAACGGCTTGGTGCCGGAGCAACCGGCCAGGGCGGAGCCCAGCGCCAGCATCGCCAAGAGTGCAACTACGGATCGGGTCATGAGATTCGTTCCTGTACTGCGTACACACGACATTGTGAACTGTTTCACGCCGTTGCGAGCCTTCGAGTGAAAGCTCGCATTGGTTGGCGGCCCTGCCGCCCTATTCTTTGGAGACTTGCAGCCCGCCTCGCCCCCGGAAACCGTGCTCCGGCGGCGCACCCAGGGCGCGGCCGGGCGCCGACCATGTTCGGCTGCCCGGCCGCACCACCATGTTTATCCTAGAACCGGCCGCCGCCGAAACCGCCGGTCATGAAACCGCCGAATCCGCCGTAGGGCGTTCCCATGCCCGAAACGCCGATGCCGGTCCGGTAGGCCGACTCGGCCTCGTCGGCAGTAAAGCCCGGCGTCAGGGCGGGCGACACGACCACGCGCTCGTACGCGTCGGCAATGCCCATGGCCACCAGCGACCGGGCTACGATCTCGCGCCGGCGCATGTCGAGTTCCGGGTTCGGATGCACGCGGTATTTGAACTCGGTATCTTCCCTGGCCGAGGTCATGCTTCGTTCGATGAGCACCTGGGCGTCCTGCCCCCGGAGCAGCCGGGCGGCGATTTGCTTGACGTGATCCTCGCCGCCGGTGTTCAGGAACTCCGTGTTCCCCTGGAACTCGTGCTGGTACACGACAAAGTCGGACCGTTCGGCATTGGCCTCCTGGTTCCTCCAGATCGGATCGCTCAAAGTACCCAGCGGCGCGGGCGCCGGATCGGTAAACTGGCTCCAGCGCTGGCAGCCCGTCGCTGCCAGAAGCAGCAGGGCCGCAACACCCAGTGAAAGTCGAAGCCGGTAGTTATCCCCCTTCATGACGTTGATCTCCTTGATTCCGCCCCAACGGTTTCCGGGGCGGGCATATGCTTGGTTGCAGCTACAGGGTCATTCCCTTGCGGCGAGCGTTGGGCGCCGAGGGCTCGGGCCGGCGGCCGCCGCAAGGGGCTCGGTACGTTCGGTCAGTGCGAGAATCCGTGGTCGCCCTGAATGTAGTAGGTCTCGTTTTCCTGGTAACCAATTTGGCGCTTGCCGCGCAAGTGGGAACGCAGAATCTCCCGCTGCACGTTGGGCCATACGGTGCTCCGGTGCTCGCAGTTGGGCCGGCCCTCGATACTGCCGCTGATGAAGAAGGCCATATCGCCCGGCTCGGTCACTTCCATGCCCGGCAGAATCTGCGGCGCTTCCTCGGCTTCGAGGGGGTGGACCAGTTCGGGGCTCACCAGGACGATCAGTTCGGTCTCCTCCCGACGGACTTCCTTCTTGCTGAAGAAGCCGTCGAGCACCGGCACGTCGCCCAGGAAGGGGACGCGGGTCTTGCTGCCCGTCTGCTGGTCTTGCAGCAGGCCCGCAATGGCCAGCCACTGGCCGGCCCGCAAGTCGACCGTGGTCGTTACGGCCCGCGTGTCGAGACCGGGAATGCCTTCGACCGCGTTGTCGGAATTGACGCTGCTGATCGACGGCGTTACATGCAGGCGAATTCGGTCCTTGTCGAGCACGGTCGGCGTAAACGCCAACTGGGTGCCGAACGACCGGAAGTTCGTCGTGGCCGCCGCGGCGCCTTCCACCCCGACCACCACCGGCACGGCGAACTCGCCGCCGGCGAGGAAGTAGGCCGGCTGACCGCTCAGCGTGACCAGGTTCGGTTCGGCAAGAATCTTCGAGTAGCTGTTCGTGCTCAAGGCTTCGAGCATGAACCGAACGTCGTTCGTGTCGAGCACGGCCTTGACGGTGCCGCTCAGCCCGAGCAGCGAATCGAAGGTGAAGTCGTTCGCGTCGATATTGAACTCCGACCCCATCTTCCGCAATGCGGTGCGGCTCAATTCGGCCACCCGCACCTTAAGCATCACCTGCATTTCGCCCGGCACTTGCAGCATATTGATGACGCTCGAGGCGGGCAGATCGCTCACGCCGGGGAACGGCGACGAGGCCGTCCCTTGGTTGACCCGCGCCCGACTATGCGTGCCGCCGTCGTCTGACGATTCGCCGCGGATGATCGCGAGGATGCGGGTGGCCTCCTCGGCGTCGCGTGCCTGACCGCGAACGATCAGCTTGTCGGCAATGGGAATAAGCTGAACGCGGCTGTTGGGGAACAGCTCGTTGATCTTCCGTTCCAGAACGGCGTATTCGATTTCGCGCCGCTCCTCGACCGCTTCGTCGGGCGATACCTTTACCAGGTAACGGAGGATTTCGCAGTCCTCCTCGTTGCAGTCGATCCAGAAGGTGAGCGTCGTCGTGCCGGTTTGGCCGCCGATGAGCTCAAACTCGGTCGGGCCGAACTGGACGATCTCCAGCACCTCGGGGTTCGTTACCGAAACCCGCGTGACCGGACGCTTCGTTTTAATGAGTTTGGAAAACCGCGGGTCGATTTCCATGACCTTGCCGGAATCGATCATACCGGCAATGAACGCATCTTCCTGTGCCTGCCACACGCTGATCGGTTCGCGTGGCATGGGCGCGGCCGGCAACGCCTGAGCCCACCCGACGGAACCCGTCAGGACCGGCATAGCCAGCGCCGCGAAAAAGAAGATGTACGCCGTACGCAATACTCCCGTGTCGGGAGCATGCAGACAGCCGTCGAACGCATTAGGCCGCTTCAGACGAGACATTGCGTAGAACCTCTCTGCTCGGTGTCTTCCTTACCTGGGCGACCCCTGACGCTCGCATCCGTTGCGAGGCCGGATGGCCGCCGCTGCCAAGGCGTGCCGAGTGGCCTACGGTCCAGCCGCGCCGAAGCCCCCCGACTTCCCCTGTAAGGCTGTATCGACTTTGCTGCTTCTGAGGGTTCACCGAATTGTGGCAAAAATGCCTCAACTGTCGAAGTTTTCGATGAAGACAGTTGTCGGGGCCCTCTCTGGAGGGAAATCCCGCGAAGAAAGTCGGATACAATACAATTTGTCGGCCGTTTCCGAGTCAATCCGCAGCACAGGAAAATCCGATACCTTTTTCGTAGGCGGTCCGGCCCGCATGTGGTTCGACGGCGGGAAGCGACGCCAGGATACCGGGGAAACACTAATCAGAAGCGCCCAAACCGAGGTTTGCGGCCAGGGGGAAGAATGATGCGAGCAATTCGAACTTGCGTTGCCGGACTGCTAGGCCTCGCTGTCGTCGTGAGCGCGGCGACCGCCGAGGAACTCGACTGGAACGACCAGGTGGAACAGGTGCGGTTCGTGGCGCCGGAACCGACACCCGCCGATGAGGCGTACGATTCCAGCCTGGGGACGATCGATTCCAGCGTGGGGGCGATCGATTCCAGCCTGGACGCCATTCCCGAGCCCGACGCCACAAGCGACATGGGCTACGCGTACGCGCAAGACATGGCGTGCCCGGAATGTTTCGACGCGTGCGCCTGCGGGCGGCCTTGCCGTCGCTGCGGCCGGCGAATGATCGGCAGCACGTGCAATATGGGCCAGCACCAGGCGTATTTCCCGCCCATGCACGGATACTACTATTTCCGTCCCTACCACCACTCCCACGTGTGGAACCAGCAAAGCCTCGCGCGGATGTGGGGCGAGAATCCGGCGAATCCGTACTCGAACCGCCTGTTCCAGATGGTGTACGAGCAGTACCGAGCCGAGGACCTCACCGAGCAGCCGGCCTTCCTGGAAGAAGGCGTCGAGGAAGTGGAAGAATAAGGCGTCCGGCCAATCGCGATTGTTCAACCACAGGGGCCGCAAGGCCCCTGTTTTCGTGCGCTGCGGGTTCCAGGTGCAAGCCACGGCAAAGTAGCAGGCACGCTCCGTCGTGCCGTCCGCCCAATTGGGCAGAACTCCTTCGTTCAGCCAACTGAGAGGGTATCCGGAAAGGTCGGAGTGGACTTTTAAACTTCTCCCCTCTCCCTCTGGGAGAGGGGTCGGGGGTGAGGGCATCGCGAATCCAGTCGAGCAAGGCAAACCGTGGTTCTTCCGTTTCTGGGTGCAAGCCATTCGGCCGAACGTCTGCATTCTGCGTACTACAGCGGACGGCACGACGGAGCGTGCCTGCTACTTTCTCGGACTGTGCACCCAGAAGCGGAAGACCTCAAACCGTTTCCGCTTCAAAAAGCCCTCACCCTAACCCTCTCCCAGAGGGAGAGG
>CAYPWB010000213.1:2669-10629 GCA_964414315.1 uncultured Planctomycetaceae bacterium | reverse complement strand
GCAGCGTGCCGGCGTCCTTTTCGGCGACGAACACCTTGCCGCCGGCGACGATGGGCTGGGTGAGTGCGCCGCCCAACTCGGCGGTCCACAAGCGGGCCAACTCGGCCGGCACGTCGCACGCGGCGGCCCCGCCCCGCTTGGCGTTCTGCCGATAGGTGGGCCAAGCGTCGGCCATGCGGCTTTCGTCCGACGCGTTGTCGTAAGCCGGTCCTCTTTCCAGCCGATCGAGGGCATCTTCACCACCCTCGTGGGCCGAAGGTTGAAGTTGAGCGCCCAGGGCGAAAAAGCCATCCATCCTGACCGCCGGATAGCAGAAGCACTGGTGCGGCGGCACGTAGAAAAGCCCGTTCGCCGGAACCATGCCGCTAACACACGGCCCGCGCAACCAATTATGCCGCGCGTGCTCCCCTTCACGCAAGTCGAGGAACTCGCTGCCGCGCTCGCCGGTGATCATGTAACACGCGGTCGACCGGTCGGTGTAACACCGCCGATGGTGCCCCGAGTCGAGCACCTTCTGCAATTCCAGGGCCCGCACGACCTCGCCGGTTTTGACGTCGCGTGCTTCAAACCGCGGGCGGCCCCACCAGGCCAGATCGCCGGCGACGAACAGGTCGGGATACCGCGCTCGACTGCCGACGCCCGGCCCCTTCCAGAGCGATTCGCCGGTAGCAGGCGAGAAGGCCAGGGTGGTGTTCGATTGCACGACCAGCACGGCGTCGTCGTGGGCGATCACGCCGGAGGGGCGCAGTTGGGTCTCCTGTCGCCACGCTTCCTCCCCGGTTTGCAGATCGAGTGCGACCAGTTCCGAGCGATTATGGTAGAACGCCCGACCGTTCACCGCGCACAGGCTGCGGCCCACCAGGAAGCCGGCCTCGTGCCGCCAGGCCACCGTCCCGTCCTCGACCCGGATGGCAACCAAGGTATGCTTCGGGTCCGGGGTCCATACCATCAGAATGCCGTCGAGGAAGATCGCCTCGGCCGCGCCGTCGGTGGTCTCGTACGTTTGCATCACCTCGCCCGTCGCACCGTCGATGGCGCTCATGGGGGCGCCGGTCCCCAAGGCCATGTAAAGTGCATCGCCATGAGCGACGAATAGCCGATCGACGTTCGCGGGCCGGGTGCGCAATCCCAGCCACTTGTTCGGATCGTTCACCCGCGGCTTGCCGCTCCAGGCTTGCCAGCCCCAGTCGGGTAGCGGGCGCTTCCACAGCTCGACGCCGTTGAAGGCGTCGCGGCACACCAGCGACCACTTGGCCGGAAACCGGGCGTCGGTGATTCCTCGCGGACCTTCATCGAGCACGTAGAAAATGCGCCCGTTGGCCGAGACGAGCCCGGAGAGGCCCGTTTCGATCTCGTGGCTCCGCATGACGCGCGGCCCGGCCTCCCACTGGATATGCCTCGGCGGTCCGACACGAGCATCGTTCGACGCGCCCGTGTTGCCGGCGTCATACCGGAAGTGCGGCCACTCGTCGATTTCCCTCGGCCAAGGCTTATCGAGCTTCCGCCACCCGTCGTCCTCCTCGATATACGCCACGCCGCGGGGGGCGAGCACGCGCAACATTTCCGCCTGGTCGGCTTCGCCCGCGCTCTGCTGCCAGAACAGCACGTTCACCAGGTTGTCGGTGTAGGGCAGCCGACCGCCTTGCCACTGCTTGAAGGTAACGCTTCCGGCCAAACCGAGTTCCCGGGCGTGCCGGCGGGCTTGCCCGATCTGCTGCCGGTCCTGCTCCAGGCCTTGGACCAGAAAGGTCCCCTCGCGCGCCAGTGGAACGGCCTGCTCGCCGGCGCCGCTGCCCACGTGAACGATGATGCCGCCGCGAACGCCGCTTTCCCGGAGCATTTGCGGCAGGTCGGCCGCCATCGCGGCGTGAATGGGCCGGCTTGGAGTCAAGAGCGCCCCGTATGCGGCCGCCAGGACGATGGCGAGGGTGAGACATTCCCGGTGATACGACATTACGGATTCTCCATTACTTTGGTTGGATGAACATGACCTCGGCGCGGGTGATCCAGCCGGCACGCAAATCGACGCGGAACCAGCCCTGGGCGTTCTTCTGGTGAAAGCGCACCGGCGACCGGGGACCGAACTCCTTCAGATCGTACTCGGCCCACGTCTTGCCCATGTCGGGCGAAATGATGAAACCCAAGGTGAACGGCGAGGCGGGGGCGTAGTGGCCGGCAAGGATCACGCCGTCCTGGATGATCATGTTCGCGCATTCGTACTTCGGATTGAACAGCATCGTGTGCTTTTCGGGGTCGGCGATGTCGGCCGGGTTACAGCGGAACAGGCCGCGGTCGTGTGGCAGGGGACCGTTCGCGTCGCTAATCCAGTAAAGCTGCCCGTCGACGAAGTTGATGCCGCCCGCTTTGTATCGCGAGTTCAATCGCTCCGACACGATGACCTTCCAACTCCACGCATCCTCGGCCGCGTCGTACGTGCCGCGCAGCCAATGGCACTCAAAGCCTTCGGGCCGGTCGCCGTCGCCGGTGCAGGCGTAGAAGGCGTCTTCGTCGGGATTGTACGCCACCGTGTGGATATGGCGGCAGATGACCGGGTTGGCTACATCGCCCAGCAGCGTGCCGGCCGAGCCGCCTCCGGCGGAGCCGTTGTCGCGATAGTACGGGTTCTGCCCGAAGGCGTAGGCGATCTTCACCGTCTCGCCGTTGTCGGTCGAATAGTAGATGTTCGGCGGAGTGGCGCCGCCCAGCACGTTGCAGTAGTTGCCCCAAACAAGCACTTCCCGGCCGTCGATCTGCCAAGAGTTCACCCCGGTCAGCGCGTTGAAATACCAGCCGGGATTGTCGGGATTCTGCGGCGTGTGCACCTCGTAGTCGCTGCCGTCGGCGTTCTTCAGCCCGACCTGCCGGTAGCTCTTCAGGCTGTCGGTACTCAGGTACAGCCTCGTGCGGGTTGCAAACAGCACGTTGCCGTTGGCGAAGATGTGGCTAAATGTAATGTTCCTCGCGTTCGGGAAGGCCGTGCTGTGCGGCCACGTGCGTGCGTTGTCGTCGGAAAGGTACACCGTATCGTCCGTGAAGCCGAACGCCTTCGCGCCGCGCTGCGAATCGACGTACGGACCTTCCGTCGGCACGCGGTACCGGAAGTGGTCGGTGGCGGGGACCGCGGGCGGGGCCGTCTCATCGGCGCGCGAACTCCAGCCGTTGGGCAGTAGCAACCCGCCGGCGGTGGCTGCCCCGGCGCCAAGGAGTTGGCGGCGCGTGATACAAGATCGGATGCTCATCGCAAGGCGCCTTTCGTGTTGGTGGCCCTGTTGGAGTTCACGTTTTAGCGTGCCGGATAACCTCTCCCGACATTTGCACGCTGAAGCGTGAACTCCAACAGCGGTCGATTCACGCCTGTTGGAGTTCACGCTTTAGCGTGTGAAGCAAGCATGTGTGATGTCCGGCACGCTGAAGCGTGAACTCCAAAAGCGTCGGATGGTCTTTACATGGCGCCTTTCGTATTGGCAGTCCGCTTACACGCCCCACGGTTCGCGGGCCGCGCGGGAACGCATTCGGTTGGCCTCGTCGTCGCCCGGGAACTCTTCGCGGGCGGGTTCGAGGGTCAGCTTGCGGCCGAGCATCCATGCGTTGGCGGCCGCGTAACAGGCCAGGTGGGAGTGGCGTGTGGTCTCGGCGTCGCAGTTCGTGCGGGCGCGCGATTTGACGCAATCGAAGAAGTTGCGGACGTGCGTCCCCGCGTCGGTCCCCTGGCGCCGGCTGCCCGCGTCGCCCAGTTCGCTTTGGAGCGATTCGGGAGCCGCGAGAATCTCGCCGCTGTCGCCGGTCTCGACACTGCCTTCCTCGCCGACGAACCGCACCGGGCACGTGCCCAACCGGTTGGGCCAATGCGGCGACCGATCGCCGAACGGCGTGGCCAGGAAGCCCATCACCACTTCCACGCCGTCGGCGTAGCGGGCGACGATGTTCGCGTCGGAAGGCTCGTACTCGACCGGCGCGGTGTGGTCGGCGTCGGCGGCCCACTGGCAAAGGTCGACCGTGTGAGCCCCCCAGTCGAGCAGCGTCGCGCCCGATTCGAAGTCGGGGTATCCGCGCCACCGTCCGTTCACGTAAGCCGAGTTGTACGGCCGCCACGGGCTCGGGCCGAGCCACATGTCCCAGTCGACCACGTCTTTGGGCGGCTCCGGTTCGGCCGGCAGCCAGTCCAGGAGCATCCGCGGAGTGTAAACGGAAGCATGGAGCGTGCGCAGCCTGCCGAGCTTCCCGCTTCGAGCCAGGTTGACCGCCACTTGGAAGTTCTCGATGCTCCGCCGCTGGGTGCCTGCCTGGTACACCGTGCCGTAGCGACGCATCGTTTCGGCCAGCTCGCGGCATTCCGCCATGTTGATGGCGCACGGCTTCTCGCTGTACACGTCCTTGCCGGCCCGGGCCGCCAGAATGGAGGCGGGTGTGTGCCAGCGGTCGCCGGTGGCCACGAGCACCGCGTCGATGTCGGGGCGGGCGAGCAGCTCGCGCAGGTCCCGATACAGAGCGCAATCGGCGTTGCCGTAGTGGCCGTCGACTACCGCCTTCCCCTGCTCGCGCCGGGCGGCCTGCACGTCGCAAAGCGCCACGCACTGCACGTCGGGCTCCGGGAGCATGCAGCCGAGCACGTGCCGGCACCGCGGCCCGAAGCCGATGACGCCCAACGTAACGCGTTCGCTCGGCGCCGCAACTTCGCCAAACCCCAACGCCCGCGACGGCACCAGCCGCGGAACGCCAACGGCGGCGCCGCCGGCCAGAACTTGCCTGACGAATCGGCGACGAGACAACCGGGCCCCGGCACGCCGACCATGTTTCGTGGAGTCGCTGTCCGTTGTCATGTTGCCTCCGGTTGGTTCACCGGGCTGGAGCACGATGTTGGGTGTTTCTTTCGGCCTGAAGCAACTCGCATTGTTGTCGGCGGAAACCGGGTTGTCAAGTGTCCCGGCGGCATCGCGGGCGGTGGCAATTTGCCCTTGTCGACCGCCCGGAATCGAATGCCTGCACGATGAATAGGCCCACTCTGCACGACGAACCGCAAACATCGTGAGCCTTTTCACACAGTCGTGGCCTTGACTTCGAGCGGAAGCTCGCATGGGTTGGGGGCCCCGCCGCCCTGCGGCACGGTTGCCGCCCCATCCTTGCTGCACCTACCCGCAGTCCATTGCCGACTGAGCGGAGTCCGGCCCCCTGAAGCGTGAACTCCGTTTCTGAGGTCGGTGCGGCACCTGTGCGAGTCCCTTGTTGACCTCGCGCGGTTCGTTCATAATGGAATGGATTGGTCAGAAAGTAGGTATCCACAAACCGGAGCTATCGCCATGCGCAACTGCACAACAATCGCTTGGTTCGCCATCATGACTGGCTGGATGTTTCTTTCCGCCGCAGGTGCGGCGGAGCCGGCGGTGAACGAATCGGCGCGGGAAATCCCGATTGCGTACGAAGTCGACGTGGCCGTCGTCGGTGGCGGCACCGGCGCCGTGTCGGCGGCCGTTGCGGCGGCGGAGGCGGGAGCGAGCGTGTTTCTGGCCGCGCCGTATCCCTACCTGGGCGACGACATGACCGCTACGCTCCGTCTCTGGCTCGAGCCGGGCGAGCAACCGGAGCATCCGCTGGCACAGCGCCTCTTCGAGGATCCGCTGGAACCCCGCGCCTCGCGGAACGCCCTGAAGTTCACCTACGAGGCCGACACGCCCACGGCCAACCCGCACCGCGATACCGACCCGCCCTCCGGGCTGGCCGACGGTCAGTGGGGCAGCGCCGCGTCGCAAAGCGTGCAGTACAACGGCGACGTGACGATCACGGCCGACCTCGGCAAGCCGGAGGCGATCGAGGAAGCCCGCGTGATGGTCTATCGCCGCGAAGAGGGCAACGAGGTGGGAAGCGGCTTCAACGTGGACCGGGTAACCGTGTCGATCAGCGACGACAAGAAGTCGTGGCGGCAGGTGGGCGAGCGGAAAGGCCTGCCCGGGGCGGGCGAGGATTGTTACATCCTTACCATGCCCGTCGGCGCCGCCGCGCGGTACGTTCGCATTGCGGCCGAGAAGCCCGAAAGGTTCCGGCGAATCCTGCTGGGTGAAATCGAACTGCTGGCGCCCGATGAGCATTCCGCCGTCCCGCGCCGGCCCCTGCCGCGGCCGATGCACGTGAAGAAGACGCTCGACGAGGCGCTGCTGGCTGCCGGCGTGAAGTACCTGTATAGCTGCTACGCGACCGACCTGCTGCGCGACGCCGAGGGCAACCCGGCCGGCATCGTCATGGCCAATCGCGCCGGACGACAGGCCGTGGTGGCCAAGACGATCATCGACGCGACCGACCGCGGACTGGTCGCCCGGCTGGCCGGCGCGAAGTTCCGTCCCTATCCGGCCGGCATGCACACGTTCCGGTACGTGGTGATCGGGGGCGAGGCGGCCGGGGACTGTCCCGACGTTCGCGGCACAGCGCCCGATGACCGTGAGAGCACCGCATCCGCCGCGAAAATGGGACTGTCCCCTTCCCCCGCCGCAAAGATGATCTCGCGGGTGATCGGTCCGCCGCTGGGCGCATCGAACGCGGGCGGCGCATTCCCGGTCATCGAATACACGTTCGAATTGCCCATGTCCGACGGCAGCTACGCCTCGTGGATGGCGGCCGACCAGACGGCCCGAACGCTTACCTACCACCCCGACCAGCAGTGGACCTCGGACGTGCTGTTTCAGGTTCCGCCCGACCCGATGCACGCCCGGCAGCCGCTCGAAGGCGCGTGGCAGGGGCCGGCCAAGCTGCCGCTGGACGCGCTGAGGCCGGCCACGGTGGAGCGGGTGTACGTGCTGGGCGGCTGTGCCGACGTGCCCCGCGCGGCGGCCGAAAAGCTGCTGCGGCCGCTGGCGCTCATGGAACTGGGCGCCCGGGTGGGCGCCGCCGCGGCCGAGGAGGCGGCCGCGCTGCCGAAGCCGCAAGGCGTGAAACTGCCCGGAGAAACCACCGAATCGCCGGCGGCCAAGGGCGACGTGCGCGAGGTGCTCGTCGGCGTGCGCCCCACGGACGACCTTCCCGGGCTTCCGCAGGACACCCGGGAACTGCCCGTGTTGGGCCGGTACGACGTGGTGGTCGTCGGCGGCGGCACCGCCGGGGCCCCGGCCGGCATCGCCGCCGCGCGCCGCGGTGCGAAAACGCTCGTGGTCGAGTACCTTTCCGGCCTCGGCGGCACGGGCACCGAAGGCGCCATCGCGAACTACTACTGGGGCAACCGGGTCGGCTTCACCGCCACCATCATGGGCAACGCCGGCTCCTGGCACGTCGAGCACCGCAAAGAGTGGTGGCGCCGCGAACTGCTCGGCGCCGGCGCCGACGTCTGGTTCCGCACCATCGGCTGCGGCGCGCTGGTCGACGACGGGCAGGTGCGCGGCGCCGTCGTGGCCACCCCCTTCGGCCGCGGCGTGGTGCTGGCCGACGTCGTCATCGACGCCACCGGCAATAGCGACGTCGCCGCCGCGGCCGGCGCCGAGACCGACTACACCGACGCCTCCGAGTTCGGCATGCAGGGCACCGGCCTACCCGGCCGGAAACTCGGCGGCCGGTACAACAATACCGACTTCACCATCGTCGACGAGACCGACATGGTCGACATCTGGCAGATGTTCGTCCACTCGAAGGGCAAGTATCTCAACGCGTTCGACCACGGCCGGTTGATCGACACGCGCGAGCGCCGCCGGATTGTTGGGGAAGCCGCGATAACGTTGCCCGACCAGGTAAACGGCCGCACCTGGCCCGATACGGTCGCCCGCGCCCGAAGCGACTACGACAGCCACGGCTACTCAATCGCCCCGTACCTGCTGATCGAACACCCGCAGCATCGGCAGGGCTTCTTTGTCGATATCCCCTACCGGGCCATGCTGCCGAAAGGCCTGAAAGGCATTTTGGTGGTCGGGCTGGGCATCAGCGCGCACCGCGATGCGGTACCGCTCATCCGCATGCAGCCCGACATCCAAAACGGCGGCTACGC
>CAYPWB010000213.1:0-2569 GCA_964414315.1 uncultured Planctomycetaceae bacterium | reverse complement strand
GCTGCTGGCCGTGCTGGGCGACCCGGCCGGGCTCGACACCATGCTCGAAAAGCTCCGCGCCGCGCCCGAGTGGGACCAGGGCTGGAACTACCGCGGCATGGGCCAGTACGGCAGCGCGTACAGCCCGCTTGACAAACTCATCGTGGCCATCGGCCTGACCGGCGAGCGCCGCGCGGTGCCGGCCATTCTGGAGAAGGTCGAACTGCTTTCGGCCGGCAGCGCGTTCTCGCACCACCGCGCCGCGGCCCGGGCGCTCGAGCTGATCGGCGACCCCGCCGCGGCCGAGCCGCTCGCCCGGCTGCTGGCCAAGCCCGGCATGGCGGACAAGCATCATCCCGATATCGCCACGGCCATCGATCGCGAGGTGCCCGGCGGCACGAACGCCGAGACGACCCGCCGCGAGTCGCTCCGCGAACTGCTCG
Source organism: uncultured Planctomycetaceae bacterium (assembly GCA_964414315.1). Lineage (GTDB taxonomy): Bacteria > Planctomycetota > Planctomycetia > Pirellulales > Thermoguttaceae > PWXP01. The sequence goes on along the minus strand of CAYPWB010000213.1, from coordinate 2,147 downwards.
TCGCCCGCGCCCTCTATCGCTGCGGCGACCACGAGGGCATCGGCCGCCGGACGCTGGAGAACTACGCCGCCGACCTCCGCGGCCACCTCGCCCGCCATGCCCGGGCGGTGCTCGACGAGGGGCGGTAGGGGGCGATTCCAGGAAAACGACACAACCGGGTTGAGCGATCCTCGGTGCGTCACCATTTTGCCACCACCTCCCAGATCGGTTATAATTGGTTGTCGATGTTGTGGCCCGTGCCTGACGCAGATACAAGATGCAGGGTGCCTGTCCCCCGTTTCGGACAGGCTCGTACACCTGGGAGTGACAAGAGCTATGGCTACTGTGGAGTACGCACACATCTCACGGAACTCCGAAAATGTTCCAGTGCTCTCCGGAACGCGGACCAAGGTCGTGGAGGTCGCGGTGGAGCACGTGGCGTACGGCTGGGACGCGCAGGAGCTTCATCAGCAGCATCCCCACCTGAGCCTTGGGCAGATTCACAGCGCGCTGGCGTACTACTACGATCACAAGGCCGAAATCGACGCCGACATCCACCGGAGACGGAATAGGGCCGAACGCATCAAAGCCGAATTGGACCAACTCCAGGGGGAACCGCCGCTGCGCGAGAAGCTTCGAACGACGGGCCGGTTGCCGTGACGATTGCCTTGTACATGGACCAGCATGTGCCGTCAGCAGTCACTCAGGGATTGCGGCAGCGCGGCGTCGATGTTCTAACGGCGTGGGAAGACGGCTGTGCAGAGGCGGAAGACGAGATTATCTTGGAACGAGCCGCGCCCATGGAGCGGTTGGTCTACACCAACGACGACGACTTTTTGGCAATTGCCCAGCGATGGTTGCAGACGGGCCGCGGCTTTGCCGGCCTCGCCTATGCCCATCCACAGCGGATTACCGTACGTCAGGCTATCGAAAGCCTGGAAATGATTGCCAAGGTGTCGGAGCCCGACGAGTCTTGGAACGTGGTGTACTATCTGCCAATGTAGGCGTTCATTGCCGAACAGGCAGCAACTCCCCCGAAGCGAGGATTTTCCTTGCATCGTCGTAATCGTATAATCACATGCGATTACCATATTCACCAGCCGCAGCCGAATGCCATGATCTCGAAATCCGCCGTCCATGCCGTCAACGCCCTCGCCGCACTCGCCGGATTGGCCCCGGGTGCGTACCTGGGCACCGCCGAAGTGGCCGAGCACATCGACGCGCCGCCGAACTACCTGGGCAAGCTGCTCAAGACGCTGGCCGAGCACGGGCTGCTCGATTCGCAGAAGGGCAAAGGCGGCGGGTTCCGGCTGGCCCGGCCGCCGGAGGACATCTCCCTGTACGACGTCATGGAGCCGATCGAGCATGTCAGCCGCTGGGACGGCTGCTTCCTCGGGCAGTCGCGCTGTTCCGCCGACGCCCCCTGCGCCATGCACAGCCGATGGCGAGAAGTCCGCGACACGTACCTCCAATTCCTACGGCAGACCACGCTCGCCGATGTGGCGTCGCACGATGCCGGCAACCCTTTCCATTAACCGTTCCCAGGGGGAATGTCCCAATTTTCGCGGCACCTAGGGTGCTCTTGCCCAATCATCCACTGTTTCCGCCGCGAAAATGGGACTGTCCCCTTCGTATCCGTTTTCCATATCCTGACCAGGAGACACAATCATGAAACCGAGCGATATTCTTTCCCACGAACACCGGGTCATCGAGCAGGGGCTCAACTGCCTGGAAAAGCTGGCCGAGCAAGCCGCGGCGTCGGGCCGGATCGACGAGCCATCGGCCCGGGAGGCCATCGACTTCTTCCGCAACTTCGCCGACGGCTGCCATCATGGAAAGGAGGAAGCCCACTTCTTCCCCGCCATGGAGGCCAAGGGCTTTCCTCGCGACAGCGGCCCCACCGGCGTCATGATACACGAGCACGAGCAAGGGCGCGCGCTGGTGCGGGGGATGGCCGAAGCGGTTGAGGCCGCGTCGCGCGACGATGCCGGCGCCCCCGCCCGCTTCGCCCGCGACGCCCGCGACTTCATTGCCCTGCTACGCGAGCACATCGAGAAGGAGGACCATTGCCTGTTCACCATGGCCGATCAGGCCTTCACCGAGGCCGACCAGCAGCAGCTCCTCGACGCCTTCGACAAGGTCGAGCATGAGCACATGGGCGCCGGCGT
>CAYPWB010000212.1:0-10656 GCA_964414315.1 uncultured Planctomycetaceae bacterium | reverse complement strand
CGCCATGGCCATGGTCGTACGCGCGAACAAGCGCAGCGCGGGCATCGGCGGCCATATCTCCACGTTCGCCTCGGCCGCCACGCTGTACGAAGTGGCCTTCAACCACTTCTTCCGCGGCAAGAAGGGCCGGCTGCCGCCGGACCAGGTGTACTTTCAGGGGCACGCGACGCCGGGCATTTACGCCCGGGCATGGCTCCTGGGCCGGTTGCAGGACCATCATCTGGAGAACTTCCGCCGCGAGTTGCAGGACAAGCCGGGCGTGTCGTCCTACCCGCACCCCTGGCTGATGCCCGACTTCTGGGAGTTTCCGACCGTATCGATGGGCCTCGGCCCGATCATGGCCATCTACCAGGCGCGGTTCAACCATTACCTGGTCGATCGCGGCATCGTGCCCGAGGCCGAGGCGTCGAGGGTTTGGGCCTTCCTGGGCGACGGCGAATGCGACGAGCCCGAAACGCTGGGGGCCATTACTTTGGCCGCACGCGAGCAGCTCGACAACCTCACGTTCGTCATCAACTGCAATCTGCAGCGGCTCGACGGGCCTGTGCGCGGCAATGGAAAGATCATGCAGGAGTTGGAGGGGGCGTTCCGCGGCGCCGGCTGGAACGTCGTGAAAGTGGTGTGGGGCGACGACTGGGACCCCTTGCTGGAGGCCGACACCACCGGCGAGCTGGTCCGCCGGCTGGGCGAGGTGGTCGACGGACAATTCCAGAAGTACGCCGTCATGCCGGGCAGCTACATCCGCGAGCACTTTTTCAACACGCCCTACCTGAAGAAGCTGGTCGAGCACCTCGACGACGAGCAGATAGCCCACCTGCGTCGCGGCGGGCACGATCCGGTCAAGGTGTACGCCGCCTACAAGGCCGCCACCGAGCACAAGGGCGCGCCCACCGTCGTGCTGGCACAGACGATCAAGGGTTACGGCCTGGGCGAGGCGGGCGAAGGTCGAAACATCACGCACCAGCAGAAGAAGCTCAACGAAGAGGAACTGGTCGAGTTCCGCGCCCGATTCGACATTCCCATCTCCGAGGACGCCGCCCGGCGGGCCGAGTTTTACAAGCCGCCGGCGGACAGCCCGGAAATGCGCTACCTGCACGAACGGCGCGAAAAGCTCAGCGGGTTCGTGCCCGGCCGCGGCACGGCGCGGGTGAAGCTCAAGCCGCCGAAATGGGAGGACTTTGCCGAGTTCTTCGCCGGCAGCGAGGGGCGCGAAGTGTCGAGCACCATGGCGTTCGTACGCCTGCTCGCGCGGCTGCTGCGCGACAAGAACGTCGGCCGCTACGTCGTGCCCATCGTGCCCGACGAAGCCCGCACCTTCGGTATGGAATCGCTCTTCCGGCAATGCGGCATCTATTCGCACGTCGGACAACTTTACGAGCCGGTCGACAGCGAAACGTTCCTGTTCTACCGTGAGGCGAAGAACGGGCAGATTCTCGAAGAGGGCATTACGGAGGCCGGCTCGATGGCTTCGCTGATTGCGGCCGGCACGGCGCATTCAAGCCACGGCGTGAATCTGGTTCCGTTCTTCATCTATTATTCGATGTTCGGCTTCCAACGCATTGGCGACCTGATTTGGGCCGCGGGCGATATGCGATGCCGAGGCTTCCTTTTGGGCGGCACCGCGGGCCGAACGACGCTGGCCGGCGAAGGGCTCCAGCACCAGGACGGCAACAGCCACCTGTTCGCGCTGGCTTACCCGAACCTGCAAGCGTACGATCCGGCGTACGCCTACGAAATGTCGGTCATCGTGCTCGACGGTATGAAGCGGATGTACTTCGAGGAGGAGGACATCTTCTACTACATCACGCTGATGAACGAGAACTACGAGATGCCCCTGCTGCCCCAGGGTTCCACCGAGGGCATCCTGCGCGGTATCTACCGGCTTTCGGAGCGCGACCTCGGGCCGAAGAAGCCCAAGGCACAACTGTTCGGCAGCGGGGCCATCCTGCGCGAGGCGCTCCGGGCGCAGGACATCCTCGAAAACCAGTTCGGCGTGGGGAGCAACGTGTACAGCGTGACCAGCTACAAGGCGCTGTACTACGACGGGCGCGACTGCGACCGCCACAACCGCCTGCACCCGGGCGCCGAGCCGCGCGTACCGTACGTGAAACAAGTGCTCGGCGGGGCGGAGGGGCCCGTTGTGGCGGCCCTCGATTACGCCAGTGCGCTTGGGCTGGCCGTTGCGCCGTGGGTAGGGCCCGATTACGTGGTGCTCGGCGCCGACGGCTTCGGCCGTAGCGAAGCCCGGAAGGAGCTGCGGCGTTTCTTTGAGGTCGACGCCGAGAATATCGCCTTGGCCGCCCTCAGTGAATTGGCCCGGCAAGGCAAGTACCCGAAAACGAAGTTGGCCCAGGCCGTCAAGACCCTTGGACTCGATCCCAATAAACCCAATCCGGTGACCGTGTAGGTGCTGACCATGGCGAACGAATGCAAACTGCCCGAACTGGGCGAGAATATCGAAAGCGGCGATGTCGTAAACATTCTGGTGCGCGAAGGCGATCAGATCGAACCGAACCAGGGCGTGGTCGAACTGGAAACCGACAAGGCGGTGATCGAGGTGCCGTGTCCGTTCGGCGGCAAGGTGAGCAAGGTGCACGTGAAGAAGGGCGACACGGTCAATGTAGGGCAAACGCTCTTGACCGTCGAGGGCGACGGGCAGGCCGCTGAAGCCGAGGCCAAACCGGCCGAAAAAGGCGACGAAAAGCCGGCCGAGGAGAAGAAGACAAAGAAACCGGCCCCGGCCGAAAAGGCTGAGTCGGAGAAACCTGAACCGAGGAAGGCCGAGCCGCCCGCTCCATCGCCCGAACGGCAGGCTGCCGAGCGGCCCGAGCCGAGCGGCCCGCTGCCGGCGGGCCCCGCAGCTCGCCGCGTAGCCCGCGAACTGGGCGTCGACCTGGGCCGGGTCGCCGGGAGCGGCAAGCGCGGCCGTATTACGGTAGAGGACGTGAAGGCGGCGGGGGAAGGTGCCGCGCCGGCGGCCGGCGCACCGGAGCCGGTCACTCCGCCCGGCGAGCCGGGCCAAGACCAGCACGGGCCGGTGCGCCGTGAGAAGATGCCGCGCATCCGCCGCGCCATCGCCGAGCAGATGGCCCGCTCCGCGTCGATCATCCCTCACGTAACCAACTTCGACGACGCCGACGTGACCGACCTCGAACAGCTCCGCAAGAGCGTGCCGCCCGGCTACCTGGGCGAGGGCGTGAAGCTGACCGCCATGCCGTTCGTACTGAGGGCCGTCGCCCTGTCGCTGCAACAGCATCCGATGGTAAACGCCAGCATCGACGACGAGAACGGTCAGGTGGTGTACAAGGAGTACGTCAACATGGGCATTGCGGTCGATACGCCGCGCGGGCTGGTGGTGCCGAACATCCGCGGGGCCGAGCGCCTGGGCATTGCACAGCTTGCCCGCGAACTTGGCTACATCGCCCAGCGCGCCCGCAATGCTGATTTCGCCGTCGAGGACCTCCGGGGCGGCACGTTCACGGTGAGCAACCTGGGCGCGATCGGCGGCGCGTACAGCACGCCCATCATCAACCACCCCGAGGTGGCCATTCTGCTCCTGGGCCGATCGCGCTGGCAGCCGGCGGTGCACGAGGGACAAATCGTTCCGCGGCTGATGATGCCGCTGAGCCTGTCTTACGACCACCGCCTGATTGACGGCGCGGCCGCCGGCCGGTTTCTCAACAGCGTGATCGACTACTTGCAGTTGCCTGCGAAACTGCTTTTGGCGGGATGAACGGTTCCTGAAGGTCGTCATACCGTCGACGCCACGCGTCAGAATCCCAAACCAAACGCTGCCGGTACTCTTCCTCCCAATGGTCGAGGTCGCACTTGCCGTCATCGCGGCGGTGGAAAGCGCAAACTGCAAGCCAACCGGTTACCGCGACGCCGGGGCCAAGTCGGCACCGGTGGCCAGCCGCCACGTAGCGCCCCCGTCGGGCGACGTCATCAGCGCGCGCCGCGAGCCGACATGGTCGTTCCGGTAGAACCAGTAGGTCGACCAGCAGTCGTAGGAGAGGAATAACCGCCCCAGCCGGTCGATCGTCAGCCGATGATAGAATACGCTGTATTCCGAAAACGGCGGGACGACCAGCGCCTCGGGCGCCTGCCAGGGACCGTCGACCGGCTTGCGCTGATACGCAAGCACGGCGTGGTGGCTGGCCGGGTGCGGCTCCTCGCCGCTTCGCCAAAGCCGGTACACCAGGTGCAGCGTGTCGTCGGGATCGCATACCAGCCCGATGTACGTCTGCCGCAAGTCGTCGCCGACCATCACCGGCTCGGTCCAGCCGCCGTCGGCGTCGTTCGGGATGAGCGATTTCACGTAGGGAAACGGGCGGCCGTGCGTGCCGGCCAACACGTGCAAATGGCCCTGGCTGTCGATCGTGATGCTGGGCGAATTGTGGATGTCGTTTGCCGGAGGGCCGTACGCCACCAGCGCCGGGTTGCCCAGCCGCCCGGTCGCCCGGTTGTACGTGGCCACATAGGTGGGCACGCCCGGCACGTCCTCGGCCGGGTCGGTGGCCTCCGCCCAAACGATGTGGACCCGATCGCCGCGCGTGACGACCGACGCGGGAATTCCCGAATGCGATGCCAGACCGATGCAGTTGTCGGTAAGCAGAATGGGCTGCTGAAACACGATGCGGTCGCCCTGCCGCTCGGCCAACACCAGCTCCAGGTCGTGGACCCTTCGCCAGAACACGTTCGCATCGACCGCCGTGCGGGTGTACCGCAGAATGGGCGGCGGGGTGTCGGGCGTGTTGTGGCCGGAAAACTGCTCGATGTCGAACGATTGCGGTCCGCCGTCCCGTTCGGGCAGCAGGTAGGCCGTGAAGCTGCGCCCGGCATCGGACGAGTGCAACAGACCCGCCCGCGAACCGCCGCGCGTCAGCAGGTACACGTGGCCGTCCCGGTCGAACGCCACTTTGCTCGTCGCCATGCCGAACACTCCGCCCTCGAACGGCGGAACGCGTTGCGTCACCGCCTTCGACAGGTCGACCGATTCCCAGCGCCCCTCGCGAACTGTGGCGAAGCCTGCCCCCGTACGCACAAAGGGGCGATTCCCCGGATCGAAATACACTTCATGGTCGACGGGGTACTCGGGCAGATACCCGAACTGCTCGTTCTCGTGTTCGTAGGGCCGCAGCACCAAGGGCAAGTCGAGCGGCTTTCCCGTGGGCGATTCACCCCCGACGCACGTGAGCGTGGCGTAGGTGGAAACGTCGGGCGTATCGGCCGGCGTGGCGTGCACGTGGCACACCCGCTTCTCGTCCGCGGGAGGCGCGGCAAACTCGACCGCAACCTCCACGGCCGACTTTCCGGGAACCTCGACCATCGTTTGCGAAAGGGTTGCCGGCCACGGTTCGCCGGGAAACTCGAGCGCAAGCCCAATGGTGCGTTGCTCGCCTGCGTTGTTGTGAACCCGAAAGGTCGCGAGGTCTCGGCTGCCCGGCTCGGCGTAGACGGTGCGCCGGTAGGGCGACAACAGCCAGCGGTTCGGCAGCAGCGGGAACCACGACCGGGCGTTGGGCGTCCAGCAGCCCAGATCCGGATACAGGTCGTCCTGCTCCCAACGCGTAACGCCGTCGATATGCACCACCGCTTGCTGCGCGGGGAACTGAATGCACCACGGAACGGCGTCGCGCGGCTGCGCCGGAAAGGTATGTGCGACTTTGCCTTCGCCGTCGGGCTGCAACTCGGCAATCAGCCGGTCCTCGGCGTCGACCACGCGCAACGCGGCCACGGTCTTCGGCAGCCCGGCGATTTCCACCCCAAAACTGCCCGACCGCGGATGGAACGCCATCTCGCCCGGCCGTTCCGGCTGGAGCAGCACGATGGGCTCCTCGTGCCGCCGGTCGCGGTGTCCGCGGGCGGTCTCGACGATGTAATGCTCGCAGTTCGTCTGGAACCCCCAAGCGATTTCATCGCCGTACCGGTCCTGGGAAACGGTGATGTTGAGCGAGTAGACGCCTTTCCGTTCGACCGTTGTCCGCAGGCGAGCCCACTGCACAGGGCCCGGCCCGCTGCCGGGGTCGTTGCCGTCGTCGGAAATGGTCACGTCCCGGATCACGCGGCGGTCGGGCCCGACGAGAATGGCGCGCAGATCGGTTCGCCGGGGCCGACGGTTGCGGTCGCGCTTGTGTACGTCGATCACCAGTTCGCCCGGCGATGCAAGGAAGAAAGCTCCGCCGCAGCCGCCGACGGCCCAGTCGACGGGCGCGGCGGCCTGGGGCGTTTCCACCTCGGCCGGCGGGTTCCTAGAGTCGTCCGCAACGGAGGAAACGTCGACCGGCAGAACGAAAGCAAGGAAGAGGATCAGGCAGGATACGAGCCGGTTCATGACGGCCTCCTTGGGCGGGGCGGAAATCGATACGGCAGGGAAACACCGTTGCATTGGCAACCGTTGATGGTTGCCTACATTCTAACCCTTCTCGGTCTGTGGCCAACCAGTCGGCTACCGATTATACTGGACCGTCGCCGGGACGGGAAACAAGCGGCATTCGTCAAACACTCGACCTGTTCCCGAATGTCCGGAAAACGCAAGCCCCCTCGATCGGAGAGCCCTATGCGCTGCAAAATGTCCATCGCAATCCTGCTAACGCTTGGAGCATTCGCGTTGCCGGTGTCGGCCGCCGAGCGGGTCGTCCCGCTGCCTCAAGCCCACGCCCACAACGATTATCTACACCGCCGACCGTTACTGGATGCTTTGGACCACGGCTTCTCCAGCGTCGAGGCCGACGTGTTCCTGGTGGGCAACGACCTGCTGGTCGCCCACACCCAAGCGGAACTCGACCCCAGCCGGCGGCTCACTTCCCTCTACCTCGATCCGCTGCGCCGACGGATCGAGGGCAACGAGGGCAGTGTCTATCCCGGCGGCCCCCCGTTCACGCTGATGATCGACGTCAAGAGCGATGCCGAGGCGACCTACGCACGGTTGCACGACGTGCTTGCCGACTACGCCGTTATCCTCACGTCGGTTGAAGACGGCGTGGTGCGTTTCGGCCCGGTCACCGTCGTGATCAGCGGGAATCGGGCCCCGGCGACGCTCCGCGATCAGGCGGTCCGCTACGCCGGACTCGACGGTCGACTTTCCGATTTGGGCAGCGATGCGCCGCCGCACCTCATGCCGATGATCAGCGACCGGTGGAGTTCCCACTTTCGATGGAGAGGCCGCGGCCCGATGCCGGACGCCGACCGCGAAAAGCTCCGGGCGATTGTGGCGCAGGCCCACGAGCAAAAGCGGCGTGTGCGCTTTTGGGCCACCCCCGAAAGCGAAGCCGTGTGGCGCGAACTCCTTGGCGCGGGCGTCGACCTGATCAATACCGACGACCTGTCCCGCTTGCGGCGGTTCCTCTTGGAGCGGCAATCAACACACTCCGCAGCCCCCCAAAGCTACAGCGGCGCGGGCAAATCGCGGCGGTGAAAAGCCGCCGTTGCCAGCAAATACGCAACCGCGCCCGTGCCGAGCAGGATCAGGTTGTACCCCAGCGGCCCGAAGCTCACCCAACGGCCAGCCTCGTCGCGCAGCACAAGACTCCACGTCGATTCCGGCTGATAAACGGCAATGCTCACGAAGCGGACCGGTTCGTACGCCGTGAAAAAAGTAAGCCGGCCGAACCATGCCACGCGATCCGACGCCAGGCCGACAATCTTCAGCGTCAACTGCACGATGTAGATTCCTACAACCAGGCCGATCGTTCGCCAACGATAGCGGTCGGACGACGACAAGAGCGTGCTCAACCCGGCCAGGAAGAAGCCGAGCGAAAACAAGTTGACGGCGGCAGGCACAAGGTGCGCGGGATCGACCTTGTCGGCCATCGGTCGCCGTATCACCTGCTCCTTGGCCAGCGGATTGCGCAGTTCGACGCCCAGCCAGGGAACCCGCCAACTCGCGGCCGCTCGCTCTTCGACGGTGTTCGTCTGGATGCCCGCGTAAAGACCCAACCACGACGTGAGTGCCAGCAGGGCCACGCCGGCAATCGTCACCGAGGCCTGAGACCACAACACCTGCACCCGGCTGACCGGCTGGGCCAGCAGCATCTCCATCGTTCCTCGCCCGATTTCGCCGCTAATGCAGTCGGAACCGCGGGCAATCGCCCAGAGGACGACACAGAGGATGAGGATCGGTTCATCGTAGGCCATGGCAATCCGGCCGGTATAGGTGACCAAATGCTCGAATGGAACCGGCGAGAATTGCTCCCAGTCGCGGAATTGCTCGATGACGGTCTCGAAACGGCTCATGTCGAATTGCCCGACCAGCCACACACGCGTCCAACAATACGCCAGCAGAGTCGCGGCGCATGCGGCCAGCAGCAGACGGCCTTCGAGAAGCGATTTCTTCAGCAGCGAGCGGTTCATGGGGGCGGGCGTCCTTCGACGTCTTAGGCGGGGGCCATGCCGTGAATACGGTCGTACAGCGACCGCAAACCTACCGGCTGCACGTGCATTTCACGGAGCGGTAGCGTCGCGAGCCAATGCAGCAACGGGGCAATTTCGCCCGGCGTTTCGATGACGACGGCGTCGGTTGCATCGCGGCCGATCGCCAGTTCGCCGGCCAAATGCGCGGGCGGCGCCGGCAGCGGACCGCTCAGCACGGCTCGGATGCGGTGCCGACGCTTCAGCTCCTGCATCATCTGCACGTGCACCAGCCGGCCCGCTCGCAGGAACGCAACCCGGTCGCACACGTCCTCAACCTCGGGCAACACGTGGGAGGAGAAGAGGATGGTTCGCCCCTGCCGGCGAATTTCGCCAACGATGCCGGCGATCTCGCGGCGAACGGTGGGATCCAGATTCGAGGTGGGCTCGTCCAGAATGATGAGTTCCGTATCGGCTGCCAACGTTGCGACGAGCGCGAGTTTCTGCCGCATGCCGGTAGACATCGCAGCGACACGAGGCGTCAACCGAAGTTCCAGTCGCTCCGCCAGTTGCAGGGAACGCTGCAAATCGCTCCCAGGCCGCTCGCCGACCAAGAACCGCAGAACATCTCGACCGCGCATTTGGCCGAACAGCCGGACTTCACCGGGCAGATACGCCGTGCGCCGCCTCACCTGGACCGACTGCCGGCGACAATCCAAGCCCGCAATCGTGGCGTTTCCACTCGTCGGACGAATATACCCCAGCAACAGCCGCAGCAGAGTCGTCTTGCCTGCCCCGTTGGGTCCGAGCAGCCCGAACACTTCGCCTCGCTGAACCGACAACGAGCACGCCTCCAGCGCCGTCACCGACCCGTAACGTTTGGTGAGTTGGTTCGTTTCGATCAAGGTCGGGCTTCCACCGGCAACGGGCGGGAGGGTCGGTAATCATGACAAACGCTTGCCGCAGCGCTGCGCTGCCCCATCCGGATAAGCTGCAATTTCCGAGCTACGACCCGTCCGGCTTGACCAAATCTTCGAATTTCTTTCGCACCTTCTCCACCTTCGGCAAGGCTATGGCGCGCACGTAGGGATGTGCCGGGTTGCACGCGACGAAATCCTGATGTACGGGCTCGGCGGGATAGAACCCTTCGAACGGCTCGAGCGTGGTGACAATCGGCCGCTTGAACACCTTCGCGTCGTTCAAGTCGGCAATGAACGCCTCGGCAAGCTCCTTCTCTTTATCGTTTGCATAAAAGATAGCCGAACGATACTGGGGACCGACGTCGTTGCCCTGGCGATTGCGCGTGGTCGGATCGTGCGTAGCGAAATGGACCTTCAGCAACTGCTCGTAGGAAACCTGCTCCGGATCGTAGACGATCTTTACCGCCTCGGCATGGCCGGTCCTGCCCGTCGACACCGCCTTGTAGCTGGCGGATCGCTCGGTGCCGCCGGAATAGCCGCTCACGGCGTCGACGACGCCGTCGAGCTGCTTGAACACCGCCTCGACGCACCAGAAACACCCACCGGCCAAAACAACCTCGGCAAGCTTCGGCGGCGAATCTCCGTCGCTCGCGGACGAACGTTCAGCGGTGGTCGGAGCGTCCGGATTCTCGCCGATCGTGCGGAGTTGGTCTTCGGCCACGAAGCGGAGGGCCTCGGAATTGAGGCAGTATCGGCGACGCGTCGGCGGAGGCCCGTCCTTGAACACGTGCCCAAGGTGGGCGTCGCACCGCGCACACAGGATTTCGGTGCGAACCATCCCGTGGCTCCGGTCCAGCTCTTCCCGAATGTTTTCCTCGGCAATCGACCGGAAGAAACTGGGCCAGCCGGTGCCCGATTCGAACTTGGCCGTCGATTCGAACAAGGGCAAGTTGCAGCACAGGCACGCGTAAACGCCCTCTTGCTTGTTGTCGAGCAGGCCGCCGCAGAAGGCGCGTTCCGTACCCTTGTCGCGGGTAATGCGATACTCCTCGGGTGTTAGTCGCTGCCGCCACTCGGCATCGGAAAGGATCAGTTTCGGTACCTCAACCGGCTCGGTGAGTTTCCCGTCGAGACCGATGACGCGAACACGAACAGTAGACATGGGGGGGGGATCCTTCGGGTTATCCGGCTCGGCGGCCAATACGCCCTCCATCGCGGCTGGGCGGCCGCATCCGAGGACGAACAAACACATAACGATTGCATATGCTTTTGAACGGGCAGGCATGGGAGTATGTCTCAGTTCTGCTTGAGAAAACGAATACCAAATCGGCCAGGGCCCGCAAGCCCCGCAAAAACGGGCCGCTCTCCGGGAATCGGTTACCCTCTT
>CAYPWB010000211.1:0-10697 GCA_964414315.1 uncultured Planctomycetaceae bacterium | reverse complement strand
GGCGACGGGGTCGTCAGCACGGATGCCGAGGGCAACGTCGACGACCTGAACGCCGCGGCCGAGACGCTCACCGGCTGGACCGCCGCGGAGGCCCGCGGGCGGCCCATCGCCGAAGTGTTCCGCATCATCAACGCGAAGACCCGCGACGAGGCGGTCAATCCTGTCTGGGAGGTCCTGGCCGAAGGACGTATCGTGGCGCTGGCCAACGGCACCGCGCTGATCGCCCGCGACGGCAGCGAACGGCAAATTGCCGATAGCTGCGCGCCGATTCGCGACGCCGACGGTCGAGTGGTCGGCGCGGTGCTCGTGTTTCGCGACGTGACCGAACGGTACCGGCAGGCACAGAAGCTGCGCCGCTTTCGAGCGGCTCTGGACGCCTCGGCCGACAACCTGTTCATCATCGAGCGACCGACCATGCGTTTTGTCGACGTGAACGACGCTGCCTGCAAGTCGCTCGGATACACGCGGGACGAATTGCTGGCGATGAGCCCGCAGGACATTAAGCCCAATGTCACGCGCGAGGCTCTGGCCGAAGAGTTCGACCGCATACTTGACGGCGAGTTGCGAACGGGGGTGATCGAGACCATCCACCAGCGGAAAGACGGGACGCAGTTTCCCGTCGAGGTGTACCTCCGAGGCCTCAATCAGGATGGTGTCCCGCTGCTGGTGGCCTCGGTCCGCGATACGACCGAGCGCAAACGGGCCGAGGCGGCGCTGCGTGAAAGCGAGCGCAAGTACCGCGAACTGGTCGAAAACGCGAACGACATCATCTACTCAGTCACCCCGGAAGGCGTGTTCCGCTACGTTTCGCCCAACTGGACCCGCCTGGTAGGGCACGACCTGGACGAGGTGCAGGGCAAGGCCTTCGAGCCGTTCGTGCATCCCGACGACGTGCATCTTTGTCGCGAGTTCCTCGGGCGAGTACTGGAGACGGGCGAGCCGCAGTCGGGCGTGGAATACCGGGTTCGGCACAAAGACGGTTCGTGGCGGTGGCACACCTCCAATGCGGCCGCTTCGCGCGACGCCGACGGCCGCGTAACCGGCTACAACGGAATCGCCCGCGATATTACCGAACGCAAGAAGGCGAACGACTCGCTGGAGGAGCAAACCCGCCTGCTCAACACGGTGCTCGACGGCATTCCCGACGTGGTCGCCTTGCAGAATCCGGATCACACCGTCGTGCGTTACAACCGGGCGGGTTATGAACTGCTGGGCCGGCCGCCGGAGCAGTGCGACGGGCGGAAGTGCTACGAATTGCTCGGCCGGGGAACGCCGTGCGAGACGTGCCCCGCCGCGGCCGCCGTGAAGTCGAAGCAAATCGAGACGCTCGAAAAGTATTTGCCCGACCGAAACCTTTGGATCGAGGCCCGGTCCATCCCCGTCTTCGACCAAGACGGCAACGTAACGCTCATTGTCGAGCAGTTGCACGACATTACCGACCGGAAGCGCATGGAGCAGTCGCTGCAGCAGGCCAACGAGGAGTTGGAGCAGTACGTGGTGGCGCTGGAATCGGCGAATGGAGCCCTCGAAGAGTTTATCGAGATGGCGCAGTCGGCCAGTCAGGCGAAAAGCGAGTTCCTGGCCAACATGAGCCACGAAATTCGCACACCCATGACGGCCATCCTGGGCTTCGCTGAAATGCTGCTGGGCGAACCGGGGCTCGACCGCGCCCCGCCCGAACGCGTCGACGCCATCCGCACCATCCAACGCAATGGCCGGTACCTGCTCGACCTGATCAACGATATTCTCGACCTGTCGAAGATTGAGGCCGGAAAGCTGGAGGTCGAGCGTGCCGCCTGCTGCCCCGCCCACGTGCTGGCCGAGGTGAAGGACCTCATGCAGGTTCGGGCCGACGCGAAGAATCTGCCGCTCCGGCTGGAGTACGAAGGTCCGATTCCCGACTCGATTGAAAGCGACCCGCTCCGGCTGCGGCAAATCCTCATCAACCTGGTGGGCAACGCCGTCAAGTTCACCGAGACGGGCAGCGTGCGCATGGTGGTGCGGCTCGTGCGCCGCCCCGAAGAGCCCGCCCTGTTCCAGGTCGACGTGGTCGATACGGGCATCGGCCTTACCCCGGAGCAGCAGGCCCGCCTGTTCCAGCCATTCAGCCAGGCCGATTCCTCGACCACGCGCAAGTACGGCGGGACGGGCCTCGGCCTGGCCATCAGCAAGCGACTGGCCGAAATGCTCGGCGGCGGCATCGCCATCCATAGCGAGCCGGGCAAGGGGAGCACGTTTCGGGTGACGGTGGCGGCGGGCGACTTGCGCGACGTGAGAATGGCCGAACCGGGCGAGGAGGCCGCGACCCCGCGGGCGCCTTCGCCGAGCGAGCACCCATCCGACTCCCTGCCCCCCGGCGCCCGCATCCTGCTGGCCGAAGACGGGCCCGACAACCAGCGGCTGCTGGCCTTCCTTCTGAAGAAGGCCGGGGCCGAGGTGACGGTGGTGGAGAACGGGCAGCTTGCCCTCGACGCGGCCTTGACCGCGAACGACGACGGCGAGCCGTTCGACCTGATCCTCATGGACATGCAAATGCCCGTGCTCGACGGCTACGCGGCCACGCGGCAACTGCGCGACCTGGCCCACGCGGGCCCCATCGTCGCACTGACCGCCAACGCCATGGCCGACGACCGCCGCAAATGCCTCGAATGCGGCTGCAACGACTACCTGAGCAAGCCGGTCGATCGGGCCGGCCTTCTGAACATGGTCGGCAAGTGGACCGCCGTTTCCCGCGCCGAAACGCCCGGTTGACGAAGCGGCCGCTGCGGCGGGCGCAATCCACGGCAAAGTAGCCGGCCAGCTTCAAGCCATGGAAACGGACGGCGATATGTCGAGGCGTTTCACATGGCTGAGCAGGCATCATCTGCACTACTGCTTGTATTGCTTGGCGGCCCTGCCGCCCTGTACTACTAACGTCAAACATCGTTAAGATTCTCACGATGCTGTGGGCGACGCACGGCGTAACCTCTTCCAGATCAATGGGTTGCGTCTCTGGAGACGGCATGGCGAATTCCGGCCACTTTGGCTGCGGCGACGCCGCGCTAGGACGTATCCCACGATGGTTGAGGTTAGTAGTATCGAGGCACTGGCAGAGCCAGTGGCACCCCGCCCCTGACTCCCCGGCAGAATCATGCCGTTTTGCCCGAACGTGTGCCACTGGCTCTGCCAGTGCCTGACGGAGCATGAAGGGTGTGCCACAGTCTGGCGCCAGCATTGCGCGGAATTCGTTGTGAGATTACCCCACCTGTCCCGTATTCCCCTCAGGGCTCGGTTTCGAGCAGATACTCGAGGGCTCGCTGGAGTTGGCGGTCGACGAAGTCGGCGTCCTCGTCCTCGCCGGCAGGGGTGCCGTTCTCGTTGGGAACGCCGCGGCGCAGCCGCCAGGCGCGGAGCCGGCCGAACTCCTCTTGGTCGAGTTCGACCTTCAGGCCGGGGCTGGGGCGCACGCCCCAGTCGTCCTCGTCGGTCGAGTCGAGCTTGCGGTTGATATTCCGGCCGCTGGGCCGCCAGTAGCTGGCCGTGGTCAGCTTCAGCGCGCCCTGGCCGGCCTCCAGGTCGATCACCTGCTGCACGGTGCCCTTCCCATAGGTGCGCTGCCCGGCAATCTTCGCCCGCCCGTGGTCCTTCAAGCACGCGGCCACAATTTCGCTCGCGCTGGCGCTGTTCTGGTTCACCAGGACGACCATGGGAAAGTCGGGCAGGGTGTCGCGCTGGGTGGCCGAGTAGGTTTCCGTGTCGTTGCGGCGGCGCACCGAAACAATCAGTCCCTCGCGGAGGAACATGTCCGAAATTTCGATCGCGGCGTCGAGCAGGCCGCCCGGATCGTCGCGCAGGTCGAGGACGAGCTTCTGCATGCCCTCTTCGAGCAGCCGCTCGAGCACCTTCCGCAAGTCGGCGGCCGTTTCGCTCGAAAAGGCGTTCACACGCACGTAGCCGATTTCCGGATGCCCCTCGACGGTGAAGTTCCAGGTGCCGTCGGGGTTGCGGGTATCGCCCAGAATAGTGTCGATGGGAATCTGTTCGCGGCGGATGGAAAGCTCCACCGGCTCCTCCTCGCCGGCACGGAGGACCTCGACGGTCACGGTGGTGCCGGGCTTGCCCCGCATCAGGCGGACGGCGTCGGACAGCGACAGCCCATGCGTTCCGCGCCCCTCGATCCGCACAATGCGGTCGCCGGAGCGGATTCCGGCCTCGTAGGCGGGCGTGCCGTACACGGGGGCAACGACGCGAATCTGCCGGGTTTTCGGGTCCTGCGACACCTCCATGCCCACGCCGCCGAACTCCTGGTTGAGCGACTCGTTGAACCGCTGGAGATTGCGCGACGTGACGAACTGGCTGTGGGGGTCGTTGAGCTGCTCGACCATGCCCGCCATGGCGCCCTCGAACAGGTCGACCGGCTCGACCGGTTCGACGTACCGCTGCTCGATTTCCCGCATCGCGCCGACGAGCACCCGGCCGTAACGATTCGTTTCGACCCGCTGGTGGCAAACGATCGACGCCAGCGCAGCGGCCAGCAATACCAGGAGATTGCGATGCGGCATAACTTACCCCGAAGGAAGCATTCGAGCGCAAGTACGTGCGAAGAGCCCGAAGGGATCGACAACGGTTCCGTTCTTCGTGGGACTTCGTGTCCTTCGCGGACGATTCTTCCCGAGACCCGCGGACCGGACGTTACCGCTTCGAGAACTGCGTTCCACGGCGGGCGCCGCGGAGACCGTACTTCTTGCGTTCTTTCATACGGCCGTCGCGGGTGAGCAGCCCGGTGTCGCGGAGGGGGTGCTCCAGTTCTTCGTCGAATTGCTTCAGTGCCCGGGCGATGCCCAGCTTGCAGGCGTCGGCCTGGCCGGTGATGCCGCCGCCGCCGACGCGAACGAGCACGTCGACCCGCTCGCGCACGCCGGTTTGCACCAGCGGCGCCAGGACGGCGTTTTGCTGCTGAACGTTGGGGAAGAACTCCTCCAACGCCCGTTCGTTGATAACAATCTTCCCGTCGCCGGATCGAACGCGCACGCGGGCGACCGAACTCTTGCGACGACCGGTACCGAGAATGTCTTGTGTGGCCGTGCTCATAAAAGTGTGTAAGCCGTTGGAAGGGATGGGGCTGTGCGTTGGGGCCGCCGGGTTGGCGAGCAACGCCCTTATTTGCGCTTCGACCCGAGTTCAATGGCCTCGGGCATTTGGGCCTGATGCGGGTGCTGGTTGCCGACGTACACCTTCAGTTTCGAAAGCATCTTTCGGCCGAGCTTGTTCTTCGGGAGCATGCGCCGGACGGCCTCGCGCAAGATCAACTCGGGCCGGCGTTCAAACCGCCGTGCCGCCGTCTCGCTGCGCAGCCCCGGATAACCGGTGTACCACGTGTAGACCTTCTGGTCCCACTTCTTCCCGGTGAACGTGACCTTTTCGGCATTGACGACGACGACGAAATCGCCCGTGTCGAGGTGCGGGGTGTACGTGGGCCGATGCTTGCCCATCAGGCGCACGGCGATGTCGCCGGCCAGCCGGCCGACCACCCGGTCCGTCCCGTCGACCAGCCACCATTTGGCCTCGACGTCGCCCGGTTTGGCCATGTAAGTCTTCGTCAACTGCATTGTCCAGCCTCTGCGGAAAGTCTCGATTCGCCCGGATTTGGAGCCGGGCACGCGTGGGCAAACCCATAATTTAGCCTGGGCCGTCCGGTTTGGCAACCCATCCCCCGCCGGTTTTTTTCGGCCGGCCGGCCGTCCGTCTGGAACCGCACCTCGCAAAACAGCCCGTCACACCACAACCAAGGAGCTATACTTGTGCCAGATAGGGGGGTTTTCGGACGTTCGTCATCGTGTAATAATGCTCATCTTCCCTGAGTCGATCCATCTTTGCCCGTCAACCAACGGCAGCGGACCATGATTGTTGCAGTGCTGAAGGAGTCGTTCCCCGGCGAACAGCGCGTTGCGCTGGTCCCCGCCATCCTCCCATCCCTGACCAAGGTGGGGATCCAGGTACTAATCGAGCGGGGATCCGGTGCCCCGGCCGGCTATCCGGATGAAGCGTACATTGCCAAGGGCGCGCAGCTTACCGAAAATCGCAGCGACCTGTTCGCGGCCGATGTCCTGCTGAGCGTCCGCACGGCCGGGACCAACCCGGAGGCCGGCAAGGCCGACCTCGACCACCTGCGGCCCGGCCAAACGGTCATCGGCACGGCCGACCCACTGGGTTCGCCCGAGGCCGCCCGGGCGATGGCCGAGAAAGGCGTTGCCCTGTTCGCCCTCGAACTGATGCCCCGCATCACACGAGCGCAGAGCATGGATGTCCTCTCGGCGATGGCCACCGTGGCCGGTTACCGTGCCGTGCTGTTGGGGGCGCTCGCCCTGCCGAAGATGTTCCCCATGCTGATGACGGCCGCCGGCACCCTCTCGCCGGCCAAAGTGTTCATCGTCGGAGCGGGGGTAGCCGGATTGCAGGCGATTGCCACCGCGCGGCGGCTCGGCGCCGTCGTATCGGCCTACGACGTCCGCTCGGCCGTGAAGGAGCAGGTGCAAAGCCTGGGCGCGAAGTTCGTCGAGTTCGAGTTGGAAGCCGGCGACGCCGAGGACCAAGGCGGCTACGCCCGGCAGATGGACGAAGAGTTCTACCGAAAACAGCGCGAGATGATGGCCCGCGTGCTGGCCGAAACCGACCTGGTCATCACCACGGCGGCCGTGCCCGGCAAAAAGGCGCCCACGCTGGTCACCAAGGAGATGGTGGCCGGCATGCCGGTCGGTTCGGTGCTGGTCGATCTGGCGGCCGAGCGGGGCGGCAACTGCGAGCTGACCCAGCCCGGCAAAACGGTCACCGAGGGAAACGTGACCATTCTGGGGCCGACGAACCTGCCTTCCGAGGTCCCTTACCACGCCAGCCAGATGTACGCGAAGAACATTGCGACGTTCCTGCTGCACTTGGCGAAGGACGGTGAATTGAACATCGATCTGGACGACGAAATCACCCGCGAAACGCTCGTTGCCCGCGAAGGCAAGGTGGTGAACCCCCGAGTATGCGAGCTGCTGGGCATCGAGCCGCCGGCCCCGGCCGAAGCAACCTCCGAGGAGACTTCCTGATGACCGATATTTCGCTACTGCTGTTTGCCGCCGAGGCCGGGAGCGGGGCCGCCGATCAGACCGCACTGCCCCTGCTGGCCGCGCTGACGGTCTTCGTGCTGGCCGTTTTCGTCGGCTTCGAAATCATCACGAAAATTCCGCCCACGCTGCACACGCCGCTCATGTCGGGCAGCAACGCCATTTCGGGCATTACGCTGGTCGGCGCGCTGCTGGCGGCCGGCTCCGGAAACGAGCCGGCGGTGGCGATTCTCGGCTTCCTGGCGGTCGTCCTGGCCACGGTCAACGTGGTGGGCGGGTTCCTGGTAACCAACCGCATGCTGGAAATGTTCCGCCGCAAGTGATTCAACGAATAAGAGGCTATCCGAAAACTCCCCTCTCCCTTAGGGAGAGGGGTTGGGGGTGAGGGCTTATGGAATTTGGACAAGATACAGGCAAAGGCGATGGTCCGTGCCCCCCTCACCCTAGCCCTCTCCCGGCGGGAGAGGGGACCTGCATCCAAGCCTTTCCGGATAGCCTCTGAGGCCGCCCATAACACCGCGACCGACGGTCGCGGCTTTGAGACCTGAAATACCCGCGGCCGACGGTCGCGGCTTTGTGCGAGGAACCGATGGACCAAACGACGATTATCGCTCTGGCGTACCTGGTGGCGGCCGTACTGTTCATTCTGGGCCTGAAAGGCCTCACCCACCCGCGAACCGCCGTGCGAGGCAACCTCCTCGGCGCCACCGGCATGCTCGTGGCCGTGTTGGCCACGCTCATCCACCAGGAGGTCATCGGGTACGGGCTCATCATCACGGGGCTGGTCATCGGCGGGCTGATCGGGGCCGTGCTGGCCGTGAAGATCGAGATGACGGCCATGCCGGAACTGGTGGCCCTGTTCAACGGGTTCGGCGGCGCAGCGAGCGTGTTCGTGGCCGGGGCCGAACTGACCCGGCCCGAATCGTACGAAGTGATGGCGTCGGCCGGCCTCGGGAACCCGGTATTCAATGCGTCATTGATCGCCGCGTTCCTGGCCGGGCTGATCGGCGCGGTCACCTTCTGGGGCAGCCTGTTGGCCTTCTGCAAGCTGCGCGAGTTCAAGAAGTTCAAGAAGCCGTGGGTATTCCCGGGCATGCAGGCGTTCAACGCCGGCCTGGCCCTTTTGTGCGTCGTGCTGCTGCTCGGCGCGCTGATGTGCCCCTCTCCGCTGGGCGTGTACTGGACGTTGGTCCTTGTCGCGTCGGTGCTGGGCTGGTTCCTGGTCAATCCGATCGGCGGGGCCGACATGCCCGTGGTCATCGCCCTGCTGAACTCGTACAGCGGCCTGGCGGCGTGCGCGACGGGCTTCGTGCTGAGCAACTCGGTGCTGATTATTGCCGGGTCGCTGGTGGGTGCGTCGGGCCTGATTCTGACGAACATCATGTGCAAGGCGATGAACCGGTCGCTGACCAACGTGCTGTTCGGCGTGCTGGCGCCCGGCGAGGCCGACGCCACGGCCGACGAAGTGTACGGCGGTCGGGTCAAGTCGACCTCGGCCGACGAGGTGGCCATGCTCTTCGACAATGCCCAACGGGCCATTATCGTGCCCGGCTACGGAATGGCCGTCGCGCAGGCGCAGCACGCGGTGCGCGACCTGGGCGGCCTGCTGGAATCGCGCGGTATCGAGGTCGAGTACGCCGTGCACCCGGTGGCCGGCCGCATGCCGGGTCACATGAACGTGCTGCTGGCCGAGGCCGAGGTGGCGTACGAGAAGCTCAAGGAGATGGACGAGATCAACCCGAGCTTCGCGCAAACCGACGTCGTACTCGTCATCGGCGCCAACGACGTGGTCAATCCCGTGGCGCGCGATCCGAAAAGCGCGATCGGCGGCATGCCCATCCTCGACGTCGACAAGGCCCGTACCGTCGTCGTCGTGAAGCGGAGCCTCAGCCCGGGCTTCGCCGGCATTCCCAACCCCCTGTTTGCCGCCGACAACTGCCTGATGTTCTTCGGCGACGGCAAGAAAGCGATGCTCGACTTGATCGCCGCGCTGAAGGAAAGTTGAGCCCGACGATTCATCCAGGAGGACGGGGCGGCTCCGATTTGCCGGGACGGCCCGAAATGTGCCGGGCACGAATCGGACCCGTTCCGTTTTCCCCACGGCATTGCCGGGCGCAAGCTGGAAGCTTCGGCCGTGTTGTTCTCTCTTAGCGGCCGGCGAGTACGCTCAAGCCAAGGTCGTCGAGATCCAACTGGCCCGTGCCGCCCAACAGGCCGATGTGCAGGATGGCTTCGCGGGCGCGGGGGGGAACGGAAACGGTCGCCCGCTCCCGCTGCCAACCGAACGTGCCGCGCCACGGGCCGACCTGCTGGCGGCCGGCCGTGGCACGGTTTTCGTCGTAGAAGGTGATGACCACCAGAGGCACCTGGGCGCGCGTTTGACCGGGGCGCAGTTCACGGCCGCGCACCGAAAAGGTCAGTTCCAACTCCGATACCTGCCGGCCGTCGACCGCCAACCCCTGCAACGCCTGCGAGCCGCGGCCCGCGGTGGTGTTCTCGAATCGGGCGAACTGCTCGCCTTCGGGCGCTTCGTCCGACTCGATCACCTCGACCTGCCGCTGGTAGTGCCAGCCGGCGGCTTTGGCCGGCTCGCCCATCATTTCCTCGAAACCGCCGTTGACGATAGCCGGGTTGGCCGGATCGGGCTGCACGCGCCGGCGGTCCTCGGCCCGCCCCGTCATGGGCACGAACAGCGTCGGCCGCAGCGCTTCGCTGACGAGCTTGCCGCCCTCCTTCTTGAGCACGTACATGGTTTGCTGGTAACGCTCGCCCACGGGAATGACCATGCGCCCGCCTTCGCGCAACTGTTCGACCAGCGGCACCGGCACGCGTTCGGGCGAGCAGGTGACGATGATCTTGTCGAACGGCGCGTGCTCCGGCCAGCCGAGGAAGCCGTCGCCGATTTTGCACGATACGTTGTCGTATCGCAGCCGGCGGAGCGTTCGCGCCGCGTTGCGGCCCAGCGAGGGGACGATTTCGATGGTGTACACCTCACGGACCAGCGGGCTGAGCACGGCCGCCTGGTAGCCGCTGCCGGTGCCGATTTCCAGCACGCGGTCGGTCGGCCGGGGATCGAGCGCTTCGGTCATGTAGGCCACGACGAACGGCGGCGAGATGGTTTGTCCCTCGCCGATGGGCATCGCCATGTCGAGGTAGGCATACTGCCGGCTGGCCAACGGAACGAACTCGTGCCGCGGCGCGCTGCGCATCGCCTCGATGACCCGCGGGTTCTTCACGCCCGCGGCCACGATCTCCTCGTCGACCATTCGGTTTCGGGCCTGCTCGAGGCTTTGCCGCGCTTGGGCGAGCGCGGCGACGGGGGCCAGCACGAGAAGGGCCGCCACAAAGGGCAAGCCGAGCAATGGGTGGCGGACAGGACGCATCGTGGAGAACTCCGGATTGGTGGGGTCACTTACCCAATCGAGGGGACTGCAGGGACCTCGCCCCGCTTCCTACCTTATTATAACTCGGGCGCCGCGGCTTGGTTGCTGTCCACAATTCAGGAGCGTCACCGGCCGGCTTGTCCGGCCGGTGGCCCTTTGTATGACTCCCAGTGCCTGGTCGAGGCGCATACCATTGTGCAGTGGCGGGCGAGCGCAACGACCGGGA
>CAYPWB010000210.1:2663-10821 GCA_964414315.1 uncultured Planctomycetaceae bacterium | reverse complement strand
AGACTGAATACCGCACACTGAAGCCTCAACTACAGCCTTCCGCTCCGGCGGCCGCTACGAGTCGGTTACGATACCCGACGGCGGCCGCCTGACGCCGGCCAGTGGTCCGGCCCGCGACACTCTCCCATTCGGCGTATTCGAGTACCTCGCCTGATTTCCCAATCCGGCTTTCGGTATTCGCAAACACTGGTTGGACAGAGCACTAGTCCTCGTCCCATTCATTGAAGGGACTTTTCGTCTTCGGCAAGAAGTGGCACAGGAGAATACCGCCGAAGTACAGGATCGTTAGCGGGACGGCCATCAGCAGCATGCTGTAGGGGTCGGCCGGCGTCAGGAACATGCTGACGACGGCAATCACGAGGATGGCAATCCGCCACTTCACCAGGTAGGCCTCGACGTCGAAAATGCCGATCCGTTCCAGGAACAACATGACCAGCGGCAATTGGAACGCAATGCCGAAGCCCAGCGGCAGGATCAGCACGAACCCAAGCCACTCGCTAATCCGGATGTCCTGGTCAATTCCGAGCCAGGCGTTGAACATGAACAGGAAGTCCAATACCGGCTCGAACACGAAGAAGAACGCTAACGCCGCTCCGAGGAGGAACAGGCCTAAACTGAACGGCAGGAAGATGTGCACGTACTGCTTCTCGTGCGGGTACAGGCCGGCGGCCACGAAGTTCCATATCTGATAGAAGATCCACGGGCTTGCCAGCAACGCCCCCGTGACCAAGGCGGCCTTTAGGTAGATACTGAACGGTTCATGGGCGGCGAGGCTGGTGACGCGAACTTCGTCCTCGGCCGGGCGCCACAGGAAGAGCCGGATCATCCCCTCGCGTCGAATCGTGTCGTCATCCGACGTATCGTCGTCGTTCTCCGGCGCATCCTGCACGCCGTCTTCGACCGGCGGTGGTTCCTCGGCAATCGGCAAGTCGGGCCGCAGCTTCTGCGCCTGCGCGAGGACTTCACGCGGGTCGACGTAGATCTCGGAAGCCAGAAGCTGGTCCTTCTCGACCAGCGTGCGATAGCGGTCGATGTCGCCGGGTGGGAGCTTGCCCTCCGCTTGGAGCCGGCGGAACATCTGCACGTCCTGCTCTTCGCGATACGTGGTCAGCGCGCTTTTCAGCGGGCGTTGGATAAACGCCACTACCTCCCCGCCGAAGTACAGGCCCACGAGAAATCCCAGCACCAGGCCAATCAGGGCTCGGAACAGGCACGTACGAAGCTCCTCGAGGTGTTCCCCGAAGGTCATCGTCGTGTCGGCAAAAAGGTCTTCTTCGCGGGGGCGGGGCATGGCGGCGGACAGGATTCGGCAGAACGGCCGCACGGGCGGCGGGGAAACATTCAATGATAACACCCTCCAGGCCGCTTGGCAACGAACGAAAGCTTCCGGCGCGGATTGTCCGCAGGAGTGTACCGGCGACATGGCCCGGCGCAGCACGCCAAGCGGCGCTCGGCCCCCGAGTCTCCGTCCACCCCCTAAGTGGCGAGAAAGGAGAAGTCGGTGCCGGTCCTCCCACTTGGGATCGCAGCCCATTTGGTGTAAGGTCGAGGTGATCGATCGAACGCACCCCAAGGAGCCCTTATGGAGCCGCTTTACCCACTGCGATTTCGGCCGATTCTCCGCCGCTATTTGTGGGGGGGGCGGCGCCTGGCGACCTTGCTCGGAAAACCGCTCGGGCCCGGCAGCGACTATGCCGAAAGTTGGGAAATCGTCGACCATGGCGAGGACCAGAGCACGGTCCTGCACGGCCACCTGGCTGGGGCCACACTGAGCAAGTTGGTGCGGCAGCGAGGGGTGGAGTTGCTCGGCAGGCACCACCCGCGGGAACGGTTTCCTCTATTGCTGAAGTTCCTCGATGCGCACAAGACGCTGTCAGTGCAGGTTCATCCGAACGATGCCCAAGCCGCGCGGCAATCGCCCCCCGATGCCGGAAAGACCGAGGCTTGGGTCGTCGTGGCGGCCGAGCCGGGCAGCCTGATTTACGCCGGTTTGCGGCCGGGAGTCGAGCGATCGACCCTCGAGCATGCGATCCGCAATGGCGCCTGTGAGGAACTTCTCCACCGCTTCGAGCCGTCGGTGGGCGATTGCGTGTTCATTCCCGCCGGCACGGTTCATGCCCTTGGGGCCGGCCTGGTCGTGGCGGAAATCCAGCAGTCGAGCGATACCACGTTCCGCCTTTTCGACTGGAACCGCGTTGGCACCGATGGCCGACCCCGTCCCCTGCACGTCGATCAGGCGCTCGACGTGATCGACTTCCACCGCGGGCCGGTGGGGCCGCAGCAACCCGAGCCGACCGAGACGGCAGGCCGGGAAATGTTGGTCGAGTGCGAGCATTTCGTACTCCAGCGCCGGCGGTTCACCGAGCCCCAGACGGTCGGCGGCGACGACCGATGCCACATCCTTACGGTAGTGGAGGGTTCGGTTCGAGTGGCCGGGGAGCCGTCGGCCGAGTCGCTTGCCGCGGGGGCGACGGTGCTCCTGCCCGCCTCGCTCGGCCCGGTTGAGTTGACGCCGGAAAGCCATGTCTTGCTGTTCGATTCGCATTTGCCATGATGTGCTCCTCACCCCATTCCCCCCAGCGGGCTGGGGCGGATATTTACGGATTCATCTTCTCCGAAGCGACTTTTGCCTCTATAATCGCTCCGAGTTGCCAACGACCGCCAGGAGTGCGATTATGAATGCCCGTACTGTGCTGTTTCTACTCCTTGCGGGCGGTGTGGCCGGCTGTTCCGGGCTGGCTCCGCCGAACCTTGCGTATCCTGGTCCGGCCGGCTATCAGCAAGCGAGGGCCCAGTTGTTCGACCCTTACCCGGAAAACGAGCCGGGCCCGGCCGTCGAGGGCGCCCGCCCGCGTGAGTACGCCAAGCCGGTGGCGGAGGTTGAGCGAGCGCGCCGAGTGCGCGAAGCTCACGAAATCAATGCGCCCTGGATGCCCCAGACGTGGGGGCAGCAGCGTTAGCCCATGGCGAAGAAGAAGCGAACCGCCTCGAAACGGCACCGGTCACCTGCCCCCTCCTCGCGGCGTTCCAACGCGCCATCGCCCCCCGCTGCCGAACCGGAAGGCGAAAGGCTGCAGAAGGTGCTTTCCGCCGCGGGTCTCGGCAGCCGGCGTGCATGTGAGGAGTTGATTACCGCCGGCCGTGTCGAGGTCGATCGTGTCGTCGTCACGCAATTGGGGACACGCGTCGATCTGCACGGGCAGGAGGTTCGCGTCGACGGCGAGCCGCTTCCACGGCCGAAACGCGTCTACTACGCTGTGAACAAGCCGCCGGGCGTCGTCTCGACACATCGGGATCCCGATCGTCGCGAGCGGGTCATCGACCTCGTGCCCGGCGACCCGGAGGGACTGATTACCGTGGGCCGGCTCGACCTGGGCAGCGAGGGGTTGATCTTCGTAACCAACGACGGCGAGCTGGCCAACCGACTGACGCATCCCAGATACGGCGTGCGGAAGACCTACCGGGTTCAAGTTGCGGGCCGGCCGGAGCGCGAGACCCTGGCGACCCTGCGTCAGGGTATTCACCTGGCCGAGGGCGTTGCCCACGTCGAAAGCGCCGTCGTGAAATCGCACCGGAAGCAGAGCACAATCCTGGAACTCGTACTGACCGAGGGTCGCAACCGCGAAATCCGCCGCATGCTGGCCCGATTGGGCCACAAGGTGATTCGTCTTGTGCGTATTGCGGTCGGTCCGGTCCGTCTGGGCGAGATGCCGCCCGGCGCCTATCGCCCGCTTACGCGCCAGGAAGTGACGGAGCTACGTCGGGCGGCCGCGGGACCGGACCGCTAGAGCCGGCCGGTTTGTGCGAAGCACCCGGAGGGCCGTTCCGGCAAACCGTACCTGTCCCGTTTTCGCCGGCCGGTTTGTGCGAAGCACCCGGAGGGCCGTTCCGGCAAACCGTACCTGTCCCGTTTTCGCCGGCGGGCGCAACGCGGCCTCACTCGGGTGTGACGGCCACAAGTTCTTGGGCGACCGATTCGAGGTGCGCGGCGCCGATCGTCGTGCGTTCTTCGGCGAATCCGATGAGCAAGGCCAGATCGCAAAGCCGGTTGATGCGTCGGGGTATGCCCTGGGTGAGACGGTGCAGCGCGCCGGCGGCCTGCGGTTCGAAGATGGGCCGCTGCGCGCCGGCCACCTGGAGCCGGTGCGCCACGTACTCGGCCGTCTCCCGCTCGCTGTAAGGACGCAGCAGCGATTTGACGGAAAGCCGCTCCTCGAGGGCGGGGATTCGCTCGAGCATGGGCAGCAACGCCGTTTGCCCGCTCAGCAGCAGCGTCAGGCCGGGACGGCCGTCGGTTTCGAAGTTCAGCAACAAGCGCAGGGCCTCAAAGGTCTCCGGCAGGCCGATCAGGTGCGCTTCGTCGATCAACAGCACCGTATGCCGCCCCCGAGCCGTGTTGTCGGCCAGGAATCGTTCGATGCGGCGGATGCTGTTTCGGGTGTCGGCCGATCGGGTGGTCGGCCCCTGCTCCAGTTCGTCGGCCAAGTATCCCAGCAGTTCCGCGGTGGGCATTTGCGGGAAGACCAGATGCACCATCGGCGAATAGGCCTCGCCAAGCGCGGCCCGAAGCATGGTGCCCACGAGGGTCTTTCCCGTACCCGAAGGGCCGCAAAGCAGGGCGGCCGACCGGCGGTTCTCAATGGCATAGCGCAGTTTCAGAATGGCTGCCTGTTGGGGCTCGCCGGGATAGTAGAACCGCGGGTCGGCGGTGCCCTCGAAGGGCTTCTGCTCGAGTTGCCAGTGGGCTTCGTACATGGAGACCTATTCGCCGCGGTCAAACGATTCGATCATTCCCGCCACATTCACTCCCGCCCGATTGAGGGCCCGATGCAGGTCGGTCAGGCATTCGGTTTGCGTTCTTCGCGCGTCGAACACAAGCAGCACCGTGTCGAGCGTTCGGAGCATCCGCCCGATCAGGGCATCGCACGGCACGCCCACGTCCACCAGCACCAGGTCGTAGTATTCGCGGAAGGTGGCGAGGGCATCTCGAAAGAACGTGAAGTCGTCCGGGAAGTGGGCCGCGTCGAACTCGCGGCAAAGCGGCATCAGACCGATCGGCTGCTCGACTGACTCGATCACCAGTTCCTCGAGCGGCATGGGAGTTTCCAGTGCCTTCTCCCAACCGTACTCGGGCAGCAGGCCCGCTTCCGAGGCCAGTTGCGGATGCGTCAGGTTCGCGTCCACTGCGGCTATCGAGCGGCGACGTTCCGCCAGACGCAACGCCACGGCGCCAAGCACGGTGGTAACGCCCTGCCCCGGCTGGTCCGACGCAAACCCAATGACCTTGCGTCCCCTTTCCGCAACCGCCATCAGGGCGTCTGCCAGGCGGTCCAGTTCAGCCGATACCCGCTGCTGCAAACGTTCGCCTATCGGCGAGGGCGTCATGCGTTCTACTTGCAAAAGCGGGTAGAACGTCCGGGGCTTCGCATTCTTGCCTCCAGCCCGATTGCTTGGACGCGCCTCACTCCGCTCGCCCTGGATCGGCAGCGCATCTGCAATTTCCAATTCGGCACCCGGCGAAGTCGAACGCGGGGCCGTTCCAGGAGGATCCACGCATTGGGGCTCGGCGCCTGCCGTGTCTGGAAGCGTTCCAGCGCCGGCGGCGGCAGGTCCCTCCGAATCCGGCGTTTCCATCGCGCCGGCTGCGATGTGCGGCTTGGGAATCGCCGATTCGGCGTCGGCCAAATCGAGCCGGCGCACGTCCTTGCGGCTTCCCAAAGTCAGTCGCGTATCGTCCCCAAGCCGCGGCGCCGTGCGGGAACCCGGCCGAGGACAATCCATCTTCTTTGACGGTCGCAGGAAACCGGGCACGTCCTCATTGCATGCCTGCAACCCGTCCCGTGTTTCAGCGGGGTTTGTCTCAGCACCGTCCTGGACGGAGTCTTCCTGGGAACTTTCGGCCGGCCTTGCCGGAGCGGGCTGGGGCCAAGCCGGGGAACGCTCCGTTTGCAACGCGGCCAGCACGCCCTGGTGCCGAGCCACGACCGACTGCTTCTTCGCCTCGCGCAGCGGCCGGTCCTCAAGCGCCTCAACCAGCGATTCCGTCCCCGACGTGTCGAGCGGTATGCTGTCGGCGGCAGTCCCCTGCTGCTGATAGGCCTTGATGAAAGCTTTATCCAAGGACGCCATTGTTGCTTTCGTGGGCTGGCTGCTGGAGCGTGAAATGATCAATACAGACGCGAACCGCTGTTGTCGTAGTGCGCCGGAGCGGGCGGTTGCTCAATGGTGCCTTGGAAACGGGCCTCGACCGGCGAAGCGCCGTGCGGGGCGTACCCGGCCGATGCCTCATAGCGACGGTCGGCCTGGTAGTGCGGAGCGGTGCCGCCCGGCGCGGCACGCGTGCCGCTACCTTGGTAGTAGCCCGGGGCCGGACGATAGGCCCCCTCATCGCGACCATACGCGCTTTCATGTTGGTATTGGGAAGCTCGCGGGTCCTGCGGCGCGTTCTGATAGCCCGACGGGTACGGCTCGGCGCGGTAATCGGCCTGCGGTGCCGTCCGGTAGTCGGCTTCGGGCGCCGATCGATAATCGGCTGCGCGCTGCGTCCGGCGGTCGTCGAAGCCCGCGGGCGAATTGTAGGCCGGTCGACCGGCCATGTCCGGCGCCGGCGAGCCCGCGTACCCTCGCGGTGGCGCCGCGTTGGGATCCGTATGCCGGTACGAAGGCTCATGCCGCGCCCTTGCGGGTGCGTCGTTCTGATAGGGCTGGTACGCAGGCGGCCGCTCCTGTTCGTACGTCGGCGGGGCCGAGTCGGCGCGGTTCCATCTCGTCGCATCGTGGCCGCCGTACGACTCAGCCGACCCGCCCGATCCGTATCCGCGTCGAGAGGTCGGCTCGGGTTGGGCCGGCGGATAATAGTCGCGAGAATCGCGATAGGCCGGGTAGGGATCGGAGTCGGCCGTTTCGCGGTTGGCCGTCGCACCGGCTCGAGCCTCCTGCCGCTCGGGTTCCGACCACGCGGCCTGCTGGAAACGGCCGTTGGCACCGTCCCCCATTCCGGCATCGCCGGGTGGGACGATGGAATGGCTGCGATTGGCCGTCGCCGTGTGATTGCCCGAATTCCAGGTGGTTTGCGCGGCAGAATCGGTTACCGGACTTGCCGGCTCCGGAGTCTCAGCCGCATAGTCGTCTCCAGGCGTAGCCGGCAGGTTGGGAGTACCGTCGGGCACCTCGGTTTCCTGCGGGGGAAGCGGCTGCGACACCAGCTCCTCGCGTGGTTCTACGGCCTCGCCCAACTGGGTTGCCGCTTCGTTCCAGGCCGGTGCCATGGAGGCGTCCGGCGCCGGGTTTTCCGGCTGCCAGGACGGCTTGGCGTTCGCGGCATTTTCCCCGTCGTCCGAGGAACCCTCCCGATGGAACACCACCGGGACCACCGCGGCAAGCAACAACACCACGGCAACTCCGACCAGGATCCGTCGGGCGAGTTTCTGGTTGATGATCCGGCTTTCCCACTCGACCGGCGCCTCAACGGGTTCGGCGATGAGTTCGGGTGCATCGAGGTCGGGGAAACGAGCCAGCACCCTCGGCTTGGGAGTTCTGGATAGCTCTGCCGGTCGGTCGCCTTTGGGCTTCTTCGGCGGTTCATTGGAAGCCTTGCGCGGCTCCGGCCATCGGATGGCGGGTTTCGTCGTCGACATAAGCGGTCACCTTTGCTGTCGAACCTCCGGTCGCCGGGCGGGCGCAGGAGGAAGGAAATCGGCCTGTGCCGCTGTATATCGGTATGGATTGCAATGGTCTTGAGAGTTACCCAGGATTTGCCGGAAATGCAGAATGCGGCACATGAGAGGCAAGGACGTATTGGGTAGCGTGGGTTGTTTGCGTGTCTTGCGTTCCTTCGGAGCGCCACCCCTTTGCGGGCATTTGGCCGTCCACGATGCTGGAATCCCCCCTAAATGGGCTCTCGATTCAGTTCGTTGTCGGTTCATGGGGTTTGTGGGGGGCAAAGCCCTCCCGGCGCAGCCGTGCTACGCCGTAGCCATCGTGCGGTTTGGGACCGACCGCAAGATTCCTGCCCCGCCGGGTTGACCGCAGACGGCCTTCGGGTAGCATTTAGACGGGCGGCAAATTGAAAGACACCGGCCGCGATGGGTAGCAAACCGTTGCGAGAACGGTGGCATTTTTACGGAAAGCAGTCTAAATAATGACGCAGTTGCTGAAG
>CAYPWB010000210.1:0-2653 GCA_964414315.1 uncultured Planctomycetaceae bacterium | reverse complement strand
CTCGCGACGGGGCCATCACCACCGAGATGCACTTCGTGGCGGAACAGGAGCAACTTGCTCCGGAAAAGGTGCGCGACGAAGTCGCCCGGGGACGCATGGTCATCCCGGCCAATCGCAGCCATCTTGAAAAGGGGCTGCAACCGATTGGCATCGGAATCGCCGCGAGGACGAAGATCAACGCCAACCTCGGCAAGTCGGCGTTGGCCGGCGATTCCGGCGGCGAATTGGACAAGTTGCACACCGCCGTGAAGCACGGCGCCGATACGGTGATGGACCTTTCCACGGGCGACGACATCGACGCCGTGCGGCAGCGCATCATCAACGCAACCGAAGTGCCGGTCGGAACGGTTCCCATTTACCAGGTCGCCCAGCAACTCGACGACATTGCCGAGATGCGCCCCCGACTATTTCTCGACGTGGTCGAGCAGCAGGCGCGGCAGGGCGTGGACTACATGACGGTACATTGCGGCCTATTGCGGGAACACCTGCCGCTTACGGAACGCCGTGTCACCGGCATTGTCAGCCGCGGCGGCGCCCTGATGGCCCGGTGGATGACCGCCCACCAGGCACAGAATCCGCTCTACACGATCTTCGACGATCTTTGCGACGTGCTTCGCGAGTACGACGTGACATGGAGTTTGGGCGACGGCCTGCGCCCCGGCTGCCTTGCCGACGCAACCGACGAGGCCCAGTTGGCGGAACTGAAGGTCATGGGCGAGTTGGCACGCCGCGCCCGACAACGCGGGTGCCAGGTGATGATCGAGGGACCGGGGCATGTGCCCATGCACCAAATCGAGCAGAATATCCGGCTGGAGCAACAATGGTGCGACGAGGCGCCGTTCTACGTGCTCGGCCCCGTGGTGACCGACGTAGCCCCGGGCTACGACCACATTACCAGTGCCATCGGCGCGGCCATGGCCGCCTGGTACGGGGCGGCCATGCTCTGCTACGTTACCCCGAAGGAACACCTGGGCCTGCCCGACCTGGACGACGTGCGGCAAGGAGTCGTCGCGTACAAAATTGCAGCCCACGCGGCCGACATCGCCCGAGGCCGGCCCGGCGCACGCGACCGCGACGACGCCATCAGCCGGGCCCGGTTCCAATTTGACTGGGAGGAGCAGTACCGCCTGGCCCTCGACGGGGAGACCGCCCGCCGCATGCGCGACGAAACGCTGCCCGATGAGGCTGGCAAGTCGGCCGAGTATTGCAGCATGTGCGGCCCGAAATTCTGCTCGATGCGGGCGACCGCCGAGTTGCGGGAAACCGGTCCGCGAGTTGAAGGCCGCTAGTTTCTCGCGGTGTGCATTAGGGCCCGCGAATAAATAACTGGCCGATTGGGACGGGCTGCGGCTGCGAGCGTCAGGCTGCATCGACGTATCGGCAATATGTCTGCTTCGCCTTCCTTCGCAGCCTTGTCCTCGCCTCGCCGAAATCGGCCATTTATTCCTTCGCGAGCCCTTAGCGAACGCCCTTCGTTGCGAAGGGTGTGCGACAGTGCGCGGCTTCGGGCTGGTTCGCCCAGCCGGTTCAAGAGCGATACCGTCGCAGGAGGTCGTTGCGGCGGCGATTGCGCCGCGTGGTGGCTGTGGTGAGGACGATGGCAAGCAGAAGGGCGGCCAACGAAACCAGCACGAGCGGCACCGCGTTCGCCCGGGCCCAGACGTCGAAGCCGTCGGCCGCACCGGCCGATGGCGCCTCGTCCGCGCTCTCGGCGAGGGAGGGACGTGAGTCCCCTGCATCCGCCCCGGCTGCTCCCGCGGTTGTTGCCTCTGTCTCGGACCCGCTCGCCGCCGTCCCATCGCCCGAGGCATCCGGCTCCGCGGCCGGCAAGCGGAACGGATCGTCGTCGGGCAACTCCACCGGCAGCGCGCCTTCCGCCACGTCGCCCTGTTGGAGTTCACGCTTCAGCGTGCCTTGCTCCTCCTCTGCCTCCTCCTCCAAGTCGCCCAGCACCACGTCGCGGAAGTCCGTGGGATAAGCTTCCAGCTTGTCATTTCGGCCGACAGGCTGGAAGCCTATCCCACGTGGCACCACGCCGTGGGCCAGCAGCCCTTCGCGGGCGTTGCCTTCGGCCAGGAAGGCAAAGAAGTCCTTCGCCGCGTCCGATGCCTTGCCCGAAAGATACAGGTGCACGGGCTGGGCGAATGGATAGTCTTCCGGCAGGCGGTCCGAAGCCGGCGCGGCGGCCACGCGCTCGCCGGGCGGGAGGATGGCCAGCAGTTTGACCTTCGTTTCGTGCCGCGGGAACGCGGCCAGGTCGATCATGCCCATCGCGCCCGGCTGCGCCGCCACCGACAAAATCACCCGCCCCGTATCCGGCCGCCGCGTCATCGCCGCGCGCTTCGTGGGATAAGCTTCAAGCTTGTCAGGCGTAGCATCTGGTTTCGGCTTGTCGCCGGAAATGACAGGCTGGAAGCCTATCCCACGAGGCCACAGCACGTCATCCACCATCTGCATCAGCGGGCTGGCCGCCGGCAGGCCGTACAAGACGATCCGTTCGTCCGTGCCGCTGAGTCCCGGCCAGCGGTCGATTTCGCCGCTGAGGATCTGCCGCACGTCGTCTTTCGCCAGTTCGTTGAACGGGTTATGCGCATGCACCACCACGCCCACCGCCCGGCTCCCCAGCACGGCCTCCGCCCCGCCCATTTCCACT
>CAYPWB010000209.1:0-10967 GCA_964414315.1 uncultured Planctomycetaceae bacterium | reverse complement strand
GTCCCCTTCGCATGCAGCGGAGAAAACTGCCTGCGCCGCCGGCCCGTGGACGCTTACGTGAACTCCAACAGTCCTGTGGCGACCTGGGCAGACTCGTGCTATGATACCCGTGAGATGTTCCCTGCAAAAGGGTGCCGAATTTGCCGCCCCGCGAATTGGAGGACTGCGATGCTGCGAGTCGCTATCGCCCTTGGCGTGATTCTGGCAGGCGCCGGCTGGTGCCGTGCCGAGGACAAAGTGCCGCTGCAGACCGGCATTCCGGAAGAAATCCTCATCGGCACGCCGCCCGACGTGCTGGCCATGCTATTCCCCGGGCTCGAGAAGCCGCCCGCGGGCAAACGGCCCGACTTCCTGGTGCCCCGGGGCACGACCAACCTGGCGCTGCGCAAGCCCGTCACGTCGAGCGAGAAAAACCCGGTGCTCGGCAAGCTGGAGTGGATCAACGACGGCAACAAGGAAGGGGCCGAGGACAACTACGTGGAACTGAGCCCGAAGCTCCAGTGGGTCCAGATCGACCTCGGCGCTCGGATAAGCATTTACGCCGTGTACCTATGGCACTTCTTCCGCGAAGCGCGCAGTTACCACGACGTAACCGTTCGCGTGGCCGACGACGCGGGGTTCACCGAGAACGTCCGCACGATCTACAGCAACGACCAGGACAACTCGGCCGGCTTCGGCATCGGCCGCGACCGCCCGTACATCGAAACGAACCTTGGCCGTCTGATCGACGCCGGCGGAGTCGAAGCCCGCTACGTGCGGCTTTACAGCAACGGCAACACGGCCAATAATATGAACCATTACGTGGAAGTGGAAGTGTTCGGCAAACCGATTCCCTGACAGGCTCTACTGCTCGCAGAGAAAAACGGGACAGGTCCAATTTGCCGGAACGGCCCTTCGGGTGCTTCGCACAAAACGTACCCGTCCCGTTTTCGCCGCTGCTCCGTTTTTCCCCTGACCACAAGGAGTTTACCCATGTCTAAACACGAACGATCGGCTTCCAACTCCGGCAAGGCTGAAACGCTGTCGCGGCGGCGGTTCGTGGCCGGCGCGGGTGCGGCGGCTGTGGGCGTTAGCGTGCTGCCGGCCCGGCTCGTGCGTGGTTTCGAGGCGAACGCAAAAGTCGACCTGGGCATCATCGGTTGCGGCGGGCGAGGAACCTGGATTGCCGACCTGTTCCAGAAGCACGGCGGGTACAACGTCGTGGCCGCGGCCGACTACTTCCAGGACCGCGTCGACGCGTTGGCCGGCAAATTCGAC
Source organism: uncultured Planctomycetaceae bacterium (assembly GCA_964414315.1). Taxonomy (GTDB): domain Bacteria; phylum Planctomycetota; class Planctomycetia; order Pirellulales; family Thermoguttaceae; genus PWXP01. The sequence goes on along the minus strand of CAYPWB010000209.1, from coordinate 9,710 downwards.
GTCGACTCGAGCCGTCGCTTCACCGGCCTTTCCGGCCACCGCCGCACGCTGGAGCAGAAGCTCGACGCCGTGGTGATCGAGTCGCCCCCATACTTCCACCCTGAGCAGGCCGCGGGCGCCGTCGAGGCCGGAAAACACGTCTACCTGGCCAAGCCGGTTGCAGTCGATGTGTTCGGCTGCAACCAAGTCGAGGAGAGCGGCAAGAAGGCCACCGCCAAGAAGCTGTGCTTTTTGGTCGATTTCCAGACTCGGGCCGACGAGTTCTACATTGAAGCCATTCGCCGAGTCCACGACGGGGCGCTCGGACGCCTTGCCTTCGGCGAGGCCACCTACCATGCCGGAATCCCCTGGATGCGACAAATCCCCTTTGCGATGAAAGATGCTGAGAAGCCCGAAAACCGTCTGCGGGCGTGGGGCCTCGACCGCGTCCTTTCCGGCGACATCATCACCGAGCAGAACATCCACACGCTCGACGTGGCAAGCTGGATCATGGACCGGGAGCCCGTCTGCGCCTTCGGCACCGGCGGCCGCAAGGTTCGCGAGTTCGGCACCTGCTGGGACACCTTCACGGTTACCTACCAGTACCCGGAAAACGTGGGCATTGCGTTCAGTTCCCGCCAATTCAACGGGCACGGCACCCAGCCGGAGGGAATTCGCAACCGCATGTTCGGCAGCGAAGGCGTGCTCGAGACGGCGTACGGGGGGCAGGTGATGATTCGCGGCAACAACTTCTACCGCGGCGGCAGCTCGCCCGGCATTTACCGCGACGGCGCCGTGCAGAACATCGCCGCTTTCCACGAGGCCATTCAGGGCGGCGACCACAGCAATCCCACCGTGGCGCCCAGTGTGCGCAGCAACCTGCTGACCATCCTGGGCCGCACCGCGGCCTACCGGGGCGAAGTGGTGACCTGGGACAAACTCCTGGCCGAGAACGAACGACTCGACGCCGGCCTGGAGGGGTTGAAGGACTAACCCACCCTTTTACGCAAGGGCCTTGCCGATGGATCGCGTGTTGATCGAGCCCGCAGGAAGCCTGGGACAACCGTTCGTCCCACCGGAGTTCCTCCGGCTGGGCGACGACGAGGTTGCCCTGCGCAACCGGCAGCATTCGCAGCCCCTGCCGCCTTGGCGACCGCTTCACGCCGAGGAAATCGAGCAACTCGTCCGCAACGGGAACCACGCCGCGAACTGGGACGAAGTCCTCGTGACCGAAGAATTCGATCCCAGCCGGGTGCGTAACAGCAGCTTCTTCGGGCTGGTGCGCATTGGGCGGCTGCGCAGCGCCGTGCTGGAGCATCACGACCTGCGCCTTCCGACGGGCATTTGGAATAGCCTCGTCGTCGCGTGCGATTTGGGCGACGACGTGGCCCTGCACCACGTCCGCTATCTGGCCCATTACATCGTCGGCCATCGCTGTATTTTGGCGAACATCGACGAGATGCACACGACCAACCACGCCAAGTTCGGCAACGGCGTTCTCAAAGACGGCGAGCCGGAAGCCGTGCGCGTGTGGCTCGAGGTGATGAACGAGGCCGGCGGTCGCCGCATCCTGCCGTTCGACGGCATGACCGCCGCCGACGCCTACCTTTGGGCCAAGTACCGCGACGACCGGGCGTTGCTCGAAAACCTTAAGCAGTACACCCAGGACACGTGCGACGCACGGCGCGGCTACTACGGAACCCTCGGCGAAGGCTGCGTGATCAAGAACTCGAGCATCCTCAAAGACGTGAAGGTGGGCCCCCACGCCTACATCAAGGGCGCCAACAAGCTGAAGAACCTGACGATCCGCTCTTCGGCCGAGGAGGCCACACAAATCGGCGAGGGGGTCGAACTGGTCAACGGCGTCGTCGGCTACGGGTGCCATATCTTCTACGGCTGCAAGGCGGTGCGGTTCGTACTGGCCGACCACTCGAACTTGAAATACGGCGCCCGGCTCATCCACTCGTTCCTCGGCGAGAACTCGACCGTCTCGTGCTGCGAGGTGCTCAACAACCTGATCTTCCCCGGGCACGAGCAGCACCACAACAACTCGTTCCTCATTGCGTCGGTCGTGCTCGGACAAAGCAACATGGCCGCCGGAGCTACGATCGGCTCGAACCACAACAGTCGGGCGAACGACCTCGAGATGCAGGCCGGGCGCGGCTTCTGGCCGGGCCTGTGTACGAGCATCAAGCATTCCAGCCGCTTTGCATCGTTTGTGCTGCTGGCCAAGGGCGACTACCCGGCCGAATTGGACATCCCCCTACCGTTCTCGCTACTGAACAACAACGTGGCGAAAGACCGCCTGGAGGTGACTCCGGCGTACTGGTGGCGGTCGAACATGTACGCCCTGGTGCGAAATGCATGGAAGTACCCGAGCCGCGACAAGCGGCGCCGCAAGACCCAGCACGTCGAAGCCGACCCGCTCGCCCCCGATACGGCCGAGGAGATGCTCGCCGCGCGGCGGCTTCTGACGCGGTGGACGGGCCGGGCCGACGTTTGCCGCGCCGGCGGGGCGCCCGAAACGCTCGACGACGATGCCCTTGCTACTCGCGGCCGCGCCTTGCTTGAAGGGTCGGAGCACGCCGTCGACCACCTGGAGGTGCTGGGAGAGGGGATGGAGAATTCCCGACGGAAGGCGGTCATCTGCAAGCCGCGGCACGGGTACGCGGCCTACGGCCAAATGCTCCACTGGTACGCCGTGCGCAACCTCCTCGCGTTCCTGGAAGACAAGCCGGGCGCCGATTTCGCGGCGATGCAAGCCGCACTGGACGGCCCCCGCCAAACGCACTGGGTCAACCTCGGCGGGCAGCTCGTCCCGGCTGAGGACGTCGACCGCCTGCGAACCGACATCGCCGCCGGCTCGCTCGATTCCTGGCCGGCCATCCACCGCCGTTACGACGAACTGTGGCAGGAGTATCCGCGTGCGAAGCAACGGCACGCCTTCGCCGTGCTGCGCGAACTGTACGGCGGCGGGCCCCTCGCCGAAACGCAATGGCTCGACGCGCTCACAAAGGCGGCGGAACTCGCCGAACTCGTCTGCCGCCGGGTGCATCAGTCGCGAGAAAAGGACTTCGCCAACCCCTTCCGCCGGACAACCTTTCGCAATCCTGAGGAAATGGCCGCCACGCTCGGAACGCTCGCCGACAACGACTTCCTGCGCCGCGTACGGCGGGAAACGGACGAGTTCAAGCAACGCATCGGGTTCCGGATAGCGTAGGGCAACGCCGGAACGCAAGGCACCCCGGCCTGCCCCCTACTGGAGCTTTCCGCAAACGCTCGGGAGTCAGGTTTGACGGGTCGTCAGTCCCATTCGTGCCGCGGCTTTGAATTGTCGCATGTCGGCAGAGGCGAACACATCGGCCCCCCACGCCATCGCACATGCAATATGGAGGGCATCCATGGCGCGCACAGGGCTCGGTTCCAGGATATCGACGGCGGTTGCAATGACGGGCGCCGTGAGGTTGACCACGTCGGCGTCGCGTATATCATCCAATAATCTTCGTTTCGCCGCATCGTACTGAGTACGCGTGAGCATTCGCTCCCGGCGGCGTCGATTGAGCGCTGAAACCACCTCCGGCACACATATCGTGCTCAGTCCGAGGGCCGAAGCCTTTTCGCAAATCTCCTCGACCTTGTCACTCCCAGCCTCGTCGAGAAACCGCTTTGCGAACGACGATGAGTCAAGATAGGCCTTCATGCGACCGCTCCTCCAGGATCGCCGCCGCAAGCCCCCCACCTTTGGCAACGAGTCGCAGTGCCGGTGCCTTCCAGGATTTCTCCGGTCGGCACCGGCCGCTTACCGGCGAGACTTCCGCAATGGGCCGACCATGACGAACGACCACGATAGTTTCTCCATTCTCCACACGGGTAAGCATGCCAGACGCGTGTTTGCGGAATTCCGTCAGTGTTACCGTGGTCATCGTTCACCTCGACTCTTGATGGTTCTGTACAATAGTGTACAGTTTTCACGGTGGATTGTCAATCGGCCTACTCCCGAACCACTGCGCACTCCGGCAGCGCGTCGAGGAACTGTCGGCCGTAGGGCTTGGTGCGCAGCCGGGGGTCGAGGATCACCACCATGCCTGTGTCGGTTTGCGTGCGAATGAGCCGGCCGAAGCCCTGCTTGAGTTTCAAAATGGCCTCGGGCAGTTGGTAGTCGCGAAACGGGTTGCCGCCACGTTCGCGGATGGCCTCGAGCCGGGCCTCCAGCAGCGGGCGGTCGGGCACGCTGAACGGAAGCCGCGTGATGATGACGTTCTGCAAGGCGTCGCCCGGCACGTCGACCCCCTGCCAGAAGCTGTCGGTGCCGAACAGCACGCTGCGCGGCTGTCGCTTGAACCGGTCGAGCATTTGGCTGCGCGGCACGCCGTCGGCCTGGCTCAGCAGCGTAAGCCCCTTTTCAAGAAGCCACGGGTTGAGCGCTTCGGCCGCCTTCCGCATCATGCCGTAGCTGGTGAACAGCACGAACGCGCGGCCGTCGGTTTCGGCCACGTATTGGCGGATCAGTTCGAATACCCGATCCTGGAACGCGGCCGCCTGCCCGCCGGGATCGGGGATGCCTTCGGGCAGCACGAGCCGGGCCTGGCGGCGGTAGTCGAACGGGCTGCCCAACCGAAGCCCGTCGCCCTCCTCGAGCCCGATACGCGACTGGAAGAACGCGAACGACTCCTTGCCCGTGGCCAGCGTCGCGCTGGTCATCACCACGGTATCGACCGGCTTGAAAAGCTGTTCGCGCAGCGCCGGGCCGACGTCAATCGGCGCGGCGGCCAATTCCACGCGGCGCCAGCGGCGGCCGGCGACGTCGTCGATCCAATAGACCGCGTCGGCGATGCGCTGCTCCATCCACTGGCAGACCTCGTCGGCGATGCTTTCGAGCCGGCCGGCGGCCGAGATGAAATCCTGCGACTGCTCAGACTCCTTCACCTTCTTGCCCACCGCGCGCACCATGCCCGACAGCCGCATCAACCCTTCACTGAGCGGATTGGTCAGGTCCGGCGGCCGGCGCACGCGGCCGTTGGCGGGCCCGTGAGCCTTCTGCCACTCGACCAGGTCGTCGAAGAACCGATCGGCCCGGTGGCGGCACTCCTCGACCATCCGTTGGGTTTCGGCCGTGTTGCCCCGGCCCACCAACAGGCCCTTGTTGTTCCGGTCGTTGTAGAGCTTCCGCAGTACCCAATCGACCTGCCCGCTGGTAATGCGCAGCCCCAGGTGGTCGCCGGCGACGGCCTCCATGGTGTGACCCTCGTCGAACACCACGATGTTGTAGTCGGGCAGCAGCCGCACCTGGTTCCGCCGCAGGGCCAGGTCGGTGAACAGAAGCGCGTGGTTGACGATCATCACCTGCGCGTCTTGCAGCTCGCGGCGCGAGCGGTAGTAATGACATTCCCCGTACCGCGGGCATTTCCGGCCCATGCAGTTGCCGCCGTCGCTCTTGACCTCGTCCCAGACGGCCGGCAGTGGCTTGAAGTCGAGGTCGGCCTGGGAACCATCGGCCGTTTCCTTCGCCCATTGGCCGAGAACGCGAAGCTGCTCGTGCTCCTCACTGGTGCTGAACAGCCCGCCGGCCCGCTGCATTGCGTTCTGCAAGCGCCGCAGGCTGACGTAATTCCCCCGCCCTTTCGCCAGGACGGCCTTGAACCCCAGCGGAATGACCTCCTTGAGGAAGGGGATGTCCTTGTGGATGAGCTGCTCTTGCAAGCTGATCGTGTGCGTCGAGATGAGCACGCGGCCGCGAGATTCCCCCTCGGGCGTCTCGCCGGCGACGGCCAGGATGGCGGGCACCAGGTAGGCGAAGCTCTTGCCGACGCCCGTGCCCGCCTCGACCATCAGGTGCCGCTTGGCCGCGATCGCCCGCTCGACCGCCTCGGCCATGGCCAACTGCTCGCGGCGGTGTTCGTAGCCGGGCAGCCGGCGGGCGATGCGCCCGTCCGGGCCCAGAATGTCGCTGGCGGAAAGCATACGTGGTGCGCCGGCCAGCCGGCCGGCGGCGCGGCTGTTGCCGTGGTCGATGGAGAAACGTTCCATTGTGCCGCCGCCGCCCCGTTCCGTCAACCGCACACCCGGGCATTCCCGACTACGCTCCAGAGTGCGCGAAGGAGGTGAACCTTGCATCCGGAGCCGGTTCGGAGTAATATCCATGGTACAGGCTCACTTCACAGGAGCACAGCATGGATCGGGATACTTTCGACAATACGGTCCGAGCCTTCAAGAATCGGGCGCCGTTTCGATCGTTTTGCGTTGCCATGGTCAATGGCGACCGGCTCGAGATCGACCACTGCGACGCCCTGGTGGTTCGCGACGGTGTGGCGATGTTTGTCGCCCCGGGCGGGGTGCCCGTCATCTTCGACCACGAAGGCGTGAGCCAGGTCGTGGGCGACTTGGCCGAGCGATCGTCATCTTAGCATCTCCCCCCCGTCCGCCGCGCGCTCCCACACCGAGCAGGCAACGAGCCGAACGGCCGTGGGGGCGTATGCCCACCCGCATTCGCCGCGCATGCTTGCACGCGAAAACGCCGCAACTATAATGGCAGCAGTCCAGTTTACCCCAGCGGAGTCCTACAACCGAGGCATATCATGGCTGCACCATTCTCGCTCAAGGCCGTCGCCGCAATCCTGCTCGCTTTGGCCCTCGCCGGCGGCGCTCCCGCGGCGCTGGTCGACGTGTCGGGAGAGATTACGAACCCCAATGCGACCATCGGCGCCGGTAACACGGCCAACCTGGTGGGCAACACGACCTTCGGCTGGCAAACCGGAACGACGGCCATTCCCGCCATCCTCAACGGCTACACCTTCACGCTCGACAGCGGCAACGGCAACGCCTTCAACTACGCCGGCGATATTTCCGGCCCCGGCGACGTCGTGTTCCGGATGGCGCCGGAGGGGAGCCATCTGGCGAACAACGCCATGGTCCTGTCCGGTGCAACCTCCAACGCATACACCGGTACCAGCCTGATTGCCAAGGGGCACGTGAGCATGCAGAAGCCGGGCGCCATCGCACTGCCCGGCAACGTCATCGTCGGTGGGCAAGGCAGCAACGACCGGCTCAGTTGGGGCGCGAACAACCAGGTGGCCGACTCGGCCGACATCGCCCTGCTCAGTAACTTTACCGCCACGCTCGATTTGAATGGCTACAGCGATACCGTCAACGTGCTCAGCCTCGCCGGCAACGGCGTGCTGAACCTGGGCGGCGGCTCACTCACCGCCTCGGCCGTCAACTACAGCGGTGCTTGGCTCGGCGCGGGCACCTACCAGCAAGGTGATTTCGCGTTCATCCAAGGGCTCGGCACGCTCGAGGTCCTCGGCGCGTCGGCAGGCAACGACGACCCGGGCCGGGTGGGCCTTAATTTTGCCGGGGCCACGAACAATCCCGGCGGCAGGAAAGCCCTGGCCCCTTCCACCGCGGCCGGCGCGCCCGGGTTCGAACAGGCGAACTGGAACAACACGCCCGGCACCGGCCAAACCGGCACGCCTTCGTCAGCCAACGATACGCTCACCAACCTGATCGACCACAACGGCTATCCGACCACCGTCAGTGTCACCTTCACCTCGCCGCAAACGTGGGGCCACGATTTCGGCGCCGGCCCCACGGGCGACCAAATGCTCATGGGCAACGGCATCACCGACGGCACGCCCACGGTGACCGTTTCCGACGTCCCCTACAGCCTTTACGACCTGGTGGTGTACATCGGCATGTATTCGCCGGGCCGCGATTCCGTCTACCAACTCGACGACGGCTCGACCGTACTCGAACGTTATGCCCGTGCTCCAATCTGGGGCGACTTCGACACGACCGGCTGGGTGGAAGTTTCCGACGCCGCCCTGTCGCCCGCTACGCGCGAGACGGGCAACTACATGGTGTTCGAAGGGCTGACTGCTTCGAGCTTCACGCTCACCTCGCTGAACGGCGGCGGCATCAACGGCATTCAAATCCTCCAGGTGCCGGAACCCGGCGCCTTCGCCCTCGCCCTGCTGGCCGCGATCGGCATGCTGCTCGTTCGTGGGCGGCGAATGCGAAGCCGCTAAGACCGACATGAAGACTCGCTGGGATGCGAGCCGGTCGTTTGCGAACGACTGTCCACGAGGAACCTCATGCACCGACCGATGCTCGCAACCGTTTGCGCCGTCGTGGCCATGTTGCCGCCGGCCGCCGGGGCGCAGGAGCCCGCCGGGCCGAGCTACCGCAACCCGGTGATCGACCGCAACCTGGCCGATCCGGCGGTCCTTCTGCACGATGGGGTGTATTACCTGTACGCCACCGGCGACGTCGACGGCGACAATGGCTACCGTGCCTACACGTCGACCAACCTGGTCGACTGGCAGTGCGGCTCCGTGGTGTTCCGCCCCGGTCCGCGCCACGTTTGGGCGCCCGACATCTGGCGCGACCCGGAGTCCGGCCGATTCTTCCTGTACTACACGGCCAACCGCACGATCGGCGTGGCCGAGGCCGACGGCCCGCTCGGCACGTTCATCATCCGCCGTGAATTGGCCCACCAGGCCATCGACGCCCACCTGTTCCGCGACGATGACGGCGGACTGTACCTGTACTACGTTCAACTGCCGGGTTTTCGCATCATGGTTCAGCGGATGGCCTCGCCCACGGTGCCCGAGGGCGAGCCGAAGCTGGTCCTCCGCCCGGAAGCCGAATGGGAAAAGCGGGCCGGCCACGTGACCGAAGGGCCGTGGATCATTCCGCACGCAGGCCGCTACTACCTGCTTTACAGCGGCTCCGGCGCGAACACGCCCGACTACGCCGTGGGCTACGCCACGAGCAAGCACCCGATGGGCCCCTTCACGCGAGCCGAACACAACCCGATCGTCCGGCGTTCGGACGGACTGTTCGGGCCGGGCCACGGCTGCGCCGTACGGGACGCCGAAGGGCAATGGTGGCACGTCTACCATCAGAAGCGGAACGACCGCGTCGAGTGGGACCGGTTCATCTGCATCGACCCGCTGTGGTTCGACGACGACGGCAACCTGTTCAGCCGCGCCACCCGCGGCACGCCCCAACCCGCGCCGGCGCCGCCGGCAACGCCCGCGCAATCGAGACGAAGGCCGGCGAGCCGATTGTTTGCCCCGCCAATTCACGGCACACGTGAACGCAGCGAACTCCCGGCACTCTGAACACTCGCTGCTCATGCCTTGTTTCACGAGTGTCCTGAATTCGCGGGGCTTTAGGAGGGCTTTCGGAGTAATGCAGCGGAGCCGTTGACACGGGCAGCCTATGGATGTATGTTGGGGCGATCGGCCGGGTGGTAGAGAAAACAGCTTGCGTCACCGGCCCGTGAACGCTTGCCCCTGCAGGACGCCGTGAACTCACCAGGGAAACCCGTCGTATGGCGATGCTCCAACTGCCGGGAAACCGTGTTGGACGGGTTCGCAGTTTGCTGGAAATGCGGCCGAGTTCGGGACCAATCGGTCGACGGGAAATTGGAGGAGTGTCCCGACGAGGTGACGGAGGTCGCGCCGGCTTGCCCCTTGCCCGGCCCCTCGTTTCCGCCCATGTCGAGCGGCGGGATGAATCGCCGCGAAATCGCCACGATCGTCCTCAGGTCGCTTTCCCTGATCCTCTTTGCCCAGGTGGCATACTACGCTCTCGCGGCCATCATACTCCTCAATACCCACGTGGTCACTGCGTCTCATCGCGCGCGCGACTGGTATCACGTTCCCGCCGTTCTGTTTTTTAGTATGCTTTCCGGAGGAGTCGTTGTAGCGCTCCTGTACTGGGTGAAG
>CAYPWB010000208.1:0-10977 GCA_964414315.1 uncultured Planctomycetaceae bacterium | reverse complement strand
GCGTGGAGTTGATCGCGAAGCTGCTCGACCAGCCCGGCGTGCTCCGGCCGCCCGGCAAGGTTCACGTTCTCGCCCGGGTCGGTTTCGTGGTCGTAAAGCTCGTACTCGGCAAACTCGGTGAAATCCTTGCCCCGCACGGTCCACTCGACCAGGCGGTAGCGGTCCGTGCGGATGGCACGGCCCATGCCGGCGCCTTGCCCGGGAATGCCGCGCGGGTACAAGTGGAAGGCCGCCTTTTTCCACGGCAGGTTCGGGTTGCCGATGAGCGGGCGGAAGCTCGTGCCTTCGAGCCACTCGTGGACCGGCAGGCCGCAAAGCTCGGCCAGCGTGGGGTAGATATCGACGAACTCGACCAGCGCTGGGCTCTTGCCGGGCTGCTGCCCGGGAACGGAGATGATCAGCGGCGTTCGGGCCGCCTCCTCGTAGTTGGCGTGCTTGCACCACATGCCGTGCTCGCCGAGGAACCAGCCGTGATCGCCCCAAAGGATGACGATGGTATTGTCGCGCAGCCCGAGCCGGTCCAACTCGTCGAGCAGGCGACCCACGCACGCGTCCATGTAGCTGGTGGCCGCCCAATAGCCGTGCACCATGTTCCGCGCCTGCTCCTCGCTCAGCGGACCGCGGGACGGAATGCCGTAGTAGGCGCGCAACTCGCCGAAATTGTGCGTGGCGTACGAGGGCGCATCTTTGGGCGGGTAGGGATTCGGGGCAAGCCGAATAGCGTCCTCCGAGTACAGGTCCCAGTACTTCTTCGGGGCGACGAACGGCAGGTGCGGATTCAGGAACCCCACCGCCAGGAAGAACGGCCGGTCCTTCACCTCGCGCAGGATGTGGATCGCGCCCTCCGCGATGGAGCCGTCGGCCAGGTTGGCGTCGGGCACGTCGGGCGCTTCCCACGGGAGGCCGCGCGCGCGGCCCGGATCGCGGCCGGCCGCGGCCCACTCCGCCCGCTGGCGCCTGAGCACTTTCATGCCCTCCGGACCGAAACGCGGCGCCCGAGGGTGCCGCCGCATGACCGACCACGAAAGCGCATCATCCGTGTTGCCGTGGCCCAAATGATAGATCTTTCCGATGCCCTCGCTGTAGTAGCCCTGCTCCTTGAAATGCTGCGCGACGGTGATAACGTCGGGTTGGTGTTTGCGAAAGTTGGTCGGCAGGTCGTACACCTTGAGCGTGTCGGGCCGCAGGCCGGTCATCAGCGACGCCCGCGACGGATTGCACACCGCCTGCTGGCAATAGGCCGCCTCGAACAGGGTGCCGCGGGCGGCCAGCCGGTCGATATGCGGCGACTTCACCACCGGGTGGCCGTAGCAGCCCAGTTCCGGGCGCAAATCGTCCACGGCAATGAACAGCACGTTGGGGCGATCGTCTGTGGCCGTCGCGGCATGGCAGCACGCCGCCGTCAGGAGGGCTGTCAGCAGGAAAACGATTCTCATGGCGTAAGTCTCCGGGAAAGGTTTGCTTTCCTCCGACTCTTCCGCTTCCAGGTGCAGATCAGTCGGCCGAATGAAGGAGTTCTGCCCGATTGAGCGGACGGCTACTTTGCCGTGGCTTGCACCTGGGAACGGAAGAGCCTTTCGTCCGTCGCTCGCCTTGCAGCGCCTGTCCGACGGCGTCTCGCAATTCTTCCGCAACGATCCATCCGCGGCAATTCGGGCTGCCGCAGTCGCAGGGCATGGCCGATTCCACCGGCCAGCCGTAATCGATGGTCAGTTCTTCGTCGGGCATGATGTCGCGCTCAGCCTCCAACCAAATTTCCGCCTCCGTCGGCGAGCCGTCCTCGTACTCGATTTGAACGAGCACCAGCACGCAGTTCGGCGTGCAGCTATGGTTGAGGAACCGAAATGGAGGCGCCGGCTCCAGCGCCAGTCCGTCGCCCAGGTCCATGCAGTAATCCGATGAGTAGCCCGGATCGGCAACCACCCGTCCGCGAATTCGGCCTACATAGGACCCGGCCGAAAGCCGTCGCCTTGCGAAAACTCCCAGTCCGTGGCGAGCGGGCTCAACGGCCACCTTCTTCATCCTTCGTTGCTTCATTGTTTGCCGGTAAGGCCTCCGTGCGTTGTGTGAACCGCGACAGGCCTTCAGGATACCGTGTTCCCAACGTGCGTCAAGGGGCGGCGCGAAGGAGCATTTACAACCCATCGGCAATGGTGTATACCAGGACGTAACCGTTCACGGGCCGGCGGGGGACGGGTCCCCTTCCCGGCCGAACAGGACAGTGCCCCATGAACGGTTACGCCAGGGCTTGCCTTGAAACGAGCGGGAGACCTATACGATGGAGCAAGTATCCGATTCCAGTCGTGCAGACGACGCCTCGCAGCCGAAGTGGCAGCCGTTGCGCGCGATCGACCGCCGCGTGGTGGGCGTGCTGGCCGAAAAGGCGAAGACCACGCCCGACATTTACCCCATGTCGCTCAACGCCGTTTGCACCGGATGCAACCAGAAGAGCAACCGCTCGCCCGCGATGAACCTCGAGCCGGACGACGTGCAGGAGTCGCTCGACCGGCTGCGCGAGTTGGGCGCCGTGGCGATGGTGGAGGGGTATGGGCGGGTCACCAAATATCGCCACTATTTGTACAAGTGGCTCGGGGTCGACAAGGTCGAATTGGCCGTCATGACCGAACTCCTGCTCCGCGGCCCCCAAACCGAGGGCGAGCTGCGCGGCCGGGCCGCCCGCATGGAGCCCATCGCCGACTTAAACGCCCTCCGGCCCGTGCTGGCCGCGCTGCGCCGAAGGAAGCTGGTGGTCGCTCTCACGCCGGAGGGGCGCGGCCACGTGGTCACCCATGCACTCTACAGGCCCGAGGAACTCCAGCGTTTGCGGGCGGAATATGTTCGTGGCAGTTCCGCCCCGCCGGCCGACAGCTCCACCGGCTCGGCTGCTCCGGCGGGGTCGGCGGCTGCAAAGGGCATTGAGGAGCACATCGTCGCGACCATTCGAAACGATATCGACGAGTTGAAGTCGCAGTTGTCGCAGTTGCGGGCCGATTTGCGGCAGCTTGTCGGCGCCAACGAACGCGTCGAGGCCGACCTCCAGAAGCTCAAGGACTCTCTGGGGGCTTGAGATGAGCATTCTGGTCATCAACGCCGGCTCCAGCAGCGTGAAGTTCGCGCTGTTCCGCTTCGATACCCTCGAGCCGGAAGCCCGCGGACTGCTCGACTTGGCCGCGGCGGGGCAACAGACGACGCTGACCCTCCGGCCGAGCGACGGCGAGACCATCGTCCGCCGGCTCGACGTGCCCGATTATCATGCGGCGGTCGTGGCGGCGCTGAGCGTGCTTGAGGAGGTCGGGTTGTGCTCGGCCGAGCGGCCGGTGCGCGTCGTCGGGCATCGGCTCATCCACGGCGGCGAGACGATCCGCCGTCCGGTACGCATCGACGCGGAGGTCAAGCGGCTCATTCGGCAGTACACCCATTTGGCGCCGCTGCACATTCCAGCGGGGCTGGAGGCGATCGCCGCCACCGAAACCGCCTTTCCCGAGGCGCCGCAGATCGGCCTGTTCGACACGGCCTTCTTCGCCCACATTCCGCCCGCCGCCTATCTGTACCCCGTGCCGTACGAATGGTACGAGCAGTGGGGCATCCGCCGATACGGGTTCCACGGCACCAGCCACGCCTACTGCACCGAGCGGGCGGCGGAAATGCTAGGCCGGCCCGTCGAGCAGCTTCGACTGGTCATTTGCCACTTGGGCCAGGGGAGTTCCGCTACCGCTGTCGACGGCGGAGTGGCCGCGACCAACACCATGGGCTTCACGCCGCTCGAAGGCTTCATGATGGGCACTCGGTCGGGGACGGTCGACCCCGGCATTCTCCTGTACGTAATGCGCGAGAAGGGGGTATCGGTCGAGCAACTCGACGAAACGCTGCACAAGCGGTCCGGCCTGCTGGGCGTGTCGGGCCTCTCGGCCGATTTCCGCGAACTGGAGGACGCCGCGACCGCCGGCCATGCACGTGCCCGGCTGGCGCTCGACGTTTACGCCTACCGTGTGAAGACGATGATCGGCGCCCTGGCGGCCGTGTTGGGGGGGCTCGACGCCCTGGTGTTCACCGGCGGAGTCGGCGAGAACTCCGAGTGGCTCCGTGGCGAGGTGTGTACGGGGCTCGGATGCCTCGGCATCGTGCTCGACCCGCGGCGCAATGCCGAGCTTTCGCCCGACGCCGACCTGGCCTCCCCCGACTCGCCCGCCCGGGTGCTTGCCATCCACACCCGCGAGGACTACATGATCGCTCGCGAGGCCAAACGGCTTGCCGCAACGGCCTTTGCATAGTAGAGTAATAACGTATGGTACAAAAATCGTTGGATCAGAAACTGGCAAGGATTCTTTCGGACCCCTCGTGCGGCGACTTCATTCTCGCCGACGCGAAGGACGCCGATATGGCCTTCGGCATGGCCGCGCCCGGCCGCAGCCCGGAGCACCATGCCGAGGAGGGCCGCTTCCGCTCGCTCGACGAGTACCGCGAACTGATCCGGCAAAATGTCGAGCAGGGGCTGGTCGACATCATGCTCATGAGCGCCAGCACGGCCGAGGTGCTGGTGTTCGAGCAGCGGCTGTTCGACCGCAGCCACATCACCCCTGCCATCCGGGCGAACGATACAACCGACATCTGGCTCGCGCAGGGCGGAGTGTACCCGAAACAGCCGGCGCGGCCGTTCCGCTCGGCCTCGCTCGACCAGGCCATGTGCGGCAAGCCGGTGTGCGAGCCCCACGAACGCAGCCTTGGCGTCGACCTGGGGCTGTATTCCGTCACGTTCAACAACGAGTTGGAATTCGACCACCGAACGCTCCAGGAGTACAAACGGTTCCGCGAGGAGGCGGCCGGCAAGGGGTTCCGCCATTTCCTCGAAGTGTTCGACCCGAACGCCCCGCAGGCGCCGTTGCCCGACCTGGGCCGGTTCCTCAACGACATGATCGCGCGAACCTTGGCCGGCGCGGCGGGCTCGGCGCGGCCGCTGTTCCTGAAGATCGCCTACCATGGGCCCGCGGCGATGGAGCAGCTTGTCGGGTACGATTCGCGTCTGGTGGTGGGTATTTTGGGCGGTTCGTCGGGCACCGCGTTCGACGCCTTCCACCAGCTCTGGGAGGCGAAGAAGTACGGCGCCCGTGTCGCCCTGTACGGCCGGATGATCAACAATTCGGAGCACCAGCGTTCGTTCATCGAGCACCTGCGCGCCGTGGCCGACGGCCAGATGCAGCCGGCCGAAGCGGTGCGGTCGTACCACGGGGCGCTGGCGCGCCTGGCCATCCGGCCGTGGCGCAGCCTGGAGGACGACTTGCAGCACACGAAGCGGGCCACCGCGTACTCCGGCACGGGGCAGGCGAGCACGCCGGCCGACCAGGCCCCCGCCGCCTATCCGCTCACCGCCGACGGCACCCCCGACTTCGCCCGAATGACCAATGCCCAGAAGATTGCCTGGAACCGCCAGCGCTGGCAGCGGATTCTCGGGTAGCCTCGTGGGATAAGCTTCCAGCTTGTCAGTCCTGCCGTGGGATAAGCTTCCAGCTTGTCAGTCCTACCGTGGGATAAGCTTCCAGCTTGTCGAGCACTGAAAGACAGGCTGAAAGCTCATCCCACGGGGCTGGCGGCTACTTCGCGTATCCGTGCGGATGCTCGCGGAACCAATTCCACGCGGTCGATACGATGGCGTCGATGTCGGTGTGCCGGGCCCGCCAGCCGAGTTCACGGCCGATCTTCGAGGCGTCGGCGAACAGAATGGCCGGGTCGCCCGGCCGCCGCGGGCCGTACTCGACCGGAATGGCGGCGCCGGTCACCCGGCCGGCCGCGTCGATGACTTCTTGCACCGAGTACCCCTTGCCGATGCCCAGGTTGTAGAACCGGCCCTCGCCCGGCCGCAACGCTTCCATCGCCACGATGTGCGCCTCGCACAGGTCGTCGACGTGCACGTAGTCGCGAATGCAGGTTCCGTCAGGCGTGGGGTAATCGGTGCCGAAGACGGTGATCGTGTCCAGTTGTCCCAGCGCCGCCAGCAAAACCCGCGGGATCAGATGGGTTTCGGGCTCGTGGTCCTCGCCCAGCGAGCCGTCGGCCGCGCAGCCGGCCACATTGAAGTACCGCAAGGCTGCGAACGCGAAGTCGTTGCGGGCCGCCAGGTAGTCGCGCAACACGCGTTCGACGCACCACTTCGACCAGCCGTACGGATTGATCGGTTGCTGCGGCATGGTTTCGACGATGGGCGTTCTCTCGGGCTCGCCGTAGGTAGCGCACGTGGAACTGAACACCATGCGCCGCACGCCCGCGGCGTCCATCGCTCGCAGGAGGCTGATCGTTCCCGCCGTATTATTGTGGTAGTATCCCAGCGGATCGGTGACCGACTCGCCCACATAGGCCAGCGCGGCGAAGTGCATGACGCAATCGATCGTGTGTTCGCGAAGCAGTTCCGTCAGGACGGGCGTATCGGCCAGATCGACCTCGTGGAATGTGGCCTGCGGATGCACGGCCTGCCCATGGCCGCGGTACAAATTGTCGACCACCACGACCCGATGGCCCGCCTCGACCAGTTGTTTGACCGCATGCGACCCGATATACCCCGCGCCGCCCGGAACGAGAACGTTCATCTTGGTTTTGCCTCCGAGAAGAGTGGTTTCATGCGACCATTTCATTGCATTGCGCCCGTCGCGTCAACCCCGGGGATATCCTGTTCAGAAAGGGCTTGTGCGTTGCCGCTGGAGCGACGCTTTAGCGTGCGGGCTTCAACTCGGGCTTGGTTCCCACGCTGAAGCGTGAATTTCATCCGCGCGGCCGACCCCCCGGGGCATTGCGGTCGGACGGCCGGTGTGCGATGATCGGACGGGAGTGGGCGGTTCGATCGGTCGCCGGCTCGGCGGTGCGCACACCAGCAGGGGGAGAATATGTCGAACAACGCACGCAAGGTCGCCCTGGTTACCGGCAGCGGGAAGCGCCGGGTGGGCAACGTCGTGGCCGATGCGCTCGCGCGGCGCGGCTTCGATATCGGGCTGCACTACAATCGCTCGGCCGAGGAAGCGGAGGAAACGGCGGGCAGATTGCGCGGGTACGGCGTCGATGCCGCGGCGTTCCAGGCCGACGTGGCCGATGAGGAGCAGGTGCGACGCCTCTTTGTCCAAGCCGCCGACCGTTTCGGCCGGCTCGACGTGCTGGTGACCGCCGCCGCGGTTTGGAACCCTAAGCCGCTCGACGAAACCACGGCCGACGACGTGCGCCGCCAGTTCGACATCAACGCGCTGGGCACTTTTCTCTGTTGCCAGCAAGCGGGGCGAATCATGGCCGTGCAATCGGAAGGCGGGCTCATCGTGACCATCGGCGATTGGGCCACCGCGCGCCCCTACCCAGGGTACGCGGCTTACTTTCCCAGCAAAGGGTCCATTCCCACGATCACCCGAGTGTTTGCCGTCGAACTTGCCGAGAAGAACCGCAACATTCGCGTCAACAGCATCCTGCCGGGGCCCGTCATGCTGCCCGACGACCTTTCCCAGGCCGAAGTGGCCGGCGCGGTTGCCGGCACGCTGCTCAGACGGCCGGGCAAGCCCGAGAACGTGGCCCAAGCCGTCCTCTTCTTTCTCGACTGCGACTACACCACCGGCGTCTGCCTGCCGGTCGACGGCGGCCGCACCATTGCCGAAGGCGGATAGGGCCGGCAGCGGGCAACCGTTTTCCGGCGGCTTTCGGCCTCACAGTTGCAAAACTCCATACGGGCTTCTCCCGAGGCAATTCACGCCACCGAAGCCCCCGTCCTCCTGCCCGGTATCCCTTCACAGGGCGGCAGGGCCGCCAACCCGAGAACGCTTGCTGTTGCCCAGCACAGCCTGGATGAACAATTCAAGCCATTGCGCGCAGGGTGCGAACTAAACCATTCTGGGGGGCATTCTTCGCAAGATGCGACGTTTTCGGAGTTGGCGCGTGCTGCCTATTGCAGTCGGGCGTTGCGCTAAGCATAATGTCTTTTAGAAAATGCTGTTCTAGCGAGAGACTGCGATGGGGCGAGGTCCCATATTCTCTCGCAAGTGGTTTACTCGTCAAGACTTAGGTTCGGGTTCTACGCCTTGCAGGCTTCACGACCCAGGAAGCGGAATGCCCGTCTAGGGTGTGAGGCGTATTTTTTCCAACGCACTTTTTTCCGAATTGTCGTGTTCGCGGCCGGACTTGGGGTGTCGAGATCTTGTCATCGGCTGGATTTCGACAAAATCGACATCTTTCGAGAACCCCCCTGTTATTTTTCTGCTCAAGCTGTTACACTTGTTTTCATCACTCAGGAGCTAGAGATCACTATGAAGCTCTCCAGAACGGTCGCATACGCCCTTCAGGCTACTCTTCAGCTCGCTCAGACGAACTCCAACTCGCCGGTCCCCTGTAGTCGACTCGCAACTCAAGGGAAAATGCCGGAACGGTTCCTGCTGCAAATCTTGCGGAACCTGGTGGCCCACGGGATCCTCTCGTCTACGCGCGGCGTGGAAGGAGGATACACCCTCGAACGCAAACCCGATGAGATTTCGATCCTGGAGGTCATCGAGGCCATCGACGGGCCGCTTACGTCGACGTTGCCGGTCAGTGCCGGCTTGTGCGACGAGTCGAGGCTGAAGCTCGAGGCCGCGCTCAGTGAGGTGACCGACACCGCCCGGAACCAGTTGGGCTCCGTCAAGTTGGCCCATCTGCTGGCGACTGCCGAACCGGCCGCCCAGGCTTGAAGAGTGCCGAAAAGGCCCAACTTGCCGCCTTGGTCACCAGAGGTTGGTTACGTTTCACCGGAACGGCCCTCGTGGTGCCGCCCGCACAAGGTGTCCGTCTCGTTTTTGCCGACGGGGTTGCATCTGCATTAACCCTGATTGGGGGGTATATCGTCCTCTGTGCTACTAATCCGCAAGGTCGTGAACTTGTGGTTCTTCCATTTCCAGGTGCAAGCCGTTCGGCCGAACGGCTGTGTTTTGCCTGATAACGCGGACGGCACGACGCAGCATGCCTGCTACTCTGTCGGGCTTTGCACCCAGAAGCGGAAGACGCGAACTTCTGCACAAAGTAGTGTTCCCGCCCTCGAGCGGACGTTCGCATTGGCCGGCGGCCCTGCCGCCTCGTGTTGGGCGGTTCGATCGCCGAAGGCGCGTTGCTTGTCGGATGCGGCCGTGGTACAGTTAGGGCAAGGGTAGGTGGAGAGGGCCCGCCGGCCGGTGGCTACGTGACGTCATGCCTGAAATGCTCGCATTCGAGGATCGTCTGAATTTGGCAGTCGAAGCTGCCCGCGAGGCGGGTTGGATCGCCTTGGAGCACTTCGGCGTTGCCGACCTGCACGTGGAGCGCAAAGCGGACGATTCGCCGGTGACGGTCGCTGATCGCCGCGCGGAGGAACACCTTCGGCACCGTATTGCCGAATCGTTTCCCGAAGACGCCGTCCACGGCGAGGAACTTCCCGACCGGCCCGGCGGCAGCCCCTTCCGTTGGATCCTCGATCCGATCGACGGCACGAAGTCGTTCATCCACGGCGTGCCGCTTTTCGGCACTTTGGTTGGTGTCGAGTGTGAAGGGGAGCCGATTCTCGGGGTCATCTATATTCCGGGCACCGACGAGTCGGTGTACGCGGCGAAGGGTCAGAGGGCGTGGTACGTGAAGGGAAGGGCGCGGCCGCAGCCCGCCCGCGTGTCGTCGTGCCCACGCCTTGCAGAAGGATTGTTTCTGACCAGCGAAATGAAGTTGTGGTGGGATTTGGGCCGGCACGACGCGTTCTGCCGCGTCCAGGCGGCGGCTCGCTTGGTGCGAACCTGGGGCGACTGCTACGGTTACCTGATGGTCGCCACGGGTCGGGCCGACCTGATGATCGATCCCCAAATGGCGATCTGGGACGCCGCGCCCCTGCTGCCCATTCTTGAGGAGGCCGGCGGCAGCTTCACCGATTGGCAAGGCTCGCCGACCATTCGGGGGGGCGACGGCGTCGGTACCAACGGCGTGCTGCTCGACGAAGTGCTCAAACTGCTCCATGGGCATTAGGATTGGCCCCCTTGGCACCAAACAGTCGATCCGCTAAAATGGTCGTTTCTTCGTATCCAGGGGGAGTTGTGGAAAGGTAGTCTGCCATGGCATTTGCTTGCGAAGTGTGTGGAAAGAAGCCCGTCATGGGGAATTCGGTTTCCCATCGCGGGAAGGCCAAGTACCTCGGCGGAGTGGGCACCAAGGTCACCGGAATTGCGCGCCGGAAGTTCAAGCCCAATCTCCAGCGCGTGCGGGTTACCACCGCGAACGGGGCCAGTAAGACCGTGCGGATTTGCACCCAGTGCATCCGTAGCGGCGCGGTTACCAAGCGGGTGCATGCCGCCCCGTTCCGGATGCCTAAAGAGGCAAAGTCGTCCTAACCGCTGGAGCGTTGGAGGGCGCGCGGTTCCAGGCTGCAACCTTCCGGAGGCGGGGGCGCATCTCGGGCCGCTTTCTCGGCTGCGTACGAGGGGGGCAATAGGGAACTTGGGCGCCGCCTACCGCCTACCGCCTACCGCCTACCGCCTGCCGATCATCGTTCAGATTACCCAAACGCTCAGGCAGTTGTCATGGCCATTTCCCGGAATGAAGTCGAGAAGGTTTCCCTGCTCGGCCGGTTGTCGCTCGGCGAGGAGGAACTGGCGCAGATGACCGGCCAACTCGGCGAGGTCTTGGCGTACATCGAACTGCTCGGCGAAGTCGACACCGAGGGAGTGGAACCGATGGCCCACCCGCTCGACGTGGTCGACGCGTTCCGGGAAGACGCGGTTCGGCCCAGCCTCGAACGCGAGCAGGCGCTGGCCAACGCGCCCCATCGCGACGACGAGTGCTACCGCGTGCCCGCCGTGTTGGGAGAGATATGATGGGCCTTCTCGACCAAACGGCCACCGAGTTGCTGGCCCGGCTTCACGATGGCGAAGTGACCGCCACCGAGCTTGTTCAAGCGAGCCTTGGTCGTATCGAGGAGCAGGACGGCCGCGTCGGGGCGTTCCTCCGCGTCGACCGCGATGCCGCCCTCGA
>CAYPWB010000207.1:0-11071 GCA_964414315.1 uncultured Planctomycetaceae bacterium | reverse complement strand
GGGTAAATCGCCCCATGTGCCGCGAAAACGGGACAGTCCCCTGTGAACGGTTACGCCGGGAACTGTCTGCTTTGGCCGGCAAGGGGACAGGTCCCCGACCGGCCCGCGAACGGTTTTTTGCGATCATGGTTTCAGCGACGTCCGCTCGGAGAGCGATTCGAGGAACATTCGCACGTACGTCAATTCGGTGGGCGAGAGGTTCAATGGACGCAGCAGGGGCGAGTTCCTCGGACGCAGGGGGTCGGGCGGCGCCTCGGTTTCGGATTGCTTCGGCTCGGGCATGCCGTGACCGAGCATGTTCACCACGCCCTGGAGCGAGAACATGCCGCGGTGCATGTGCGGCCCCGTCCGCCCGACGTCGCGCAACGACGGCGTGCGGAAACGGCCGCTGTCGGCCGGATCGCCCGTCATGTAGTAGCGGCCTAAATCTTCGTACTTCTTCCGGCCGAAGTACGACAGACCCATGCCGTGGAACTTCTCGTCGGTCAGGTTGGGGCCGTGATGGCAGTTCATGCACCGGGCGTCGGTGCGGAACAGGTGCAGGCCGTACAGGGCCTCGTCGGAAAGGGCCAGGCGCCGGCCGCTCAGGAAGTCGTCGAAGTAGCTGGTGCCGCCCGCCAGGGTGCGCTGGTACACGGCCAACGCCTTGGCCGCGTTTTCCAAGGTCACGGCGCCGTCGATGAAGGCGTTGCGGAAAAGCTGGCGGTACTCGTCGTCGTCGCCGAGGCGCCGCTCGACGTACTCCGGCGGCGCGCCCATCTGCCGCGGCGATTGCACGGCCAGCACCGCCTGCTCCTCCAGGCTGCCCGCCGCACCGTCCCAATGGAAGACCGACCGGTGGCCGACGCCGATCAGGCCGGGCGGATCGCGCGGCATGTCCCAAAGCGGGTTGCCGTGCGGCCGCTCGTGGGCGTTCGACCACGCGCGCTGCGGGTCGTGGCACGTGGCGCAGGAAAGTTGCCCGCAGCCGGAAAGCCGCCGGTCGAAGAACAGCCGCCGCCCGAGCGCGGCTTTCTCGTCGCTCCACGGGTTGTCGTCCGGGTGCGGCGCCGGCGGGAGCAGCCCCATTTCGCGCCACTCGACCGTGGGCTCGACCACCGGTGCGGGCCATTGTTCGGGCGGCCGGCTGTACACGTCGCGCAGGCTGCGGCGCTCGGCGAGCGTGAGTTCCGACCATGCCGGCAGTTCGCTGCGCGCCGGGGCGGCCGAGGTGGCGTCAGCCGCGTGCAATACGGCTTCCCACGAAGCTGCTTCGATGCCCACGCCCACCAGCACGGCAACCGCGGCACAGTACGCGCAGCGGGCCGGGGTGCTTGGTATCCGGCGGGCATGGGCAGGGGAGTAATGCATTGGAAAACTGGGCATATTCCTCTAGGTGCGGCGACAATTGGGACCGTCCCCATGCGCCGTTCCCCGGGAACGGTTCCGGCGGAACAGCCCGCCGGCGACAGCCATACCGGCCAGGAGCATCAGGGCCGTGCCGGGCTCGGGGATAGGGCCGGCAGTGAGCGTCAAGCTGCCCGCGGTCAGGTCCCAGGTTCCGCCCCAACCGGTGTGGTCGACGATGTTGAAGTAGTCGTTCAGGTTCGCGCCGGACTCGAACGGCGAATCGGCGCCGTGCTCGAACACGTCGCCGTCGAACAGCGTGAAGCTGTCGTTCGGGCGAAGCTTATATCCCTCCAGGCCCCAAAGGGCGAGTTCAACTTTCCCGTCCTGGGGCAAAAACAGCTTCGGGGCGGAAACCGCGTCGTAATCGTCGCCTGCGGTTCCCGCCTCCAGGAACTCCCAAGCCCAGCTAGCGCCGTCGCTGAGCGTGAGGTCGCCGGTAATGCTCAGCGTACCGAGGCTCATGCCGGGCGCAAGGGCGGCCTCTTGGAGCACGTTGACGGCCCCGTCCACCGTGCCGCTGCCACCGAGCGTTTGCCCGGCCGCCACGTCGAACCGGCCGCCGGCCAGCTTCGTCACGTCGAGCGTGGCGCCCTCGCCGACGCGAACGATCGAACTCCCGGCGATGTTGTTGTTCGACGCATGCTGCAGCGCCAGCGTGCCGCCCTCGACGGTCGTGGCGCCGGTGAAGGTGGTGGCTTCGTAGAGCGTGAGTATTCCCTCGAACTCGTCGTCCTGGAAATCGCCCCGCTTCACCAGATTGCCGGTGCCGGAAATATCGCCGCGGAAGAATCCGTTCCGGGAGCTATCGTAAGTGAGCGTATTGTCCCGCAGGAAGATGTGCGGGTTGGTGCCGCTACCGCTGCTGCTGAGCCCGCCGAGGGTCACGTCGTATCCGTTCAGGTCCAAGGCGGCGTCGGGGCCGACGTACACCGCACTGACGGCCGGGATAGCGCCGGCCGTGCCGGCCTTGAGCGTGCCGGCCTCGATGCGGGTTTCGCCGGTGTAGAAGCTCGGGCCGGTGAGCGTCAGCGCGCCCACCCCCGTCTTGACGAGCCAAGAGGGCGTGTCGCCGTACAGGGTACGGCCTTGCCGGGGCAGGTCTTCGACGGTCAGCGCGACGGTCTTGTCGGTCGACGTATTCAGCCGGAGCGAGCCCTGCAGGGTGAAGTCGCCCAGCAGTTGCCCGCCGTCCTCGACAACGAGCGTCCCCCCGTAGCCGGGCAGCCCGAGCCGCAGCAGGGCGCCGCCGGCGCTGCCGTCGAGCACGCCCTTGCCGGTGACGACGGTGCCCAGGGCGATGTCTGCCTGACTATTGGCCTCCAACTGAAGCGTCGTCGTTCCCGTGTAGGTTTCGTTCGCACTGCCGACGGTCAGGTATCCGGCCTGGGTATGCCCGGCAGGACCCGCAATGGTCGCGCCGCCGTTGCGGGCGAGGGTGATGAGCGAGTCGGCGTCGGCGGCGATGCCCGACGGTTTGCGCACGTCGGCGGCCCAAGAGCCGGTTGCACCGCCGGTGTAGCGCGCCGTGGGCTCGACGTCGCCGATGTCGTATGTGGTGCCGACGGCGAGCATCATGTCGACGTCGGCCTGGGTTACCCGGCCGTCCCGGTTGAAGTCGCCGTCGAACCACGAGGCGTTCTCCATGCCGAGATTGCCCTGAACGACGGCCAGGTCGGCGGCGGTGACCGTGCCGGTGAGGCTCACGTCGCCCGGCCTCTGGTTGACGTGCTGGAAGAACAGCAACTCGTCCATGTGGTCGACGCTGCCGCGAGTAATGACGCCGTCGCGGTCCACGTCGAGGTCGCCGCTCAGGTCGGCCGCCAGATAGTTGACGTAGCCCGAGTTGTCCGCGCCGGCTGCGTCGTCGGCCGCCGGTAGCGTGCCGGACTGTGTGACGGCGCGCTGGGCGATGAACAGATCGCGGTCGGCCTGGTCGATATCACCATCACGATTGAGGTCGGCGGGGCTGAAGATTTCCACCGCGCCGATGAACGAGTTGTCGCCTCGAAACGTGACGTGGGTGGTGCCGGCCGTCTCGTCCTCGCGGGTTTGGAGCCGCAGGAAGCCGCCGCCGTTGCTGCGGGTTCCGTCATGTTCGAAAGCGATTTCGAGCGACTCGGCCCTGCTGACCAGTTTCGAGACACGTCCCTCGGGATCGAGCCGGAACAGGGCGTCCGGCCCGTTGCTCCAGAGGTAGATGTTGCCCTCGGAATCGGACGTGGTATAGCTCACTCGGCCGGCGCCGGTCGAGCCGAGTTGCGTTTGCAGCCGGTCGCCGTACAGGAGCGTCTTGGCCCGGTGCGCGGTGAGCCCCACGTCGGGCGTGCCGGTATCGACCACGTAGCTCAGGCCGCCTTCGTTGAAGGTGTACTCGCTGCCGTTGACGACAACCTGATCGCCGGCGCCCATGCCGGCGCCGAAGTCGAGGGTCGTGGTGGCCACGACGGTCGGCTCCGACCAGAGTGCCCGCGACCCGTCGGCGTGCAGCAGGGTAACGCCGCCGTTGGCCGCGTCGATCTTGTAAATGCCGCTCACGTTCGACGAGAAGCCGGCGTCGACGGCATACAAGAACTGCCCGTCGGACGACCAGGCGAACTGGCGGCCGAAGTTATCGACGCTCGTGTCGGGCAGTTCGGGCATTCCCGGTGCCGGGTTCACGGCCCGGTAGGCCGTGTAGGCGCCGCGCATCTGCTGCTCGGTCATTGCCACGGTGAACACATCGTTCCAGTCGGCCTGGCCGTACGCGCCGAACAGCCCCCCGGGGTTGGGATTTGACGGGTCGCCGCTCTGGCCGGTGTTGTAGTCGGGCTGTGTGGTGGTCGGCGAGCCGACGTCGCGCAGGTCCCATCGGTAGACCTTTTTGGTCCAGTCGAACTGTCGGACGCCCCCGTCGCCTTTCACCTCGGAGCCGTGATCGGTGATGAAGGCCAGCGTGCCGGGGGCGTACGCGATGCTGATGTTGCCGTCCCCGTCGATGTCGCCGTAGTCGCCTCCGGTTGCCGGATAGTTCGCGGGAGCGGGCACCTTGACGGCCAACTCGGCCGGATTGAGCAACATGCCGCCCATGGTCGAACTGCCCGAATGGCCCGCGTCGACGACGCCGCCGGGCACGTCGGAGGAGCGGATGAACCGGAGCATGTCGGAGGGGAAACTGCTGGACCCGTTTTCGACGTACACGTCGGACTGCCAGGGATCGCCGGGATTCTCCCGCCATACTTTCCGCAGGCCTTGCGTGCTGCCGAAGATGCCGACGTAGTAGGTATCGTTGGCCGGGTCGTAGGTATAGTTGGCAATAACGCCGCCGAAGCCGCCCGTGAGGCCGTCCTTTTCCACGAGGATTGTCGACCCCGGGACTTCAACCCCTTGCGCAGCCCGTGGCGCGCACCACGACACGGCCGTACCGATTAGCACGGCAAGCATGCCCGAAACAGCCAAACGCCTTTGGTGAAAACACCTCATTGGAAAACTCCTCGCTGGTTGCAAAACTTGGAAAACACTCAGGCAGCCGTTCGGCCGCCAATCAGGAAGGCTGCGCCGGCAGCCATGGTGGTCCAGAACAGCCCGCCTATTCCGAACCTCGCCGCGAAACCTTGCGGCGTGCCCGCCTCGCGCGCATGGGCGACAAACCGCCGCCGTTGTTCGACGTGGGCGGCCCGCTGCTCCTCGCTCGTCGCCTGCCAGAGGCGTTCGGCCTGGCGCCAGATTTCTTCGGGAACGTCATCGCGGCCCGCGAACTCGATGACGGCCACGCCTTCGGGAAGCCGGCGACCGCCGGGCAATTCCGGCGGCTTGCCTTCGTCCAGTTGTTGCTGCGCAATCTGCTGCGCCAGGGCCAGCAGCATCGCGTCGTGGTCGGCCGTGATATGGGCAGGCGCTTCGCTCGGGCGCTTTGGCGCGTCGTCAAGCCAAAGGTGCCCGGCAAGCATCACGAGCACGACCGCTACGGCGGCGGCCACGCCGGGCAGCGGGCCGCCCGCGCCATCGGCGCCGCGCACCACGATGCCCACCCCGACGGCGAACAGCAACACCAGCGGCCCCAGCCCGTAGCCGGTCAGCCATGCGAAACCGAGCCAAGTGACCGCCGTCGCCGTGGCGGCCGCCAATACAGTAGCGACACTCACGATTGCTTCTCCTCGCTGTTATTCACCAAACCTGAGGTACTCGACCCGCCCGTCGAGGAACAGCACGTTCCTTCCGGCGCCGCCCCAGGTCACGTGCGGGTACTGCCGATCTTCGTAAGGCACGGTGTAGCCGGGTCCGAAGGGGCCGCGCCAGCCCGGCGTGCCGGGAAAGAGCGTGTAGTTCTCCCACACGGCCCAGTGCCTGCCCGCACGCTTGACCTCCAATTCCTTCTCGTAAAGTCTCGCGGTGGTGAAGGCGTACGTGTTGCCGTGGTCTTTCATCCACTGCGGGGCGGAGGGACACACCCAGACGCTGCTTTCCGCGTCGGTATAGCCCCGTTCCGCGAAGTAGGCGTGCAAGCCGTACCGTTCGGGAAGCGAGCGCGGGTCCCACGGATCGCGCCGGCCCGGCGCCATGCGGTAGTTGTAGTTGCCCAACAGGTCGGCGTCGGGAAACATGCCCGCCTGCGCGTTGCGGCTCTGATACATCTGAGTCATGATGCCGATCTCGTGCAGGTTGTTCGTGCACTGCACCAGCCGGGCTGCCGCGCGGACGTTGTTCACCGCCGGCAGGACCAAGGTGGCCAACATGCCGAGAATCGCAATAACCACCAGCAGTTCAATGAGCGTAAAACCTCGCTTTGGCGCGGCGATTCGGCAGGCATAGGATCCCATGCTTTGATGCTGCATTCCGATTCTCCTTGGCTCAGCAAGCCGTTTCCCGCCTCGGGCAACCGGCGACGAGCGTACGCCGCACGGCCGGCGCGCAATTCAAGCGGCCGGCAAGGAAGCCGGCACAGGCAGACCGATTGCGCTTGCGACCTGCAAAGTCGATTCCAGGGGGCTGGCGTGCGGCGAGAGTCGCCGCTGGCTGGCGGGAAGGCGCACTCGGGCGGACGGCCCGGCACGTTGCCTCTACACTATTACCGCGTGAGAGGCCCCATTCCTGACACTACAGCTGAAAAACTTCACGGCGTCTTTTCCAGGTCGTCGGCATCGCACAAGAACCGCGTCAGCTTCACGCGCAGCCGGCGCCGGCGCTGCCAAACGTTGGCGTCGGAAAGCCCGCCGCCGGCGTCGGGCTGGCTCAAGAGGTAGCTTTCCAGGAAGTCGAGTTCCCTCGCATTGAGCGTCGTGGCAAACTCGTTCAACAGGGCGGCGACTTCCCGGTTCGCCGGCGGCGACGCAGCGCAGCCGGGGCAACACTGGGCGAACCGCTCGCCGTGCCGCGCCCGATCCGTCTCGCTGCGCACGTATTTGCGCACTTCCATGCGCACCACGCCGGCCAGGAAACAGCGAGGGCACTCGCGTTGGCATTGGACGCAGCGGCGAAGCAGCCGGGCATCGTCGCGCACCAGCGCGTACCACACCCGGGCGACGATCTCGTCGATCGTCTCGGCGTTGCGCCGGTCTTGGGCAAGGAAATACCGTACCAGGCGGCAGAAGTCGGGCGTGTGGATGTCGTAGAACTCCTTCCACGCCGCGGCCTCGCCTGCCAGGCAGCGCGCGAGCAGGGCCGCCTCGGCGCCGGCGCCGCAGCCCGATGCATCTTCAGCGGCCGGGGGCTCGGTGCGCGAACCGGGCGGCAACCGAGTGCCGTAACCGTTTGCGGGTCGGCGGGGCGGGCCGGCTTCTCCACTGCATGGGGACCGTCCCCTGGGAACGGCTCCCAGGGCATCCGGCGTCTTGACAACCATCAAAAGAACCCCCTTCACGTTCGTGTCTGTACATTAGGTCCGGTGCAGGGCCAAGGACCGGCGAACCGACAACCGTCTTTCTCCCTTCCTCTTCCCTTCGCGGCTTCGCGTCTTTGCGGCTTGGCATGGGAGATCCATGCGATCCGGCTCACACGCCCAGGCGCCCCTACTTCTGGAGGATCAACTTGTTGTTGCGGGTCAGCAGCAGGCGATACACCTCGTGCCCGTGGACAATTTGCAGTTCCCGGCCGCCGCCGAGCAAGACGTCCGATCGGACCGTCGGCACACTCGCCGTTCGGGTGGCAGAATAGGCTGCATTGCCCTCGGCGCCGCGCGACGGTTGTGGTTCGGTCATGGATCGGGTCTCCGCCGGATGGGCCGCATGGGAGCGACAATGTTTCTGGGCAGCCCGCCGCGCGAAGCTCCATGCAGTAGCTGGCATCCGGCGGAGTGCCGGGCTGGCGAGGACGCGCGTTGGGCGGGGGCGAGGGCGAGGGCGGCCTGTTGCCGGGCGGTCGCCCCCCCGATGGTGGCGATCGGTAGGCGAGACTGAAACTGAGTCTCAATCTCTAACGCTCCCAGTTTCCCACAATCGCCCGCCCCTGTCAAGCGCGGGCGCAAAACGAGA
This sequence comes from uncultured Planctomycetaceae bacterium, assembly GCA_964414315.1. GTDB lineage: Bacteria > Planctomycetota > Planctomycetia > Pirellulales > Thermoguttaceae > PWXP01. Next base: position 3,236 of record CAYPWB010000207.1, on the reverse strand, counting down.
AAAAATGACCCTCGAATTGCGCCGGCAAGCCGAAAACGTGGGACCGCCTCCCCTCGATGCTTCTTACCGGCCGGCGGAAGGCCCTTCGGCGCCGTCGGGACGCCGGCATTCGAAACAGACGGGGTCGGGCACGGCGCCGGGCATGTCCATGCGAGGCGTCTTTCGTGCCAGTTCCCGGACGGGCTCGAATGTCTTGAGTATCGCCTGGTAATCGGCGTCGCTCGCCGACGCGAACACGGTCCGGCCGCACCGGCCGGTTCCGCCCGCGCTCGCGGCCAGTGGGGCCAACAGGAACGCATTCAACTCGGGCCGCTCGATCCGCAGGCCCAGCGTATCGCCCCGCCAGCGTTTCGTACGCGGCGTCCAGCTTTTGGCCATGGTTTGCCGCTGCCCCTGATGACACTCGGCACATCGCCGGTTGAAGACGTCGTCCATCACGGTCGGCAGTTCGGCGGGGAACATCTGCCGGCATCCCGGCAAATCGGGGTGCGCCGTATCGGCCGTGCCGTAATAGGGCACGTTCAGGTCGATCCACATCAGAATTCGCCGCCGCTCCGCGTCGCTGAGCGCGATGCGGGCCTTGCCGTCCTCGTTCGGGTGCCCGGCCAGTAACAGGGTTGCCAACTTGCTGCGATGCGAGCCCCACACCTTCGGTGTGATCTCCAGGATGTTCCATTCATGGCCGTTGTAGGTGGGAATCCAGTTAACGTACGGGCTGCCGGTCCGTCCTTGTCCGAGGTCGGCCAGCATTTCGTAGGAAACGTTGAAGCAGTCGGTACGGTCGCCCGACAGGTCGAGGCGGTGGCCCTCCCGAGCATTGTGGCAGCCGACACAATGCCGATCGAGGACGGGCTGAACGAGCGTGGCATAGCAGAAACCTCGCACGCCCCATTCCGGCGGAACGAGGTCCTGCGGCTCTCGAAGCAGGGCGGAAGGGGGCAGCGAACTCGGGGCGTCGTGCCGCGACTCATGGCACCCGATGCACCCTTGGACCTCGCCCGGCATCAGGTGCGTGAAGCTCCTCATGCGCTGGACCGCCCGGCCTTCGGCGTCCAGGGCGATGAAGTACACCGGCTGCAGGGCCGGCACGCGGAAGTAGGCGGAACCGTCTTCGGCCACCTCGGCAAAGCCCAGCACCTGCTTCGGCACGTACGTGGCTCCGCACGACACGAGCATCCGCTGGAAGTCGTACAGCGGCCGATGGATTCCGGGGCTGGTGATCAGCGCCCGCGTCACCTCCTGGACGACCGCAATCTGCTTCACTTCGCCGCGCTCGACGTAGGGTTCCAGGCCGTTGTAAACGTCTTGAAGATACAGCGTCGCCATGCCGGCCGCGTCGTCGTCGGCGCGTTTGGCGGCCAAGGTGCCGCCGCGCACCGGGGGCCGCGGCCTGGCGCGCACCGGCCGCGGATTGTAGAACCCCATGCCCTCCTGCGGCTCCAGCACCGTCGCTTGCACGGTGGCGTCGTAATCGCGCACCAGCAGTGTCCCGTCGTACGAAACGAGGTAGTAGCGGTCGTCCACCGGATACGGCGTTTGGTACGGCCCCCGCGGGCCGTTGGTGCTGTGACGTATCCCACGGAGGCGGATTTCCGGCGTGATGTTCCGGATGCCCGCCTGGGCGTTGTTTCCATGGTCGGGGTCGATGATCCCGATCGCGCCGCGGCACGATCCGTTGTGGCCGGTCAGCGTACAAAGCACCGCGCGGGAACCGGGGATCGGCTGCGGCTCGATGAACGTCGCCGGGTCCAGCACCCGGTTGCCGAAAAAGCCTTGCATCATGGTGCCGTCGGGGTGGATGGTCCAGAGGCTTTGGATCGGAATGGCCGGCCGATCGACGTACTCCCAACGCCCGTAGATGATCCGTCCGTCGTTCAACACGGCGGGCGTGAAGTCGTTCAGATAGTTCGCCGAAATTCGATGCTGATCGGAACCGTCGGCATTCATGGTCCACAAAACGCCCACCGGCGTGAAGAAGCAGTATGCCGCCTGCGAGATTCGCGTCGACAGAAACACGATGCGGCCGTCCGGCAACCACGCCGGGTCGTAGTTGTGGCCGTCCTCCGGCTGGGTAAGTTGCCGCAGGCCCGTGCCGTCGACGTTGATCGTGTAAATCTGGTACGGTTCGCTCTTTCGGCGCCAGCCGAAGACGACCGTTCGGCCGTCGTAAGAGAGGTCGCAGGCTTGAATTTGGCCGTCGGGCGTATCGACCAACCTGGTCAAACTCCGGTCGGTCACGTCGTAGACGAACAAGCCTCCGCCGTCGCGTTGGCCCTCGCAGTGGTAGGTGTAGACGTGCGAGGCACGGATGTGATGCCGCTGGACGACGACCATTTTGGTGAAGCCCAGCCGTGCGGCCTCCACCCGGCCGAGCAGTTCGGGCGATTCCTCAACGGTAGGCGGGGGCGGCGGGCCGCTACCGTCCAGCCGCAGCCGGTTGGCGGGAATAAACGCTCCCAGGGCCCCGTCGGCGGGCCGCCTTGAGTAGACCTCGATTTCCGACGCCCCGGGATTCGGCCCGCCCCACGAACTGGTGAACCGGATCGCAAGCTTCCTCGCCACGGCGGGCTCCGGCAATGGAATGCGCTGCGGACCGTGCCCCCCGACCAACTTGCCCTTGAGAACCACGGCGGGCCCATCGTCCAGCCGGATCTCGAAATCCTTCCAGTTCTCGGTGGCGGCGAACGAAGTTCGGCCGTAGTAAACGACCTCGGCAATCGAAACCGGCGCAGGCCACTCCAGCGTGAAGACGACCCCGTCGGCGTGGTCGTTGCCGCGCGCAACCCAGGCCTTGCCCACGTCGTCTCGACTGCCCGGGGCGGGTACATGGCCGTCGCAGGCGAACTGCGCCACGTATTGGTCGCTGTAGGCGTTGGAAGCGGAAGCCTCGGCCTTGCGTGCGAGGTTCTCCGGCTTCGCCGGGGCGGCCGCGTTCGGTTCTCCGGCCGGCGCCCCGGCCTCTCCGAGGGCCACGGCGAGTAATGCCACGACAGACGCCGACCATCGCAAAGCGTCCATCCAATCGTTCTTGCCCGTGGAAAACATGGTTCCTCCTGTAGCTGAACGGCGGGTTTGGGAGTCGCGATGCTCCCGGTCTTCCCGAGTCGTCCCGACTCGTTTGCCTAGCCCCCATTCTACCCTAACGACGGGCGGGCGCGAATGCAACCGTTCCGCCGACGTGGCACTACCCGTCGAACGCGGACGACGACGCGCCTTGGGAGCACTGGGCGTTGGTG
>CAYPWB010000206.1:0-11072 GCA_964414315.1 uncultured Planctomycetaceae bacterium | reverse complement strand
CCCGAGGTTGCATAAATGCTATTGTGGTTCGCCGGCTTGGTTCCCGGCCGTTTTCGGCTTGTCGGGGCGGCGCTTTTCGTGAATAATCGGGGCTCGTTTCTGACACCTGCGAGCAAGGGGCTTCCCATGACGCGGAACGACGAACCCAGCCGGCACGAATTGCTCGCCCAGGTCGAATCGCTCCGGCAGCAGTTGCAGCAGGAGCGCGAGGCGGCTGCCGAGCGCCTGCGGGCGGCCCAAGAGGCCGAGCAGGCGTTGCGGCATCGCGAGAGTTTGCTCCAGAAGATTTTCGACGTTTTGCCCGTCGGGCTGTGGTTCGCCGACAAGAACGGCAAGTTGCTGCGAGGAAACCCGGCGGGCATAGCCATTTGGGGCGCCGAGCCCCACGTTGCCCCGGAGGATTACGGGGTGTTCAAAGCCCGGCGGCTCCCTTCCGGCGAGAAAATCGCCGCGGACGACTGGGCCCTGGCGCGAACGGTCCGGGACGGCGCCACGGTGGTTGAAGAGATGTTGGAAATCGACGCCTTCGACGGCCGCAAGAAGATCATTCTCAACTACACGGCGCCTGTGGTCGACGAGCACGGGGCCTTGCAGGGCGCGATTGTCGTCAATCGAGACATCACCGAGCAGCAAGAGGCCAAGAAGGCGCTCGTCGAGAGCAAGCGGCAATTGGAGCAGCATGCCGCGGCGCTGGAGGCCGCCAACCGGGCGCTCGAGGAATCGAACCAACTGGCCGAACGCGCCACGCAGGCCAAGAGCGAGTTCCTGGCCAACATGAGCCACGAAATCCGAACGCCCATGACCGCCATCCTGGGCTTCACCGACTTGTTGGCCGGCACGCTCAACGCCCCCGACCAACTCGAAGCGGTCAAGATCATTCGCCGCAACAGCGATTACCTGCTGGCTCTGATCGACGACATTCTCGACCTGTCGAAGATCGAGGCGGGCAAGCTCCAGGTGGAACGCATCCGCTGCTCGCCGGTTGGCCTGTTGACCGACGTGATTACCCTCATGCACGTTCGCGCCGCCGCCAAGAGCCTGCCCTTGACGCTCCAGTACGACGGCCCCTGCCCGGAAAGCATCCTGACCGATCCGACACGGCTGCGGCAGATTCTCGTCAATCTGATTGGCAACGCTATCAAGTTCACCGAAGTGGGCGAGGTGCGCGTGGTAGTGCGGCTGGTCGATGAAACTTCGTCCACGCCCAAGCTGCGTTGCGAGGTGATCGACACGGGCATCGGCATGGACCCGGAGCAGATTGCCCGCCTGTTCCAGCCGTTCCACCAGGCCGACGCGTCGACCTCGCGCCGATTCGGCGGGACCGGCCTCGGGCTGGCCATCAGCAGGCGTTTGGCCGGGCTGCTCGGCGGCGATATCGGGGTGCAAAGCGAACCGGGCCGCGGCAGCCGCTTCAGCGTTACGGTTGAGACGGGTTCCCTTGCGGGCATCGCCCTGATTGAGCACCCGGTCGAGGAGCTCGCCACATCGACGTCCTCCGAGGGGGGCCCGCGGGCGTTCGAGCCCCCGGCGCGGCTCGACTGCCGCGTACTGCTGGTCGAAGACGGGTACGATAACCGGCGGCTGGTCGCTTTCCTGCTCCGGAAGGCCGGGGCGGAAGTCACCGTCGCGGAAAACGGTTTGGCGGCAATGGAAATGATCCTGCCGCCCAATCCCCACGAGAACCTGTCCGCCGGTGCCCAGCCCTTCGATGTGATCTTGATGGACATGCAAATGCCCGTCATGGACGGATACGCGGCCACCGGCCAACTGCGAGCGAAGGGGTGCACGACGCCCATCATCGCGCTGACCGCCCATGCGATGTCGGACGATCGCCGGCGGTGCCTTAGGGTCGGCTGCGACGACTACCTGGCGAAACCGTTCGATCGGACCGCGCTCATTGCGTTGGTCGCCTACTGGGCGGCACACGGCCGCGGCCGCGGTTAGAGACTGTCCGAAAACTCCCCTCTCCCGGCGGGAGAGGGTGCGTGGATCCGAGCCTTTCCGGACAGCCGCTTAGGCCCCCTGCGTGAACTCCTCCGGGAGCGACTTCACCCCGCGGAGGAGCACGCGCTGGACGGCGTCCCAGGCGACGAGGTAGACCGTGTGGGTACCGTCCCGCTCCACGGCCGCCAGCAATGCGTGCGACGAGGTCGCCGACGTGGCGGCGAAATGGTCGGGAATGAGCGTTTCTCCGCTGGAAAGCCGAATTTCCAATGTGGCGCCGCGCTTCTTGTACTCCCACATCCGCATGAGCAACTCAGCGGTCGGGTGCGGGGCCGTCGGGAGCGATTGGGCGAACGCCGTGGCCGCAGGAGCGTCGGCGTCGTCCTCGTCCACTTCGGGCAGGACCATGTCGTAGTCGTCGTTCCCATCGGCGCGGCCGACCTCGATCGGCTGGTCGGGTACCTCTTCTTCGCTCAGGTCCTCGTAGGTGGGCACGCGGAACTTCGTGCCGCACATCGGGCACTCGCCCGCCTGACCCTTCAGCCGCGCCGGTCCGTGCAAACGGTGCCCGTTCGGGCAAAGGAACTCGATCGAGTCGTCGGCCTCGGCTTGGGCGGGCAGGACGTCGCGAGGCCCCGGCTCGCTTTCCGGGGCCTGGGTGCCGGGCATGGCCGACGGACCCGGCACGCGGAACGCAACCTGACACTTGGGACATTTCGCGGCCCGGCCTGCTTGTTCGTCGGGGCAGCGAATCCGATGGCCGTTGGGGCAGAGAAACTCGATCACAATGGAACTCGCTTGGACGGCGAAGGGGCTGGGCGTATCCTACGATGATAACCTGCGGGGGTCGGAAAAGTCTAGCTGATCCTTGACAGCGGCGCAAGCTTTGGGAAACTAGGGCTGGCTGGTCCCCACACCGGAACTGAGGCAGTCTGCACAGCCAGGGCAAGGCAAGATACCTCGCGAGGAGGGAACGGCCGTCCCTTCGCCTCAACGCCCGGCAGGAAGATTCACCCAAGACGCCACACTCCTCCATGCCCAGCAGACGAGATCCTGTATGGCAATTACTGTAGTTTGTCGGAAATGCCGAGCCCGATTTTCTGTAAGCGAACGCTTTGCCGGCCAAACCGGCCCCTGCCCGAAGTGTAAGGCCCCCATTCGGGTGCCTACTCCGAAGGAGGAGGTGAAGGTCCACGGAGGCGAAGACTTTTCTTCGGGCGGGCGGAACGCGGCCGGGCAACTCGTACTCAAACCGATCGCACGCGAGGAAACCAAGATCGAGCCCGTGCAGGCGGTTGCCATTGCCGGTGCGGCATTGGCCGTGATCGTCGTGACCTGGCTTGGCGGCAATGTTCTTGCGCGAAGCACCGTCGCCTCGGCCGTCGGACTACTCCTCATTTCGCCTCCGTTGGCCCTGGCGGCCTACACCTTCCTGCGCGATTTCGAAAAGGAGCCGTACCGCGGCTGGGAGCTGATGGTGCGGGTAACGGCTTGTGCGTTGGGATACGTGCTGCTTTGGGGCGCGTTCGCCTACCTGGCCGGCACGGTCCTGACAGGCGAGTTGTGGGAGTGGATCTTTGTCGTTCCGCCATTCTTGGCCATTGGCGGCGCCTTGCCCACGCTTGCCCTCGACGTCGACTACGGCGACGGGGTGTTTCACTACGTGTTCTACATGCTCGTTACCCTGGCCCTGCGCTGGGTGGCCGGTATGCCCTGGCCGTGGAGCTGAGCGGTGATGAGCCCCATCGACCAGATTCCTGAAGTCGCTGCGCTGTCGGCCGGGCGGCAGTTGGTCCGCATTCCGCCGGAAATCGACGTGCCGCTCACCGACCGGGTTCGCGCGCTGATCGACACGGTCGAGTTCCGTCGGCTGGCGCGGATTGGGCAGCTCGGGCTCGTGTCGCTGGTGTACCCGGCCGCGCTGCATACCCGGTTCGAGCACAGCCTGGGCGTGTACCGCTTGGCGCTGGTGTATCTTCGGCAGCTTTCGAGCGATGCCCGATTCACCGCTGCCGTCGGGCCCGAAGAGGCCGAGCTGTTCGTGGCGGCGGCCCTGCTGCACGACCTGGGGCACTGGCCGTTCTGCCACCCGATTGAAGACCTGCGCCTGCCCAGCGTGCCCAGCCACGAGTTGTTCGCCAACAGCTTCCTGCTCGAAGGCGAGTTGGCCGACGTGCTGCGCGACGATTGGAATATCCACCCGCGCGACGTCGTCGCGCTGCTCAGCGAAAAGCCGGCCGACAACGCCTCGCGCATTCTCGGCAGCATGCTATCCGGGCCGATCGACATCGACAAGATGGACTACTTGTACCGCGACAGCCTCCACGCCGGCGTGCCGTACGGGCGGCACTTCGACCAGCACCGGCTGTTCGGTAGCCTGTGCCTGAACGCGTCGGGCGACGGGCTGGCCATTCGCGACAAGGGTAAGACGGCCGCCGAGCTGATGGTGTTCGCCCGGTACGTGATGTTCAGCGAGGTGTACTGGCACCATGCGGTGCGGGCGGCCACGGCCATGCTGCAGCGGGCGTTCTACCTGCTGCACGGCCAGTTGGAACTCGACTCCCTCTTCCGCAGCACCGAGGAACCGATGATTGCCGAGTTGCGACGCGTGGCCGCCGACGGCCCGGCGGGCGAACTGCTGGCCGGATTGTTCGGCCCCTCGCGCCGACTGTACAAACGGCTCCTGCAAATGAGCTTTCTCGAAGACCGGGAACTGTACTACCGGCTGGCCCGGCGGCCGTACCCTTGGCTCGTCGCCTGCGCGGAGCAGTTCGCGGCGCTTTGCAGTACGGCGTTGGGCCGGGTGGTGGCGCCGCACGAGGTCCTGTTCGACGCGCCGCCGGTTACCCGCGAAGTGCAGTTCGACATCGAAATCCACTTTGCCAAGGAAGGCTGTTACCGCACGCTCGACGAGGCCTCGCCGGTGGTACGCACTCTGGCCACCGAGCAGTTCGACGATTACGTGAAGCGCGTGCGCATCTTCGCGCATCCGCGGGTGGTCGACCGCCTGCGCGGGCTAGGCAATCTCCGCGATTTGCTCGCGGAGGCGATCGAACGGACCGAGTAGAAGGCGACAGTAGCACGACTCTCCGAGTCGTTGTGGTGCCCCATGGCGACTCGGAGAGTCGCCCTACAGTGGCCCGAATCTCCGAGTCGGTCTTGTGTGAGATGGGGAGTCGCCTTACGATCCGCTCCGTTTCCAGAAGAGGTACTCGCCCGGCTTCAGGCCGGCCTTCTTCGGATTGTCCTCGATGTACCTTTGCAGATACGCAAACTGTTTCTCATTGCGCACGACATGATCGAACGGTTCGCTTTGCCAGAACGCCCCGTGCGAGCGGATGCGTTGGTTGATTCGCCGGCCGGTGTAGCGCAGCCAAGCGGTGCATTGCCGCCTCAGTTCAAACCCGGTGCGCATCTGCACCAGTACATGCGCGTGGTTCGGCATGACAACGAACCGCTCCAGGTCGTATCGCTCGCCGTCGAAGTTGTGCAACGATTTGGAAACGATTTCGGCGCACTCGGGGTCTCGGAGCGCGCACCGACCATGGCAGGTGTCGAGGTGGTCGAGCCAGCGCCCTTTGCGGTATTTGAGCAGCGCGCGCCGTAATGGCTCCGACAGCACGCCTTTGCGAAACGCCGCGTCGAGACCGACGCCGTGTACGCGGTTTCGCGCCAGCCAGTCGAGTTGCTCAGCTTCCCACTGCGCAAGGACGCTGCGCGGCATGGAGTCGGCGGTCCGGAACGTCACGAAAGTCAGCGCACCCACTTGGTCCCAATGCGGCAGATGCCGTTCGGAAATTGCCAACTCGGCGTCCGGATCGAACGTCCGCCAGACAACGGGCGTGTCTTCCGACATCTTCTTCGTTCCACTGCTGAGAGGAACCGTGTCGTAGGAACCGGCGGTTCGGCCAGTCGCCCCACTGTAACCCGACTCTTTGAGTCGTTGGAGTGCGCTACGGCGACTCGGAGAGTCGCCCTACAGTAGCACGACTCTCCGAGTCGGTTCGGTGCGCATTGGCGGCTCGCAGCGCCGTCCTACGGTGCCGATTCTTCAGCAAGAACCACGTCGATGGTCTGTTCGAGTAGGCGGCGGGTGGAGCGCGAGTACTCCAGGTCGAACCAGAGGATGGTGCCCTCGGCGTCGAGCACGTAGGTGCGAGGCAGATGTTCCGTGGCGATCTTTCCGAAGTACGCCTTTTCGGGGTCCAGGAGCACGAGGAAGTCGACTCCGGCCTTCTCGGCGGCTTCGGCCGCTTTCTCCGGCGTGTCGCCCACGTTGATCGCGACGATCCGTCCACCCTGCTCTGCAAGCGGGCCGGCGAAATCGGCGGCGAGATCCTCCAGTTGCACGACGGAATACATGTTCCCGCTGTTCCAGAACACCATCACCGTCAGCTCCTCGCCGAGCAAATCGCGGATGGAGTGTTTCGTTCCGTCCAGGTCGGAAAGCTCGCCCTCGGGAATTGGGTCGCCTGCGTCGACCAGGCAAGTGGCGCGGAGCGATTCGGTCAGGTTGACCGTAGGGATCGTGGGCGGCGGGGGCGGCTCGTCGGGCTCCGGCTCGCCGGGCTGCTCGGATACGGCGGGATCCTGGTCGGCAGGATCCGCGGGAACATCGTCCTCCACCGGCGGCGGTTCCGGCTCGTCGACCACGTCGACCGGCAAACAACCGGTCAGTCCGACAAGCAGCATCGCTGCGGGCAGAAGAAATAATGCAAACAAACGACGATTTGGCATGGGGCTCCTCCTTCTTCTACCGTTCAGTTTCGCCCCGAACGCCTGCCGCGTCAACGGGGGACGCTCAGTCCCAGTTCCTTCAACTGCCGCACGTCGACCCGGCCCGGCGCCCCGGTCATCAGGTCGGTGGCACGTTGCGTCTTGGGGAAGGCGATCACGTCGCGAATGCTGTCGCCGCCGCCGAACAGCGTCACCACGCGATCGAGCCCCAGCGCAATGCCGCCGTGCGGCGGGGCGCCGTACTGGAGCGCTTCGAGCAGGAAGCCGAACCGGTCGCGGGCGGTGGCCTCATCGATGCCCAACAGCCCGAACACCTTGCTCTGAAGGTCCGAGTCGTGGATTCGGATGGTGCCGCCGCCGGCCTCCATGCCGTTGATCACGAGGTCGTACGCCTGGGCGCGGCACTGCTCGGGCGAGTCGGCCAGCAGGTCGACGTCCTGTTTGCGGGGTGCCGTGAACGGATGGTGCATGGCGGCCCACCCTCCGGCCTCGTCGTCGTGTTCGAACATCGGGAACTCGACCACCCACGAAAAATGCATCGAGCCGGGCTCGTACAGCTTCAACTCGGCAGCAAGCCGCTTGCGCAAGGCGTGGAGCGACTTGCAGGTGACGTCGAATCGGTCGGCCACCAACAGCAGCAGGTCGCCCGGCTCGGCTGCCATGCGCGCGGCGATTTGGCCAAGCGAGTCGTCGGAGAAATTCTTGGCGATGGGCGAGGCAAGCTTGCCCTCGGCGTCGGCCTTGAACCAGGCCAGGCCCCGGGCGCCGAAATCGTCGCACACGAACCGGGTCAACTCGTCGATCAGCCTGCGGCTATAGCGGTCGGCTGCGCCCTTGGCGCAGATGCCTCGCACGCGCCCGCCGCTTTCGGCTGCGTTGCGGAACACCTGGAAGCCGGCTTCCCGGGCGATGTCGGTAATGTCGACGATTTCCATGCCGAAGCGCAGGTCGGGCGCGTCGTGCCCGAAGCGCTCCATCGCTTCGTCGTACGTCATGCGCGGCAGGGGCAGCGTTAAGTTCTTGCCGAGAATTTCCTTCGCCAGCCGGGCCACCAGCCCGTCGATCACGTCGATCACGTCGTCGGCCTCGACGAACGACATTTCGAGGTCGAGTTGGGTGAACTCGGGTTGCCGGTCGGCCCGGAGGTCTTCGTCGCGGAAGCATCGCGCGATTTGCACGTACCGGTCGTAGCCGGCAATCATCATGATTTGCTTGTACAACTGCGGCGACTGCGGCAGCGCGTAGAACATGCCCGGCTGAACCCGGCTGGGCACCAGGTAGTCGCGGGCGCCCTCGGGCGTACTGCGGCCGAGCATGGGCGTTTCCACGTCGATGAAGCCCAACTCGTCGAAGTAGTCGCGCATGATCTTGACGATCCGGTGCCGCAGCAGGAGCGTCTGCTGCATCTTCGGCCGCCGCAGGTCGAGGTAGCGGTGCTTCAGCCGGAGGTCTTCGCCGGGCAGGTCCTGCGAGGTCGGGTGGAACGGCGGCGTGCGGCTCTTGTTGAGCACGTCGAGCTGCTTCGCGCGGACTTCGATTTCGCCGGTCGGCAGCTTGGGGTTCACCGTCCCCTCCGGCCGAGGCGCTACGGTGCCGGTCACCGAGATGACGTCTTCGCCGCGCAGCAGTTTCGCCTCGGCCAGCAGTTCCGTACCCCCCTCCGGGGCGAAGACGGCCTGCGACTTGCCGTAACGGTCGCGAAGGTCAATGAACAGTACGCCGCTGTGGTCGCGGTAGGTGTCGACCCAACCGCACAAGGTGACGACCTGGCCTGTATGTTCCGCGCGGAGTTCTCCGCAGGTATGGGTTCGCAACAAGGTAGTGTCTCTGCTCGCTAGAAGGGGACGATGCGGCCCGTGATGGGGACTCGGGCCGTCCGGATTCTGGGCAATTCTAGCTTGCCGACAGCGCCCTGGGTAGGTCCCCGGCAGGGCTCGCCCTGTTGGAGTTCACGCTTCAGCGTGCCCGATCCCCACGCTGAAGCGTGAACTCCAGCAGTGGGGCGCAGGCTGCCCTTACGGCTTCGGCTCGTTCAGGCGACCGACGAACAGGACGGCGCCGCTGCGGGTATCGCGAATGAGGAACAGGAAGGGACGGTCGGCGCGAAAGGTAGGCATCGGAGGCGGTACCGACGTAATGCCGACGACCACTCCCGTGGCCGCCGCCGCTTCGGTGCCCGTCTCGTCCACGTCGACGAACGCCTTGTGCACCACCTCCTGGATGAACAGCTTTTTCGTGCCGTCCATGCCCGAAAGGTCGGCCTGCCCCGGGCGGAACGCGTCGGGCATGCCCATCGCGGCCAGAATGCCGCTCAGTTGGAACTCGGTGGTCATGGTGAACTTCGGCAAGTACACTTTCACCTTCTGGGCCTTCAGCCGCTCGGTCCACCGGTGCAATGCCGCCGCGTCGAGGTCTTTCTCCAAGTCGGGCAGGCCGTCCTTCCGCTTGGGCAGCAGGATGGTCATGGCCATGTCGGCGCCTTTGTAGCCCATCTCCAGGCACTGGGCCGCCGCGTCCTCGGCGTAGCGGAACCGGGCCTCCTGGAACATCGTGGGCGTTTCCACCTCCTTGCCGGCCGCGGTGGTGAACGGCATGGGCCGAGTGCTGTCGGGGTTGAACTGGTGCTCCCAAGTCCCTTGGAAGTAGATGGCGTTGGTCAGCACGAGTCGGGTGAGCGAAGTTAAGACGCCCGGCGGAATGAGGTCCTTGATCTTGTCGTTCGTTTGCTCCTCGACCCAATCGTTGATGGCCACGCGGGCGGCCTCCGTCTCGCCCTGGAAGTCGACCAGCCGGAGGCCGGCGCCGTACCGGGCGTCGAGCAACTCGGTGAACTGCGGCCGGAAGGCGTAATTGCGCTGGCCCCACAGGGCGTTGGCCATGGTCAGGTCGAACTTCTCCTGTTTGCCCAAGGCGTTGAGGTAGTCGACCATCGCACCGAAGCCTTCATGCACGTTGCGTTCGGGCAGATGGAGCACGGCGTCCATTTGCGACTCGGTGTTCCCGCGCGCCCCGGCGTACGTCATGGCCAGGGCCGTCGAAATACTGGCCGGCGACAGGAACACGTTCTCGTCCGACGCCGCCGCCAAACGGCCGTACAAGTCGAAGGCGAACGTGTTCATGCCCTCGACCACCGCAGCCGGCGGGGCGGGGGCTTCGGCAGTGGCTTCCTCCGCTTGAGCCGGGAGCCACGGGGCACACGCCAGAACTACGACAATCGGTCGGACGGTAGACAATCTCATGGAATCGGTCCTCCGGGTGAAGGGGCAGGTGGGCACATGCAAGGCGCATACTGCGCCTATCGCGCTTTGACGCGCGCGGCCGGGTGGAAGTTCCCGGAGTTTCCAGCCTGTCGAGCGAAATGACAAGCTGGAAGCTTGTCCCACGACTGGCGCAGATGCGAGGCTGGAAGCTTGTCCCACGGTCAATTGAACGGCAGCTTGCCGGGCCCGCGGGGCGGCGCCGCGCCGTAACCGCCCACCTTGTCGTGCACGCGGACGTAATCGACCACCACTTCCGCGGGAAAACCGGTCGTTTTGTCCGGATTGCCGGGGAATCGGCCGCCGACGGCCACGTTCATCACGATGAAGAACGGCCGGTCGAACGGGGCGGGCCAGGGGTTCAGGTCGGCTTCGGCCGCGGGCCGCGCGCCGCGGTCGCCCTCCAGCTTGCTGCTGCTCCACCAGAAGTTCTGCGTGGCGTACACGCGGCCGTCGACCGACCAACTCATCCGGCCCGGTTCCCATTCGAGCGCGTATACGTGAAAATCTGCAATGGTGCCGCCGGCCGGCAGGACGTACTCGCGGCTGGAATGCGCGTTGTGCGGCCAGCGGGCGCCGTAGTGCAGCGTGCCGAGCACCTTCGTCGGGTCCTGGCCCCGCGCCTCCAGAATGTCGATTTCGCCCGACGCCGCCCACGTTCCGTAGTGGTCGTCCTGCGGCAGCATCCACAGTGCGGGCCAAATGCCCTGGCCGGTGGGCAGCTTCGCCCGAAACTCGAAGCGGCCGTACCGCTTGGCGAACAGTTCGCTGCCGTCGCGTTTTCGTGTTTTCAAGCGGGCCGAGGTGTAGCCGAAGCCGTCGCGCGATTCCCGCAGCGCCCGGATGTGCAGCATGCCGTTCCGGATGCGCGCGTTGGTAGGCTCGGCCGTATAGTACTGAAGCTCGTTGTTGCCCCAGCCGCTAATCCACTGGTTGGCCGTGTAGTCGTAGAACCCGTTGCCGAGGTCGAAGTCCCACTTCTCCCGGTCGATTTCCGGCCCGTCGAACTCGTCGCTCCACACCAGCTTCCACCCGGGCCGCTCCTGCCCCGCGGCCTGCCGCCCGAAGGCCAGGCACACGCCGGCGACGACCGCAAACCCGAAAAGCTCGACGAACCGATAGTTTCTCATTGCA
>CAYPWB010000205.1:8983-11084 GCA_964414315.1 uncultured Planctomycetaceae bacterium | reverse complement strand
CCCGGAGGGAGAGGGGAGATTGGAAAGGCCCTCACGTGAAAGCCCCTCACCCCCGGCCCCTCTCCCGGAGGGAGAGGGGAGGTTTGGGGCCTCGCGCGCAGTGGGAGAGGGGAGGCTTAGTCCCCCTCTCCCTCCGGGAGAGGGGTTAGGGGTGAGGGCCTTCTGAGATAGAGCCTTCTGAGATAGGGCCTCCTGTGGCAACGCGTTCCAAATCGCCGCGAGCACCGTGTCGGTGTCGCCAAGGACATCATGGTTCCAGAAACGCAGAACGCGAATGCCTTGTTCCCGAATGAACGCCGACCGGCGTTCGTCACGGGCCCGCTCATCCGGGCTATTGTGCTGGCCGCCGTCCAACTCGATGGCCAGCTTCGCCTCGTGGCAGTAGAAATCGAGCACATAGGGCGGGACGGGATGCTGGCGCCGGAACTTCAGACCGCCGAGGCGCCGATTGCGTATCAGGGCCCACATGAGGGTTTCGGCGTCGGTCTGACGACGGCGGAGTTGGCGCGCGAATTCGAGCAGATCGGGTGGGAGTGGAGGGTTGGTGGGGGTGGTCGCGAGGCCCTCACGTGAAAGGCCCTCACCCCCGGCCCCTCTCCCGGAGGGCGAGGGGAGGTTTGGGAGGCCCTCACCCCCGGCCGCTGTCTCGGATGGAGAGGGGAGTTGGCCCTCACCCCCGGCCCCTCTCCCGGAGGGAGAGGGGAGGTTGGGGACTGTTTCGCAGATGGTCGGTTCTTTGAGGCGGAGCCAGTGGTCGGGGTCGTTGGCGGCGTACCAGTCGCGATACCAGTCGAGCAGGTACTGGTAGGCGCCGATGAGGAACGAGCCGGAGCCGCAGGCCGGGTCGAGCACGGCCAGGGGCCGGCCCTGTTTGGCCGGGCGCCAGGCCTTGGTGCGCGCGGCCACGTCGTAGGCCGTCTTGCCTTCGAGCAGCTTCCCGACCGTGTTCTCGACAATGTAATCGACGATGTACGTGGGCGTGTAGTACACGCCGCCCGCTTTGCGCACCTCCGGCTTTTCCTCGACCCGGGCCTGGTGCCCCTTCGTCAGCCGGATCACCTTGCCCAGGAACTGCTCGTACACCTGCCCGAGAATGTCGGCCGGCAGCACCGAGAACTCGTAGGGGCTGTCGGGGTAGTACAGCCCGGTGATGATCTCTTTGAGCGGCTTGTCGTCGACGGCCAGCGCGAGGGTCCACTCGTCGACGTCTTCCGGCCGCCCCTTCTCACTTTGAAAGTGGAACAGGCCCGAGTTGTACCGGTCGTCGGCGGCGCGGAACACTTCGCACAGTCGCGGGTAGAGGTTCGGCCCGTTGGTCACACCCCGCAGCCGGTCGGCCGGCTCGATGCCCCGGTCCTCGCAAATGCGCAGGAAGATGATCCGGTCGATCGTCTTCTGCACCGCGTAATTGAGTTCTCGTTGCGACAGGCCGGGGTTGCGCAGCGCGAGGTTGCGGGCGAGCACCTCGCGCCAGCCTTCGATTTCCTTGAGGAACGCCTCGTCGACCTCGGCCGTGCCGCGCTTCTTCTTCGACTCGGCGTATTTGTCGAACGCGCCCCGCAGAATGGCCTCGCGGGAGAAGACGGCGGCGATCTCGTCCCAGCGGTCGAGGTACTCGTCGAACGTGACGTACAGCACCCGCTCTTTCGACGCCTTGTCGGTCTTCTGGGGCCGCACCCGGCAGTTGTAGACGCTGAACTCCTCGAAGTCGGTGAGGATCGACAGCGGCAGCTTGGCCGACCACGCATACCGGCGAAGCTGATAGGCGGGCTCGGGGTCGGCCTTGAGATTGACCGACGGTCGTTTGGTTTCGACGAAGTATTTCCGCACCCCGCCGATACGGAAGCAGTAGTCGGGCGCCTTCGTGCTGCCGCCGAACTTCAGCGCATCCTCGTGGATGACGTCCTTGTAGGCTTCGGCGTAGCCCTGCTCGTTGTCGACGTCCCAGCCGAGCGCCTTGAAGAACGGGTCGACGAACTCGCGGCGGACCTGGGTTTCGTTGTAGTGCGCCGACCGATAGGCCTCGCGGTGCAGTTGGAACCGCTCGACAAGTTGCCGGATTTCTGGCGGAGCATCCATGATGCCGTGAATATACCGGCAT
>CAYPWB010000205.1:0-8883 GCA_964414315.1 uncultured Planctomycetaceae bacterium | reverse complement strand
GTGAAGGACGCAGGCTGCCATTTGAGTGCAACAAGGAGATTCGACTCCCCGGGCCGGCCGGGCCGGAGGGCCGCGTCTACTGCGACCATTCGGTCGGCGTGCGGTCCCAGCGGTGGCGGCGCAGCTCCTCGACCAGTTCCGGCGGGAGCGGGCCGGCGTCGCTTGTTGCCAGGTTCGCGCGAACGTGCGGCTCCTTGCGCATGCCGGGAATGGTGGTGCTTACCGTCGGGTTTTCCTGGATCCAGCGCAGGGCCAACTCGGCCATGGTCATGCCCGGCGGAACCAGCGGCTTCAGCCGCTCCGCCCGCTCGACGCTGGCCGCGAGGTTCTCCGGCACGAAGTAGGTGTTGCGCCAGTCGCCGGCGGGCCAGCGGGTGTCGGGCGTGAGCGTTCCGGTAAGCGTCCCTTCGTCGAACGGCACGCGGGCGATCACGCCCACGTTCAGTTCTTCGCACAGCGGGAACAGTTGGTCCTCGGGCGCCTGGTCGAAGATGTTGTAAATGACCTGCACGACGTCGATCAGCCCGGTGCGGAGCGTGTCGAGCACGTTCCACGGCTCCCAGCGATTCACGCTAATGCCGACGGCCCGGATCAGGCCCTCGCGCTTCAGATCGTCGACGGCCCGCTGCCATCGCTCGTCGTTCGCCCAGGCGTCCTCCCACACGTGGAACTGCTGGAGGTCGACGTAATCGAGCCGCAGGTTTTCGAGGCTCTTCTCGGTGGCGCGGCGAATGTACTCCGGCGGGAACACGTCGTCGAGCCGAGCGCCGCGCTCGGAGGGCCACCGGCGGTTCTTGGGCGGGATTTTCGTGGCCTTGTAGAGCCTTCGGCCGGGATGCCGGGCGAGCGTCTGCCCGAGCAGCCGCTCGCTGCGCCCCTCACCGTAGGCCAGGGCCGTATCGAAGAAGTTGCAGCCCAGTTCGATCGCCAGGTCGAGCGACTGGAGCGACTCGTCGTCGTCCGAGCCCGTCCAGCCGGCCATCCCCCACATGCCGTAACCGATTTCGCTGACCTGCCAGCCGGTTCGTCCCAGGGTTCGGTAGTTCATGGGAGTGATTCCTTTTGAGTTCTGGCGGAAACGGTCCTTGCTACTCTATTCACGCTCCGACCCTGAGCCTTGCGGCGACTTCCGGTTGAATATCCCTAATCCACGAAGTTTGCGGAGCACCGCGGTCTTGGCCTTCGTGTCGGCCAGTTCCACGACGGTGTCGGTCAGTGCAGTCGCTTGTTTGCCGCCGACCGCCACGACGCGGGCGGCGGTATCGGCGTCGGGACAATGGATCAATACCGCCGAACGGACTGCGATCGATCGGCATTGATCAAACCACCCGGCAATCTCCCGTGCCACATTGGCCGGGATGGGTTTTGCCGAGAGCCGCTCAAGGCTGTCCAAGACCTGGGCCGCGGTCATGCCGCTGCCTGCGGCGGCAAGGATCGACTTCTTGGTGATTCCAAACAGGGCGCCGATGCCGCATCCCTTGCGTTCGGCAAAACGGGCCAGGGTCGCCTCGGCCAACGGCGATGGCGAGAGGAAGACGATTTCGAAGTTTGGCTGCACGACCAACGCCCTCTGCGCATCGTGATCGTGACCGTAATCGAAGTCCTCGGCGAGCCCCAGCAGGTAGCGGCCGGCGGCGGTGAGCGTGAAACAAGTTGCGTCCCTGGCGGTTCCCAAGCGCGCCCCGCCCAGCGGCACGAGCCGCAAATGCAGGAAGTCGGCGAGGTTCTGCGCCCATTGTCTCTCCAGAACCTCATCGGTCATTGCCCGGTACGCATGGCGGCTCCTAGCCGCCGAGCAGGCCTTCTGCCGCGGATTTTGCTCCTGGCTGCGCCATACAAGAAAGGCATCGACGGGCCAGAAGTGCCCTTCGGGAACCGTGCCGAACGCCGTCGCCAGCGCAGCGGTCATTTCCGGGATTGTCGGGGAGTATGTCGCCAACTCCATCCGGAAAGGCAAGAACGCCGTTCGCGGCGATCGCGACAGGTCATAGCCGTCGAAGTAGACTCCCTCCTCATCGTCATCGAGCCGCGGGAAACGTTCGAGCGATGGCTGGGCCGACAGTTCGGGCCGAATGCTGTCGAGAATGGTCTTGAGCCGACTCTTGGGCGTATGCGAAAGCCATTCGGCGGCACGGCGCGTGGGTTCCAGTTGCGGGGAACCCCCTTTGGAACGGTAACGCAGCAGTTTCATCGCGCGTAGCCAGCGCGTGGCAGCATCGATGCGGGCGCGTACCGCCGACTTGCCCGG
Source organism: uncultured Planctomycetaceae bacterium (assembly GCA_964414315.1). GTDB lineage: Bacteria > Planctomycetota > Planctomycetia > Pirellulales > Thermoguttaceae > PWXP01. Next base: position 6,635 of record CAYPWB010000205.1, on the reverse strand, counting down.
CAGGCCGACCCACTGCGGCACGGGCATCAGGTTGGCCGCGATCTCCCGGGCCGTCTGTGCGAAGATCGCCAGGTCGTTGCAGCGCAGCCGAATCGGCTTGCCCGAGGCAGCCACCAGCACCGTGGTCATGTCCTCCAGCAAATAGGCGCCGTGGAACGTTTGCTCCGGCTGGACCGCCGTGGGGATCGTGGGCTTGGGCTGGTGCAATCGCTGCGTAATGGACGGCCACAAACCCAGCACCAGCGTCATGTCGTCATGCCGCACTCCCGGGAACAACAGCAACCGATCCACGCCCATTGCCACGGCTCCCACGAGCGTGTCCGCCGATAGTTCCGGCATGCGCGATGGAAGTTCCGCGATGGGTATCGGCTCGGGGCACGCTATGAAGCGGCGAACGACCGCCTTCATCGTTTCAAGCGGAACGGCCGGGCGTTTCGGAAGCGGCTTTGTCCGGGAATGTCGCAATGACGACCACGTCGAATACGAAGGCTGCTCCGACGGCACTTCCCTGGCCGTCACGTCGGACTCGCTCAGCGCGAGGAACGTTTCCAGCCATCGGACCGACATGGCCAACTGGATGAGTTCCTCCGTCTGCCATCGGTTCAGCCCCATGCTTGCACAAAGTGCCTCGCGCTGGTTCACATGGAGTTGATAGGTGACGTACTTGTGCATCGCCTTGAAGCAGGCATTACCGAGCAGGTCGTCGCCGACGATCAGTCGAAGCGTTTTGACGAAGGGCCAGCATTCCTTGTTGACGCGCAGATTCTTTCCGCCTTTGTTCAACGTCAGGAAGCCCGCTTCCACCAGAATAGGATGGTCGCCCATGAACTTCGTGAGTGACTGCGGCTGGCTCGGCTGCATTCTCGCAAAGGCCGCCCGCGCCGGCGTGGAAAGCCGCTGCCACACCTCCAGGCGACGGAAGAAGTCGTGCCAGTCGATCTCGATCAGCTTCATGTTTCTCCGCCGTCTTCCCCCGAGTCGAGTATTTCGTAGGCATAGCCCTGTTCGCACAGGAAGAGCTGCCGCTTCAGGGCGAAGTCCTGCTCGACCGTATCGCGCGTGACAATGGTGTAGAAGTGGGCCTGGTTGGCGCCCGGTTTGGGCCGCAGGATACGCCCGAGCCGCTGCGCCTCTTCCTGCCGCGAGCCGAACGTGCCGGAAACCTGGATGGCTACCGCGGCGTCGGGCAGGTCCACGGCGAAGTTGGCAATCTTCGAGACCGCCAGCACGCTGACGCGCCCGGCTTTGAAGTCCTCGTAAATCGCATCTCGCTTGCGCTGCGCCGTCGTCCCGGTTAGCACGGGTATTCCCAACTCCACCGCAATCTGCTTGATCTGGTCGACATACATGCTGATAATCAAGGTCGGCTCGTCCGGGTGGCGTTCGAGGATCTTTTGTACGGCAGCCAGCTTGGCGGGATTCTCCGACGCGAGACGAAACTTCTTCCGAGCGTCGGCGACGGCATAAGGCATTCGCAGTTCCTCGGGGAGCGGCAAACGTATCTCGGTGCAGGCGGCCGTGGCGATCCAGCCCTCCCCTTCCAAGACCTTCCAGGGCACATCGACCTTCTTCGGACCGATCAGAGCAAACACGTCGTCTTCGCGACCGTCCTCACGCACGAGCGTGGCCGTCAGCCCCAGCCGGCGCATGGCCTGCAGACCGGCCGTTACCTGGAAGACCGGCGCGGGCAGCAGGTGAACTTCGTCGTAGATAATCAGACCCCACTTTCGCTGGTCGAACAGTTGCAGGTGGACAAACTCGGCGTCATTCCTCGACCGCCAGGTCATAATGTTGTAGGTAGCCACGGTCACGGGGCGGATGTCTTTCGTCGAACCGCTGTACTCGCCCACCTGATCCGCCTGGAGTGTGGTCTTGTCGAGCATTTCCGCAATCCATTGACGGGTGGCGGTCACGCCCGTGGTCAGTACCAGGGTGGACGATTGGACTTCCGCCATGCAGGCCATGCCGACGATGGTCTTGCCTGCCCCGCAAGGCAGGACGACGACGCCGGAACCGCCTCGCGCGGTGCCGCCGGCATGAAACACCTTGGCCGCGTCCGCTTGATAGTGCCGTAGCGCGAAGGGATCGCCCGAAGCCGTGTGCGCGCGCAGCCCGATCGGAAGCGGCTCGCCCTCGCGGTATCCGGCCAGATCCTCGGCGGGAAAACCGATCTTCACGAGTGCCTGCTTGATGCGCCCGCGGGCGGCCGGTTCCACACGGAACTCTGCCGGCGAAAGGCGCGACGCAAGAAGCGGCGCTACGTGCTTGTTCCGACTGATCTCCTCGGCCAAAGGCTGGTCGGCCGCTCGGAGGACCAACCCGCCCTCGTCCCGTTCCAGTCGCAGCCGCCCGTAGCGCGAAGCGTATTCGCGAATCTCGACGCTCACGTGCCGCGGCACGTCGTACTTGGAGAACTCCTGGAGCGTTTGAACGATCTCGGTCGTGTCGATTCCCGCCGCGCACGCGTTCCAAATCGACAGCGGCGTGATCCGGTAGGTGTGGATGTGCTCGGGCGACTTGACCAACTCGGCGAAGCGTGCCAGGTCGTCGCGGGCCGCCTCATAGCGCGGGCTGTCGACCTCAACCAGCACGGTGTGGTCGCCCTGTACGATCAGCGGGTTCTGGGGGTTGTGCGTGGTCATCGCGGTACGATGTATCCCAATTTCTTCATCGCGCTACGAAACGCTTGCTCGTTCTTTTCGGGCACAACGGCGTACGAGCCCGCGGCCAGGCGGCACAGGGATTTCGTCCGCCGGTCGTGGGCCACGCGGGCCGCGACCTCGGCATCGGCCATTTCCACGAGAATCGCCCGCTCGATACCACGCACTGCGTCGAGCTTCCCCGCCAAGTCATTAAGGAAGACTTCGACGGTGTGGGGGATGGCTTCCCCGCTGTTCTGCGTGAGGAAACGCGTCACATCCTCGAACGCACCGCCGCTTTCGACGTAATCCAGGATGCGTTGCGGGTCGAGGCTCCACAAATGGTCGCTCGTCTGTTTGGCGAACAACTCCAGGCTGGCTCGGTCGGCCGGGCTCAACGGGGCGCTGCCGCTGACGGCCAACTCGCGGTTGGCCAGCACTTTCAGCAGATTGCGTTGCTCTGCCGCGGGCGGCTCGTAGTCATCGGCGATGCCCAAGCAGTACGCGCCCAAGGAGGACAACCGTACGTACAACAGGCCGTCGTAGCGACCACAGAAGTCCAGCGCGTCGATGCCCCATGAGTCGCCCAGTTCCGGCCACAGCCCCTCGGGGTAGACATACGCAATATCGACGATGCCCAAGGTTGCGAGGGATTCCATGAGGCACGCTCGCAGGTACTGCCGCTCGATGTCGTCGCCGGCGCCCGCCAGACTCCCGTACTGCAATTCCGCGAAGTAAAGGTAATAGGGAGCATCGGTAACGTCCAACTCCCTGCCCGAGGCGGCAAGGAAACGAAAAGCCTCGTCGACAGCTATCCATTGCCCGAGAGGCCAATCGCCCATGCTCTCGCAGATGGCGTCGCGCCGCAGGGAGGGGGGCGTCATATACCGCTTGGCCTTCCCCGTTTGGCCGCGAATATGATTGATGCGATTCAGCTCATCGAACCGATCGTCGACTACGAAGCGTTGGAACCCTTCGCGGAAGGCCGCGGGCGACGCGCCGCTGAGGAGATCTTTTCCCGCCTTGGTCAAGACCAGCGCACTACCGCGAGCCTTGGCCCAACCGCATTGCTGCACCAGCACACCCCAGGCATGGGCACGGACCGGGCCGGCCGTTTCGGTGTATTGGTCGCGCTGCTCGGCAGGCAATTCGAGATCGAAGTCCGGCACGACCATGGCGGTGGTCAGCAGCCGAACGGCCGCGCCCGTCGGTCGCCGGCTCTTGTCCTGGATGCGAACCTTACCAGCCTGAACCAGGTTCAACACCCGCCGTAGTTCGGCAAAGACCGTCTTCTCGCCCTCGAAGACGTGCACGGGACGCTGTTCGGCGTCGCGACAGGAGTGATCGGCACCCATATTCAACACGGCGGGAATCGGGTCCACCGTGTTGACCACGGACGCCGGCGGTTTGGGCAAAAGACCTCGGAGCCGTTGGGCGAGGTCCTGGGGGAGGCACAGCTCGCCAGTGACCTCGTCGCGATCGAAGAGCACACCGGGCAAGGATGCCTCGCCATTCCGGGCTGACAAGCTGGCGCGAGTGATACTGCTTCCGTATTTCGCCGCGAACGTCCGTAGCGAAACGCGCCCTGCCTGATGGGCTGCCTCGGCGAACAACCATCGCTCCTGATCGCTCAAGTGGCCCAACAGGCCCTCCAGGTCCTCGTCGAGGTAGTGGCCAACGGCGCGAACGATGTCGGCCTTGCGAGTGATCGCCTTCGGCAACCCCAGTCGTCTGGCCACCGCTTTGAGTTCCTCCACGCGGTGGCGATTCATTACCTCCATAAGCGTCATTGCTTCGCTCCACGAGGGGCCGTCATGCCCCAGGATTGCTAGCCGCCACGGCAGGGCCACGCGCAGGGTGCCCTGGGGCAACCGGAAGGATCCTTCTTCGGCCGGCACGCTTCTTGATGTACGCCAGTAGCCCGGCAGTTCACTGTTTTTACACCCCAAAACCTACCCAACCCGCTGAATCGTGTCAATGCAGTCGCCCATTAGCCAGACGTTTGGAGATGAAGCACTGCCGGCATCAGTCCCCGTAGAAAAGGCCTAGAAAAGGGGACGGGAGTCTTTTTCCGGTTGACGGCTGGTGCGAAGCTGCACGGTCAGTTCGCGGGCCTTTTCGTGGGCGTCGGGCACGGGCAGGCCGGGGCGCACACCGGGACGCTTGTGGCCGGCCGCGGCAACGTACGCGTCGCGCAGGACGGCCATCCGCCGCCGGATGAGCTTCATCGCCTCCGGCGGAATGCCGCGTGCTTCGAGCATGGCCTCGGGCGACTCGGCGCGGGCCGCCTCGGCGTCGCCGAACCAGTCGATCAGACGCCGCGCCATGAACCAGTGGCCTTCTTCGTTCGGATGCACCGCGTCGGGCTGGAAGGTGAAGTCGGGATCGGCCTGCCGGCGGCGGGCAAGCTCGGCGGTCATCGGGCCGTGCAGGTCGATCACGTGCCAGCCGTCGGCCCGCCGGGACAGCAGCCACTGCGAGTAGCGATCGAGCACGGCGTTGTACGAGAACGGCTTCCCCGCCCGGCGGTCGTCGTACGAGGGCGGCGTGATGAGAACCAGCTTCCCGCCGGCGGCCTCCACCTTGCGTTTCAAGTGGGATATCCCCTCCCGGTAACGCCGGAAGCGTTCTTCCGCGAACGGTTCATAGATGCCGCAATTGATGCCGTAGCAGGCGAACACCAGGTCGGGCTTCGCCAGCGCGAGCACGCGGTCGAGGCGTTCGGCCAGGTCGGGCCGCGGGAACTTGCCCCCCGCGTGCCCTTCCTCGCTCAGGCCCGAAACGGTTTCGCTCGACAGCCCCATGTTGACGACCAACGGCGGCGGATCGAGCTTCTGCGTGAGCAGCCAGGCGTCGAAGTTGGCCACGTAGCCGCCGCCGGCAGTGATGCTATCGCCGAGGAAGACGATTCGCTGCGCACGGCGCAGCAGTTCCGCGCGGTCCGGCTCGGCCGCGTGCCCCGGCACGGCAAATAGCCACAGCGCCGCGAAGGCGAGCAGGGAGAAACCCAAGCGTTTACCGGCCATCATTATTTGTACTGCTTTCGTGTTTCGTAACTGTTCACGGGGCGGCGCGGGCAGTTTTCTCCGCTCCACGCGAAGGGGACAGTCCCATTTTCGCGACGGAAACGGTGGATGACCAGGCAAGAACTCCCTTTGTGCCGCGAAAATTGGGACAGTCCCCGTCAACGGTTACCGTATTTCGATATCCTTGAACTTGGTCACGGTGTTGGTGCGGCTGTGCATTTGCAGGGCGAACACGCCGGGCTTCTGCTCGATCTTGTCGTCGGTCACGTCGGCCGTCTTCTCGCCGTTCACTTCGACCACCACCCGGTTGCCGTGGGCCGAGATGACCATTTCGTTCCATCCGTCCTCGTTGTAGAACTCCTTTTCTTCCTCGCGGGTGGGGCGCTGCAGCCAGCCGCGGCCGTAGCTTTCGTAAATGCCGCCGGTGCCGGTGCCCGGGGGACCGACCTGGATTTGCAGGCCGAGCGTTTTGTCGGGCTCCTCCATTTTGGTGCGGATGAAGAATCCGCTGTCGCCGCTGGTGCACTGGAACTTGAACCGGACGGTGAAGTCCTGGAAGGTATCGTCGGAAACGAGATGCCCGTACAGCGCGGTGTTGTTCGCCCGGCCGACGAACGCGCCGTCCTCGACCGTCCACTCGCCTTCGCCGTTGGTGTGCCATCCGGCCAAGGTTCTGCCGTCCATCAGCGGCTTCCATCCGGCTTCGTCCTCGGCGGAGGCCCGGCCAAGGCAACCGACAACCAAACCGCACGCAACGCAACCGGTCAACACAATTCGGATCGACTTCATGGGAAACTCCTTGAACTGGCGATGGTGAAAGAACATGAACCGGGTACCGGCCCGAGCGACGGCGGCGGCTTGTAGGTCCCGCGAGCCGAGCGGGACTGGTTCTTCCCTTTCTGGGTGCAAGCCATTTAGCCGAACGTCTGCATTCTGCCTGCTAAAGCGGACGGCACGACGGAGCGTGCCT
>CAYPWB010000204.1:0-11113 GCA_964414315.1 uncultured Planctomycetaceae bacterium | reverse complement strand
GTCTTCCGGCTCCATGGCCGGCTCGGCAGGTTCCGCGCCGAACGGATCGTCGGCCGCCGGCTCGTCTTCGGGTTCCATAGCCGGTTCCGCAGGCTCGGCACCAAACGGATCGTCGGCTGCGGGCTCGTCTTCCGGCTCCATGGCCGGCTCGGCGGGCTCGGCACCGAACGGATCGTCGGCCGCCGGCTCGTCTTCGGGTTCCGCAGGCTCGGCGCCGAAGGGATCCTCGGCCGCTGGCTCATCTTCCGGCTCCATGGCGGGCTCGGCGCCGAAGGGGTCACCATCGGCCGGCTCCACACCGGGGCCGGCGTCGGGCTCGACGGCCGGTTCTGCCGGCGGTTGTTCCACCGGGCCCAATTCGAAAGGCTGAGCATCGGGGCCGGTTGCGGCCGGATCGATCTGCTCCCGAGTGAAGCCCTGCTCTTGTTCACGCAGTTGTTCGTAGCGAACGCGCTCGATTTCCTGCGCCCGCTCCAAGACCGCCATCCTCGCTTCGACGCGGTAGCGTTCGAGTTCCAATCGAATGTCGCCCTGCACGCGTTGCAAGGCCCGGCCTACGTTGTAGGCCCGATTGACATCTTTGGCTTCCAACTCGGCGCCCTTGGCGAAGTCTTCGGCGGCCTCGTCCGGTCGGCCCAGCCGTTCCAAGACCAGTCCGCGAAAGTAGTAACATCGCGGATCGTCGGTGCCGCCGCGAATGGCTTCGCTCAGCAGCTCATGCGCCCGCATGTAATCCTGCGCGAAGTACGCGTGGACCCCGCTGCCGTACATCTCGGCCAGCACGGCGTTCTGAGCCGGCACGGCGGGTGTCCAGACAGCGCCGATCAACAGGACCGATCCGATCAGTAACGCAATGGTTCGATTCATGACTCCCAACCTTTTCTCAACAAGGGCTTCCGAGGGCAGAACATTTCGGTTCGCGCGGCGCGGGTTTCCGCGCCCTAATATCCGTGCGCCGAGACCGACGCCGGGCGACAATCCTCCCCGAGCCGACCTTCGGCCGACCGGCGACCATGACGTGCGCTACCCTTATGGTAGTTGTCCGGCCGACGGATTTCAAGGAGATTACCGGCAGCGTACGGGCGCAAGGCACCTGCGCGCCGCCCGGCAACCCCGTTTCGAACCCACCGAAACGCCTAAAGTCTTTCCGTGCAATGACTTAAGAAACTCCTGGCGTCAGGCCTCCTCGATCACTTCCCAGCCGAGGGCGTCGGCCAAGGCGAAAATCGGCTGTTTCAAGTCGCCGTAGTAGGTCACGCGGTGCCAACCCCAGCGGTCCCAGTGGCCGAATAGCTTTTCGATGTCGCCCACCGGCTCGGCGGCCAACTTCGTGCGGCACGCCCGGTCCTCCGGGATGTTGTCGACCGCCTTCGCCTGATGGAACAAGATTTGTTTCCGGTCCGGGGCGAACTCCAGCGAAGTGGTCATGTAGCCGACCGGAAGGATCGAGCGGACCGAAGCGCCTTGCCGGTCCTCGGAGTGCGTGAGGATTTCGAACGGGTTGGACGGCCCTTGGGGCCCGAACGGCTTGTTCGTCGCAACGCAGTGCGCGTAAATGATCTGGTTGGTCGACGTGTCGATGACCGGATCGGAGATATAGCCGGGCCGCCCGTTCGTCAAGGCGGTCACCATGGCCATGGTGAAGGTCGAGCGGGTATCGCACTCACACGCGCCGACGAGCCCTTCGTTGAGCAGCTCGTGGAAGCCGAGGCACGGGTAGGCGTGAATATGCCCGCCGTAGAAGCCGCCCAGGCAGTTGATCGTGATGGCCAAAGCGCCGTGCTTCTTCATCACGGCTTTCTGGGCGAGGTACATGGCGGCCGACTTGACGAGCGTTTCCTGCTCGACGCCCTCGACCACCTTCGCGCTCTGCCGCCAGCGGGCGGCGATTTCGGCGGCCTGATCGCGGTCGGCGGCTTCCCATGCCGCGTTCACTTCGGCGAATGGGACATTGACGCATTCGATGCCGGCGGTGGCGTCGGTGCCCAGTTTCGCAAGGTCGAGCCATCCCTTCTCGACGGCGAGAATCTTCGCGCCCTTGACCCTTTCGAGGCAATCGGAAACCGACATCAGGTCGAGGTCGTCGGGCTTCGGAGGCGCATCGCCGGACTCAGCCGTGCGTTCGCGGCGCACCTTGGCCGTGGCGGCGGCGAACTCGGCAACGGTGCCGCCCTTGCGGACGATGTCGAAGCAGCGGGCGGCGGCCACAAGGTCCTCCGGCCGCTGCGACGAAACGAAGCCGTAGTTTTCCAACCCCCGCCGCAGAAAACCGGCATTGTATACCAGGAACCCACCGCTGCCGGCATAAAGAAAGTCGGCATAAAGGGTCGGCTTGCCGGTGGCGACGACCGTTTGAATGACGCGATTCCAGCAGTTCATTTGTACGACGATGTACCCGTCGATGTCGGCCGTCTTGTCGGCCTCGACGATCGCAGCGGCCTCGTCCGGCCCGGAGGCCTTCGCCGTGGTGAACTCCAGTTGCGGGCAACCCTGCCGGAGTGCCGCGGTGGTTCGTTCCATGACGGGCCGGAAATCGTAGCCGACGTTCGGCCAGTCGGGCCGGGGTTGCACGTCGGCGTGCAGCGCGTAGATGACCCGGACCCGGAACTTCGCGTCCTCGGCGAAGGCCCGAACCGGCGTCGGGGCAGCCACGGCGCCCAGCACGCCCGCGCAGGCGGCGCCGCAGCCCGTGGCGGCAAGGAAGTCGCGGCGCGACATCGAACAGCAACTGCAACCGGAATAGACGGGACGTGTCTTCATGGGTCGATCCTCCCTGGTTGCGGCCGGAGCGTCGCCGGAGAAACCCGCCCGACGAACACGCAGGCCAAGGCGAGCAGCCGTTCGGAAGGAAACCGAAACCCCGCCTTCTGTCCGATCGGCCCTGGGGCGGCTTTGCACCGGGCGGCAGGGCCGCCAACCAATGCGAGATTCCGCTCGAAGTCAGGGTCAGAACTTCGTGAAAAAGTTCACGATGTTTGGGGCCAGTAGTACAGAAGGCGCCTGCCCGGTTTCGCCGGTCGACTTCCGCCGGCTGCTCTCGCAACGCGTCTTGCCGGGAACGCCCCGGCGGCATGGTCGGGAGACGCCCCCAACCACGACTTCAGTGTAGGAGGTTGCGGGCGGGTTGCAAGACGGCCCGTGGAAACGGGAACAACGACGCGACAGAAACGCCGCCGCACGGCCTTTCCGCACCGGCCGGCGGCAGGGGACCGCCCGGTCGCCTGGGCGCACGAAACGAGACTGCGGACGCCCAGTTCCACATCCGGCTCGGCCCCCAGAAGGCCCCCCGGGAGCGAAAACCCGGTTGCCGGCACACGGCCTGGACGCCGCGCAGTCTTGAGTCGCTTTGGCATTGCGCTTCGCGCGGTTTAGCCGACAGTGGGAATTCCCCCAAGCTATCGAGCGAAGTGGCGGCGGGTGTCGGATATTTCCTATCCGTCCTCGCTAGTGTATTCTTCGTATTTCACCTATGCGTATCTTGACGCCGGTATCGGACGAATCGATAAAGCCGGCGAGAAGTGCGCATCTTGACGCGGTTGTAGCGGTTTTGCCGGTCGCAGGATTCTCGCTTGCGTGGCCGCGAGGCGATGTGCAAAATTCGCAATATAGGCCATGGCTAATGAGGCCGTTCGGGGCCGCCGGGCCTCTCCCCGGTCCGCCGATGGCTGCCGAATCGAAGCCCTACTCCGAAGGGGGTGGATTTTCTTGACGCCCCGCGACTCTTCCGACTATACTAGACTGCAAGGCCTGTTGTGTCGCTTGCCGGGCGTGCTGCAACGCACGGCCCCGGTATGCCCGTGTGCTGTCCTCCGGAACCTTACGAGCGCATCTATGATCTCTCGAACACGTATTCCCGTATGGCTCGGTGTCTTTCTGGCCGTCTGTTGGCCGTACTTGCCGTCCTTCGGCCAAGAGGAGCGGCCGGCGGGGTCGGGCGGTCGGCGTCTTGCCCCCGGTGTGATGAAAAAGGTTCCGCCGGAATTGCTGGTCGAGGACACGTTCAGCCGGCACGACGTGGTCGAACTGCTGGCCGTCGATCCCGATTTCGAGTGGGCGAAGGATACGGCGTTCCGTCGGGATATTTGGGGCCTGGAGTTCCAGTTCAAGGTCATGCGGATGATTTGGGTCGACATCCCCCAGCCCGAAACCGAACGCATGCAGCGCAAACTCGTCTGGTACCTCGTGTACTCGGTCACCAACAGTGAGAAGGTCCTGCATCCGGTGCGGCAGGAAGACGGCACGTGGGAGGTGGAGGAGGTTGCGCGGCCCCTGAAGTTCGCCCCGAAGTTTCTCCTGGAGGTTCCACGGTTCGAGAAGGTGTACCCGGCACGGTTGATCCCGGTGGCGATGGGTCCGATTCGTATGCGGGAAGATCGGAACCAGCGGTTTCTGAATACGGTGGAGATGAGCCAGCAGACGATCCAGCCCGGTGAAACGGTTTGGGGGGTCGCCACCTGGGTCGACATCGACCCCCGGACGAATTACTTCTCCGTTTACGTCGGTGGTTTGACCAACGCCTATCGCTGGCGCGACGAGCCGGGCTCGTTCCAGAAGGGCGACCCGCTGGGCAAGGGCCGCCGGCTTTCGCGAAAAACGCTGAAGCTCAATTTCTGGCGGCCGGGAGACGAATTCATCGTAGAGGAAAGCCAGGTTCGGTTCGGTGCCCCGGGGGCTCTTGACTACGAGTGGGTTTGGCGGTAAAAGGAAGGATTCCGCAATCCAAAATGCCCCGAATCGGGCGGCTTCGACTCATAAGGAGAACGTCCTCATGGCCCACAAAAAAGGTCAAGGTTCCAGCCGGAACGGTCGCGACAGCAATGCCCAACGCCGCGGTGTCAAGCGTTTCGGCGGCCAGGAAGTCCGTGCCGGCAACATTCTCGTCCGCCAGTGCGGCACCAAGTTTCACCCCGGAAAGGGGGTGGGGTGTGGGAATGACTACACCCTCTACGCCCTCACCGACGGCTATGTGCGGTTCGAACGCGGCGGCCGACGCGTGAGCGTCGTTGGGGCACTCTGACCGCCACCCATGTTCGTCGACCAGGTCGAAATTGAGGTGGCAGGCGGTCGCGGCGGCGACGGGTGTGTGTCGTTCCGCCGTGAAAAATACGTTCCGCGCGGCGGGCCCGATGGCGGCGACGGCGGTGACGGCGGAAGCGTCATCCTTGTGGCGGAAGAAGGGGTCGATAGTCTTAGCGCCCTGGCGCACCGCAAGACGTGGCACGCGAAGAGCGGCCACCATGGCGAAGGCTCGGGCCGCCACGGCCGCGCCGCGCCCGATCTGAACATTCGCATACCGCCCGGCACGGTAGTGGTCGACGTCGAGGGCGGGTTCGTTCTGAAGGACCTGTCTGCTCCGGGCGAGCAGGTGAACGTTGCCCGTGGCGGGAAGGGCGGCAAGGGAAACACCCGCTTCAAAACACCCACCCACCGCGCCCCGCGCGAGTTCACCCGCGGCGACCCCGGCGAGGAACGCCGGATTCGCCTTGAGCTGAAGGTGATTGCCGACGTCGGTCTGGTGGGCAAGCCGAACGCCGGCAAGAGCACGCTGTTGAGCCGTCTCAGTCGGGCTCGGCCCGAAATTGCCAACTACCCGTTCACCACCAAGCGGCCGAACCTCGGACGCGTACAAATCGACGCCGACCGCTCGTTTATCTTAGCCGACATCCCCGGCCTGATCGAAGGCGCGCACGCCGGCGCCGGACTGGGGCACGAGTTCCTCAGGCACATCGAGCGGGCGGGCATCCTGGTGCATCTGGTCGACCCGCAGCCGCTCGACGGCACCGATCCGGCCCGGAACTACCAGGCGATCCGCGAAGAACTCGTGCAGTACAACCCGGCGCTGGGCCAACGGCCCGAAATCGTCGCCGTCAGCAAGGCCGACCTCCCGGAAGCGGCTGCCGTTCGCGACGAACTGGCACGCATCCTCGAGCGCGAGGTTCACCTCTTCTCGGCCGTCACCGGCCAGGGGCTCAATACGCTCTTAGGCTCCGTCGCGGCAGCCCTCGGCCGCGACGCGGGCGAGGGCCGATGGTGACCGACGGGGTCACACGTTGCCCTTGGGCGTCACCTTGTCGAAGTTTGGAGTTACGTCGGCATCGACGTTGCCCAGGGCCCAGGCGAGTCCGCCCAGAAAGACCTTCTGGAACACCTCGCCGGTCCACACGTCCTCACGGTGGCCCATCGACGTGTAGAAGACGCGTCCCTTGCCGTGCATGCGAGCCCAGGTGGCCGGGAACGGCGGCCGGTTGTACATGGCACCGCGCATACCTTCGGTCTCTTGGACGAGGATCACGTGCATGTCGGGGTTGAACTTCCGGAACGCGTACCACTCGTCGTTCAGGTCGAACGAGTCGCCCAGGCCCTCGACGCCGGGGAACTTCGGCGAGGCGACCCCCATGGTGGCAACCTGCTGCGGCCCATGGCCGGAGAACTCGCCGCCGATCATTTCGATGTACGGGTCGACACCGCCGGACCGGAAGCTGTCGGTCGCCGCGTGGATGCCGACGAACGGCTTACCCGCCTCGATGGCGTCGAGCAGTTTCTGCTTGCCTTCGGCCGACATCGGGGCGCCGCCGTCCTTCGACCCGCCCAGCAGATTGCCCGAAGTGTAGAACGCCAGGCAGTCATACTTGTCCAGGTCGCCATCGAAAATGGTGCCGTCCTTGCTGCACTCGACGTCGAACCCGTGCTTCTCCCCCATCTCCATGAACACGCGTTCGGAATGGGAGAGCTGCCCCTCCGGACGGCGTACGACCGAATGCTCGAACCCGGCGCTGCGGGTAAAGTAGAGGACGCGCTGCTTCTTCTCGGCGGCGGCGACCCAACGGAACGGAAAGGCCGAGAGCCCCAGGAAGGCGGCTCCGGTGGAAACCAACATTTCGCGGCGTTTCATGACAGTCTTCTCCCAGGAAAGAACGGGGGGGCGGGGTGAACGACACAACCCAACACATTCAGCTATTGTATCCCATCGGGCGACGGAAGCAAATCACACCGATTGCCGCGGTTTTGCCACTTCTGACGCGATACGGTATACTTAAGTCGTCTCGCCTCAAGAGGATCGGAATCATGGAACTTTTACGCTGGAACTCGCTGGAAGGCGTCTGGCGGTTGATGATCGCGGGGGTGGCGCTGACCCTTGCGGCGGCTTCTCCCTCGAGTGCGGCGGCCGACGCCGACTGGCCGATGTGGCGGTACGACGCCGCCCGCAGTGCCGAAACGCCGCTCGAACTGGCGGAAGACTTGCACCTTCAGTGGGTGCGGGAACTTCCTGAGCCCGAACGCGCCTGGCCGCACCAATTGGACGACCGGGGCAAACTGGAGTTCGACGTCTCCTATTCGCCCGTCGTCTTGGGCCGCCGTATCTTCGTGCCCTCGAACGTGACCGACAGCGTGACCGCCTACGGCGTCGACGACGGCGCCGAGCTGTGGCGATTCTTCGCCGACGGCCCGGTGCGGCTGGCGCCCGCCGCTTGGGACGGCAAGGTGTATTTCACTTCCGACGACGGGCGCCTGTACTGCGTCGATGCCGAAACGGGAAAGCTGGTATGGAAGTTCCGCGGCGGGCCGTCGGACCAGCGGCTGCTGGGCAATCAGCGGATCATCAACTTCTGGGCGGCACGCGGCGCGCCGGTCGTCAAGGACGGCACGGTGTACTTCGCCGCCGGCATTTGGCCGCTGCACGGTGTGTTCATCTACGCGCTCGACGCCGACCGCGGCGAGGTGGTTTGGGTGAACGACACGACCGGTTCCGACTACGTGGAATTGCCCCACGGCGGCGCCGACGGCTACGGCGGCCTCTCGCCGCAAGGTTACCTTGCGGCCAACGAAGAGCAATTGGTCGTTTCCGCCGGACGCGGCCCGAACCCCGTGCATCTCGACCGGCAAACCGGCAAGGTCCGCCGGTTCGATTACCAGGGCAGCAAGGGCCGAGGCGGCTATGCCGTCCACGCCGTCGACGGCGGCGGTCTTGGCATCCGCCGCAACGCAATGTTGCAGGATCGGGTAGAAGCCCTTGCGAAGCAGATCGACGGCGAGGTCTTCGAACAACTGGCCGCCCGCGACCGCCTGTTCGTCACCACCAAAGACGGCGAGCTCTACTGCTTCGGGCCCGCCGAAGTGCAACCGGTCCGGCATGAATATCGTCCGACCCCATTCGAGCCGCGCACCACTGCTTGGGCGTCAACCGCCCGCGAACTGCTCAAGGAACTGGGCGAGTCGGCGGGCTATGCCCTCCTGCTCGGCGCCGGTTCCGGCGATTTGCTGCGCGAACTGCTGCTCGAAAGCGATCTGCACGTCGTGGTGGCGGAGGGCGATCCATCCCGCGTTCGGGCGCTGCGCGACGAGTTGGCGGCGGCCGGCATGTACGGACGGCGGGCGGCGGTGATCGAGGCCGACCCGGCGGCGTTCTCCGTGCAGCCGTATCTGTTCAGCATGGTGGTGAGCGAGGACGCCAAAGCGGCGGGCATCGGCAATGACGCGACAGCACTGGCCTACGCACTCGACCGGCTGCGCCCCTACGGCGGCGTGGCCTGGCTGGGCGGCGCTACTGTTTCCGAATCGGCCCTGACCGCGGCGCTGGCCTCGGCCGGCGTCGACCAGGTTGCCGTGGAAGTTCGGCGCGGCCACCTCTTTGCCCGGCGCGCCGGCCCCCTTGCCGGCGCGGGTCAATGGACGCATCAGTATCACGATCCGGCCAATACGCTGCTTTCCCGGGAGCAGCGCGTACGACTGCCGCTGGGCGTGCTGTGGTTCGGCGGGCCGAACAACCATAACATTCTGCCTCGCCATGCCGGCGGGCCGCGGCCGCAGGTGGCCGGCGGCCGGCAGGTCTTCCTGGGCGTGGAGAGCATCGCCGCGCGCTGCGTCTATACCGGCCGTCCGCTATGGCAGCGCAGCTTCCCGGGCATCGGCCACCCGTTCACCGACCTCGAACTCGAGCAGCAGTGGCAGGCCGGCGACCAGGTGTACATGTCGAACATTCCCGGCGCAACCTACATCGGCAGCCCGTTCGTAACGCTCCCCGACAGTATCTACCTGCGTTACGAAGGCCGCATCCACCGCCTCGACCCGACAACAGGCCAAACGGTTGGCGAGTTTTCTCTGCCGGGCAAGTCGGTGGCCGAACTGTACGGCAACGACGCGCCCGACTGGGGCCACATGAGCATCCAGGGCGATTTCCTGGTTACCACGAATGAGCCGCACATCTTCGAAGACCAGGCGCTGGGATGGACCGACAGCTACAGCGGCACGTCGAGCCGCCGTCTGGTGGTCATGGATCGCCGCAGCGGCCGGGTGTATTGGCAGCGTGAGGCAACCATCGGTTTCCGGCACTACGCCATCGTCAGCACGAAGGACACCGTCTTTGTCATCGACGGGCTGTCGGAGAACGCGGTCAAGCAGGTAGCCCGTCGCGGGCGCGCACCGGAGGAGCCCTCGATGGTGCTGGCGCTCGATCTGCAAACGGGCGAAGCGCGATGGCGAGCCGACAGCAACGTGTTCGGCACGTTCCTGCTCTATAGCGCGGAGCACGACATCCTGGTCGAAGGCGGCAGCCAGGATATGCGCCGCCGGCTGAGCGACGAGCCCCGGAACATCACCGCCCGCCGCGGCCGCGACGGCAGCATCCTCTGGGAGCGGGGCGGTTTTCTCCTGCCCGCTGCAGTTCGCGGCGACATGCTCATTCCCGGGCGCCCCGGCGACGCCGTCTCCCTGTTGACCGGCGAAACTTGGGCACGCGAACAACCGCACACCGGCGCGCGCGATAAGTGGAGCTACAGCCGCCGCTACGGCTGCAATACCCTCAACGCGAGTGAGCACCTGCTGCTATACCGTTCCGGCTATGCCAGCTACTTCGACTTGGAGCACGACAGCGGCACGGGCAACCTGAGCGGGTTCAAAGGGGGATGTACGGCCAATATGATTCCCGCCGACGGCGTGCTCAACGCGCTCGACTACACCCGAAGTTGCACGTGCAGCTACGCCAATCAAACATCGCTGGCGCTGGTGCACATGCCGGGCGATCCGAACATCGAGTTCTGGACTCGCCACGACGCCGCTCGGCCCAACCCGACACGGCATGGCATCAATTTCGGCGCCCCGGGACGCCGTGTGGACGCAAGCGGACAAACCTGGCACGACGCCTCGGGCACGCACCGCCGCCACCCCTCGGCGATCGTCGACTCCGGCGGCACCGTCCCCTGGGTCGTTGCCTCCGGCCGCGAGGCCGAAAAGACTGAAACGATCACGATCGAACAGGTGATCGAGGGCGAATACGCCGTCCGGCTCCACTTCGCAGAGCTTACCCCGGACGTTGAACCCGGCCAGCGAGTGTTCGACGTGCTGATCAACGGCAGGGAGGTATTGAGCGAATTCGACATTGTCGCCGCGGCCGGCGGCTGCTTCCGCGGAACCGTCCAAGAATTTACCGTGAACTCCGACGGCCGCATTACCGTCGAATTGCGCAGGTCGGCCGGCGCGAAACTTGGGCCGATGATCGGCGGTATTGAAGTGGACGCCTCTCCCAATAGGGCTGCGCCCGTTGGTCGCGCCCCGGGCCCGCGCCCGCGAACGGCGTCGCCCGAACCCACAACATGAAAAGCAGACAACCATGCCCCACGTCACCCGTCGCGGTTTCGTGCTAACATCGCTTGCCGTGCTGACCGCGCCGCGTTGGGCGCAGGCCGACGACGCGCCGCCCTTCCGGTTCGGCATGCTCACCGATGCGCATTACGCCGACTACGACTCGCGCGGCACGCGGCACTATCGGCAATCGCTCGCCAAGATGCAAGAATGCGTCGAGCGAATGAACGATGAGAAGGTGGCGTTTCTGGTGGAACTGGGCGACTTCAACGACGGCGCCCGCCATCCTTCCGAGGAGGATGCGCTCGGGTACCTCGACGCCATTGAGGACGAGTTCGCCCGCTTCACCGGCCCTCGCTACCATGCGCTGGGCAACCACAACATGGACGCGCTTTCGAAGCCGCAAGTGCTCGGGCGGCTTGAGAACACGGGCATCGATACGAGTCGCTCGTACTACTCATTCGACCACGGCGGGCTGCATTTCGTCGTACTCGACCCCAACTTCCGCGGCGACGGCGCCGCGTACGACCGGGGC
>CAYPWB010000203.1:0-11220 GCA_964414315.1 uncultured Planctomycetaceae bacterium | reverse complement strand
AATAAATAATACCGGAGTAACGGAAGAGGGGCAAGTTGACACCCCCAAACCCCCTCCCCGGGCACCGGTCTGCCGTGGTCCGACAGACTCGGAGCGATCGTGCGGCCTGTCTGCCATCCCAAACGGGAAGCGTGACGACGGGCGGCCATCCCCTTGTAGAAACCCGTGGGAATTGTATGCTATGCGCTACGCGTGAGACGCCGTTTCTGCCGGCGATGCCCGTTCCGTACGATTGCACCCAAAGCGGCTACGTTTCTTCCGGGCGTCGGCAACTGCTGCGGCCCGGCCATTCCGCCCATCGCATGCAGCGCTAAACCCTTCGCCCTTGCCGACACGTACTCCAGAGGCTCAACCCATGACACCCCTGACACTGCGACCTCCCGAAGAGTGCAAGTACGACATCCTGTCGCTGGGCGAAGTGATGATTCGCCTCGACCCGGGCGAAGAACGCATCCATACGACGCGGCATTTTCGGGCATGGGAGGGCGGGGGCGAATACAACGTCGCCCGCGGCCTGCGGCGATGCTTCGGCAAACGAGCGGCCGTGGCAACCGCCATTCCCGACAATCCGGTGGGCCGACTGCTGGAAGACCTCATTTTTCAGGGCGGCGTGACAACCGAATATGTGCGGTGGATCCCCTTCGACGGCATCGGCCGCACGGTGCGCGTGGGGCTGAACTTCACCGAGCGAGGGTTTGGAGTGCGCGCGGCCGTGGGCTGCTCCGACCGGGGACACAGCGCCGCGGCCCAAATCCGAAAAGGCGATTTCGACTGGGAAACCATCTTCGGCCGCCACGGCGTTCGCTGGCTGCACACCGGGGGCATTTTCGCCGGACTTTCCGACACGACCCCCGACGCGCTCCTCGAGGCGATGACGATTGCCAAGAAGCATGGTACCGTTATCTCGTACGACCTCAACTACCGGCCGTCGCTCTGGAAAGACATTGGCGGACAGGAGAAGGCCCGCCGGGTGAACCGCGAGTTGGCCACGCTGGTCGATGTGATGATCGGCAACGAGGAAGACTTCTCCGCATCGCTGGGCTTCGACGTGGAGGGGCTCGACGCGGACTGCTCGAAGCTCGACCCGCGGAATTTCAAGAAGATGATCCAAGAAGCGGTGGGCACGTTCCCCAACTTCTCGGCCGTCGCCACCACGCTCCGCAACGCAAAGACCGCCTCGGTGAACGATTGGGGCGCGATTCTTTACTGCGACGGCGCGTTCTACGAGGCCGACCTCCGCGAGAACCTGGAAATCTACGATCGCGTGGGCGGCGGCGATAGCTTCGCCTCGGGTCTGATTTACGGACTCATGGAGCAGAAAGGGCCCCAGGCCGCGGTCCAATACGGCGCCGCCCACGGCGCGCTGGCCATGACCACGCCCGGCGACACGACCACCGCCTCGCTTTCGGAAGTCGAACGCGTCATGAAGGGCGGCGGCGCGCGCATCAGCCGATGAAACCACGAGAAACAAGGTCCCATTCGCCATGACCAACACCCTCTATCTCCCCGAACTTCGCGAAATGCTGGAGGAGAACGACGCCGCCGGACTTCAGGAGTTCTGCACGGCGCTCCACCCGGCACGGACCGCCGAGTTCATGGAAGGCCTTAGCGGCCACGAGGCCTGGGCCGTTCTCCAGCATGCCGAGATGCCGCTGCGGGTGGAGGTATTCGGCTTCCTCCCGACGGAACAGCAAGTCGAGATTCTCGAGCAGGAGGATCGGGCGGAGATCGCGCGTTTCATCGGCGAACTGCCGCCCGACGATCGTGTCGACCTGCTCGACGAAGTCGAGCCGAGCGTCGTGGAAGAACTCATGCCGCTTCTCCCCGCCGAGGAGCGCCGCGACATTCAACGGCTCCAGCGGTATCCCGAGGGGACCGCCGGCTCCATCATGACCACGGCCTTCGCCCGCATCGCCGAAGATTTGCCCGTCGAGCAAGTCAAAACGGTGCTGCAGGAGCAGGCCGAAGAACTGGAGACCATCTACTACCTGTACGTGGTCGACAAGGAGGACCATCTTCGCGGGCTGATTTCATTTCGCACGGTGGTGATGGGACCTCCCGGAACCCGGGTGGGCGAGTTGATGGAACGCGATCTGGTCACGATGAACGCGCTGGACGACCAGGAAGAGGTGGCCGAAAAGGTTGCGAAGTACGACCTGCTTGCCATTCCGGTGGTCGACGACGAGCACCGTATGCTGGGCATCGTGACGCACGACGACGTGATCGACGTGATGCGCGAGGAGGCCACCGAAAACGCGCATTTGATCGGAGGCGTGGCGCCTCTTCGCGAGGGATACCTCGAAACTCCGCTGGTTACCCTGACCTGGAAGCGGGGCGGCTGGCTCGCCGTCCTCTTCTTCGGCGCGCTGCTGACCGCGATTGCCCTCGAACGCTACGAGGCGGTCACTCACGAAATCGCGTGGCTCGTGCTGTTCATTCCTTTGGTCATTTCCACCGGGGGCAACTCGGGGAATCAGTCGGCCACCCTCGTCATCACGGCTCTTTCCACCGGCGATGTTCGACTCGTCGACTGGTGGCGCGTGGTTTGGCGCGAGTTGGTTATGGGAATTCTCTTAGGGGGAGGGCTCGGCATGGTAGGGTTTCTTTGCGCGCTGTATGTCGCACCAAACCCCATCGCGGCCGGCATTATACCGATAACCCTGTTACTGGTCGTCATCACGGGAACGCTCTTGGGTGGGCTCTTGCCTTTGCTGTTTAGTAGGCTTGGGCTGGACCCCGCCATGATGAGCAACCCTTTCGTGGCCGGCATGGTCGACGTGCTGGGAATCATTATCTACATGCACGTGGCCCTGGCGCTGCTTCATATCCAGGTCGCTTGAGGCACGCATGTGCTCCGCCGCCGGGACCTGGTCCTGCCCGTCATTGACGAACCGAGGGTTGGTCGGGACCGGGGAAATCGTCCGGCACCTCCTGAGTCACCTCGCCCGTTGCGGCCCACTCGCAACCGCGGAGGAACGTGGCGATGAAGGCCACGCTTTTCAGTTGCTCGGGCAGGTGCCCCAGGGCGTTCTGGTACACGCGGCCCCGGCCGTACTTGACGGTGAACAGGACCGGTTCGTGCTCGTCGGCGCCGCCCTTCTCTTTCGGAGCGAAGGCCGTGGCCAGCACGGTCAGGTTCTTGGCCGGACCGCGCAGCCAACCGTACAGTTCGTCTTCGACGTGGGCGAATCGGGGCGGCAGCCCCTTGGTGATCGGATGGTCTGGAGAGCGAACGTCCACTGCGAACGCCTGCATGGGCCCATGGCCGCCGCCGCGGCCCGGCGAATGGTCGAGCACCACCTTGCCGTCCTTCCAACGAGCGTAGGGGCCGTGCTTCTCGTTGCGGCCGCCCCAGCCGCCCAGGCCGATCATCTCGTTCCACTCCGGCCAGTTCGGAAACGCCGCGCACGCAAAGTGGTAGATAACCAGTCCGCCGCCATCGCGAACGTACTCGAGAATCGCCTGTTTGGTTTCCTCGGGCCACTCGGCGCCCTGGTAGTTGCTCACCACCACGTCGTACTTGGCAAAGTCGGGCTGGAAGTTGCTCATGTCTGCGCCCTTCGGCGGCGAAGTGGCCACATCGACGGTAAACAGGCCCGAATCCTCCAATAGCGATTTCAGCACGGGAGTGGTCGCCTTCCAGTCGTGGACGTTCTGGCCGTCGACAATCAGGACCTTCAGCGGCGCGTCGGCGGCCACGGCCGTCACGGCAAGAATGTGCGAAGCCGCCAGCACAAAGAACAGGCGTCGGTTCAACATGGCATCACTCCTTCAGGAAACCAGGACCGGGTAGAACGAGCGGGAACGAACCCAACCGCCGGGCCGGCTTCCCGGTAAAGTGAAGCCGGGACACGGCGCCGGTCGTTCTGGCCGCACGCAGTGAAACACGAATCTTCAGCGAAGTGTAGTTGGTCCGGAGGGCAGGTGCAAGAGACACGGTGTGGAACTATCGCCGGCCGGCTACATACTCGTGGCCAACGAGAGACTCCCATTTGCGGGGGACATATTTTACGTTGAGAGGTTCGTGGGGCCCTGTCGATAGCCAATCGGTAATACTATGCTATCATAAGGTCCCATGAAAACGGAACTTTCGATTGTGTTGCCCGCCTACAACGAGTCGCAACGGCTGCCGAAATACTTGGCTGAAATCAAGGACTATTTGGAACCCCGTCAGCACGACAGCCACGAGGTGATTGTCGTCGACGACGGCAGTGACGACGGACTTGGCGATGTGGTTGCAACGTGGCGGGCCGGCTGGCCGGCTTTGCGTATTATGACCCATGCGGTCAATTACGGGAAAGGCGCGGCGGTGCGGACGGGCATGTTGGCGGCCTGCGGCGAGCGGCTGCTCTTCGCCGACGCCGACGGCGCCACGCCGATTGCCGAAGAGGCGAAACTTCGCGCCGCACTCGAGGACGGGGCCGACGTGGCGGTCGGATCGAGGCTCCTGGCCGCGCCCGGCACTCGGCGCCGGCGCGCGCCCATGCGGGCAGTTGCCGGTAAGGTCTTTGCCACCTGGGCTCGGTGGTGGCTCCATGTGCCCGTACGCGATACGCAGTGCGGCTTCAAAATGTTCCGGCACGACGTGGCACGCGAACTGTTCGAAAACAGTTCCGAGCCGGGTTACCTGTTCGATCTGGAACTGTTGGCCCTGGCACAGCGCCTCGGCTATCGGAT
Source organism: uncultured Planctomycetaceae bacterium (assembly GCA_964414315.1). Lineage (GTDB taxonomy): Bacteria > Planctomycetota > Planctomycetia > Pirellulales > Thermoguttaceae > PWXP01. The sequence continues at coordinate 6,543 of CAYPWB010000203.1, read as the reverse complement.
TGCCGAAGTGCCGGTCCACTGGACGGAAATCCCCGGCGGGCATCTCAGTTTGGTCCGCATGCTGCCCGGTATTATCCACGGCATGTGGCGACTGCGCCGCCGGTTGCGCGGTAAGACCTAGGGCGAGCCGTGCGCGATGTAGCCGTAGAACACAAGCGGTTCATCGCCTGTGTTGATCGACCGGTGCGTCCAGTGCGAAGGTACGTCGGCTCCCCAGATGGCCGGGCAACCGTGACACACGGACGCTTGACACGCCGCAAGCGTACACGCCAACTGCAAGCCCGTTCCTGCAACCGGCGGGCGGTCACTCGGCTTTCGCTCGGGTGGTAATTTGCAGATAGTCGCCAATCGGCCGGCCCATGGCGCGAAGCTGTTCGTGCGTAATGGTGACAGGCCGCGAAACGGCCCGCTCGCCGGGCGTCAGTTCCACGTCGCCGCTTTCGGAAAAGACGACAATGCGGTCGGAAGCGTCGTCGAGCCGCCTTCGCAGGCGGGCCGGCATGCCCAGGCCGTACGACACGTGTCCCACGCCACAGATGACCACCGCTATGCGGTCCTTTCCGGCAGGCGACCTGAGGAAGCGGGCGAGCACGTCGGCCATGTGCTCATCGCGGGCGATTTGAGCTTCGAGCATCGGACGCAGCCGCTCCGGCGTAGCGGCCAGGTGCACGTGCATGTAAACGCCCAGCAGCCGAGCGTACGGCGCGTCGTCGAGCATCATTTCCTCGGGCAATTGTGACCGCAGCTTTGGGGCAAGTTCCGCCACGCCCCCGCCGCGGGCCACCTGGCGGATCGTTTCAGCCCGTGCATTGAGAGCCAGCACGGGCGCGCCGACCTTCCGGGCGGCCTGAAGCACGGGCTTGTACTGCTCGTAACTGGGCCAGCGCCGGGCCCAGTCGGTCGCTTCGGCAAGCTGCTTGAAATCGAGTTCCCCGGCGTTGAAACGGTCCAGTTGGGGCTGCCGGTCGGCTTCGAGTTGCTCCAGGCCCACCACCAATCGCCTGCCTCGCGCGGCCAAGTCGGCGATGACCCGGGCCTGCATGGCATGATGCCGGACCAGCCGGTGCCGTTCGCCCAGATACACGACGCGGACGTCCGCCAAATCGTCCACCACGGTCTCGTGCGACACCGGCTCGCCGCGGTAGGGATCGATCCACAGCGACAAGCGTGCCGCCTCCGGCGCCGGTTCAGCCAAAGCCGTGCCCGCCGAAAGCGCCGCAAGGCCTATCACTGCTGCTAGGAAGGAATACCGCATGACGCCTTTCTCCTGGTTCGTGAGTCGCCTGCTTGATAGAAGTAGCCGCCAGAGCACCGTCTCAGCCTACCAAACGCCCACTGCATTTCAAGCCCCATGGCTCGACCCAGTCCTTGTCGCCAGCCCCGCTCTGACCACCGCAGTCGACATCACCGGGCTGCCGATTAACGTCATCAAGGCACGGCTGATTCTGGGGAGCAGGGACGAGCGGCTGAGGCGTGGGCTTCGCACGCCGGGGCCGTCCGGTTATAATCCGCCAGTGGAGTCCCATCGAGCCCGACATGTCGGAGTGCAGTAATGAAAAGCCCCTTTCCCGGTATGGATCCCTACCTGGAGCCATACTGGCCCGAGGTGCATCAGCGGCTGATCATTTACGCAGGCGACACGCTGCAATTCGAGTTACCCGATTCGCTGCGCATTCGAGTACAGCAGCGGGTTTTTGTCGAATCGGACGAGTCAGAGTACCGTGCCGTGTATCCGGACGTCCACGTGGTGGAGCGTGGAAGGCCCGCCGCCGATGCGACAACGGCGGAAGCCGGCATTGCCGTCGATCAACCCCTCCAGGTCCGCCTGAACAACGAACCCGTCACCCAAAGCTCCCTCGAAATCGTCGATGCCGCCTCGGGAAACCGCGTGGTCACTGTGGTCGAGTTCCTCAGCCCGTCGAACAAGGTTCCCGGTGAGGGGCAGGAGTTATACCGGCAGAAGCAGCGGGAGGTTCGGGCGGCGGGGGCGAACCTGGTCGAGGTGGACCTGACACGCACCGGCCGCCGTATTCTCGTGCTGCCGCCCGAGCGCATCCCACCTTCCCACCGCACCACCTATCAGGCATGCGTGCTTCGAGCGGCAAAGCCCGATACCGTGGAAGTGTACGCCATGCCGCTGAGCAGCCGGTTGCCCACCCTTTCCATCCCGCTGCGCGAGGACGATCGGGACGTGCCGCTCGACTTGCAGTCGATCATGGACCGTTGCTACCAAAACGGGCGCTACGACGACCTGGACTACGCCGTCGAACCCCAACCCCCGCTTGGGCCACACGACGCGCAGTGGGCGGACGGCCTGCTGCGTTCCAGGAGTTTGCGCTAAATCGTCTGCTCGGCCGGCACCATGAGCAGGCGGGGGATGATCACGTTGTCGGGCTGTTCGAGCATGAACTGGACGGCGCGGGCGATGTCGTCGGGCTGGACCGGTTTGCTCATGGCCTTCAGAGGTCTTTTTTGGGCGGGCGTCCAATGGCTTTGCAACTCTGTGGCCGTGTAGCCCGGCTCGACCACCATGACGCGTACGCCGGTGCCCGCCAGTTCCATGCGGAGCGACTCCGAGAAGGCCTCGATGGCATATTTCGTGCCGGCGTACACGCCGACCCCGGGCCGCACCTTCAGGCCGAGAATGCTCGAGGTGGTAATCAAGTCGCCCCGTTTTTGCGGCTTGAATACCCGCAGGGCCGCGTACGCCAGCCGAACGGCGGCCTCGTAGTTGACGCGGATCATCGTGGTCATGGCCTCGTCGGCCACGTCGTCGACGCCTCCGATGTTCATGATGCCGGCGTTGTTAAAGACGAAGTCGAGCCGGCCGAAGCGTTCGAGGGCCGCGTCGATGAGTTTCTGGGGCAAGTCGGGATCGGCGATATCGCCCGCCGGGGCCGTCGCCTCCGAATCCAGTTCGCCCACAAGTTGCTCCAGGGCCTCTTGGCGGCGGCCGGTCACGACCAGCTTTGCGCCGGCCGCGCTGAGCCGCTTGGCCGCGGCCCAGCCGATGCCGCTCGATGCACCGGTGATGATTCCCACGGAATCGCGCAGTTCCATTGTGAACCTCCGCAAAGGGTTTACGGGTCCCAGGTGAGCCGGCAGTATACCAGTTACCCGCGCTTGCGCGAACCGGCGCCGTGGACGCTTCACGCTCCGCGTGAAGTCGAGCGGAAGTGTGCCGTTTGGTATGCGAAGGGGACAGGCCCATTTTCGCGGCCTCGGCAGGCGGCCGATTGGGCACATCGCCCTTTGTGCCGCGAAAATCGGGACAGTCCCCTGTGAACGGTTACCTCACGCGGAGCGTGAGGAGTACACGGACGGCCTATCGGCCTTTCAGGACGGTGTCGAGCGTTTGCCGAAGCACGGAGGCGCTGTTCTTCAGCGACTGAACTTCCTTCGGCCACAGTTCGATCTCGTGCCGCGCGGTAGCGCCGAGGCGACCCACTTCCGTGGGCACGGAAATCGCCACGTCGCGCAGATCGTAGCACCCGTCCTGTAGCGTGGAGACGGGCAGCACGCGCCGGCTGTCAAGGGCCATGGCATGAATCACTTCGGCAATGGCCAGCCCCACCGCGAAGCCCGCGCCGCCCTTCTTCTTGATCACTTCGGCCCCGGAGCCCTTCGTGCGTGTGAACAACTCGGTGGCAGAGTGCGCGGTCCAGCCGGGGTATTTCTCAAGCGGCAGCCCGGCCACCGTGGCGCTCGACCACACGGGCACCATACTGTCGCCGTGCTCGCCGAGGATCAGGGCGGAAACCTGGGTGGCCGGAGCCTTCAGGTAATCGGCAATGAGGCTGCGGAAGCGGATGGTATCCAGCAGCGTGCCCAGCCCGAGCACTTGGGAGGGGGGCAGATCGAGCCGCTTGCCGGCCAAGTACGTGAGGATATCGACCGGGTTGGAAACAACCAGCACGGTGGCGTCTTTCTTGAGTCCCGCCTGGGCAATTTCGGCCAAGATACTGAGGAACAGATCGACGTTGCGGTTGATCAGGTCGAGCCGGCTTTCGTCGGGCTTGCGCCGCAAACCGGCCGTGATGCACACGCAGTCGCTCGTGGCCACTTCGTCGTAGCCGCCGGCATGGATCACCTGATCGGCCGTGACGGCCGCGCCGTGGAGCAGGTCGAGGGCCTGCCCCTCGGCCGCGTCGGGGTTCACGTCGAGCATGGCGATTTCGCGGACCAGCCCGCCCGTTTGCAGGGCGAAACCCGCGCAGGAGCCCACCAATCCACCGCCGCCGATAATACTGACTTTCATCGTTGTCTTCCTGTGTGCAAGGAGATGATGCCGAGTGTTCTACCCCACTTCCATCCCAACGACAACCCCCGACCCCTGGCGCCCGGCGTCAACGAAAGCTTGACTCGTTTGTTGCGGGCCACTACATTGCCGTGTCTATTCGAGCCTGGCTTCGCCCTCCGTGTGAGGCAGTCCTTATGGGAAAAACGCTTGCCTGCGTGCCGGAACTCTGCTGCGGATGCAGAATATGCAAACTCGTTTGCGTCATTGCCCGGTTCGGGGGCCAATAACCCGAAGAAAGCGGCGTTGCGCGTGCTGATCACGTACCCGCATCCGGTCATGCGGCTGCCGATCGTTTGTTCGCAGTGCAAGGTGCCGGTTTGTGCCGACGCCTGCCCCGTCGGCGCGTTGCACCGGATCGACGGCGAGCAGTTCGAACGCCTGCTGGACCTCTACTACCGGAAACGCGGCTGGGACCGCGACGGCATGCCCGAAGCCGGGCTGGAGGGGGCGTTCAGCGAGACGTACTGATTTTGTGGTTCCCCACGTGTTTGTTGTGGACGTCGATGGCCCTTCGGGCTATCGACTGCCCGGAAGCACGGCGCAGCCGAGTCGTATCGATTCGCGCGGCGCCATAATCGAGCATCGCATGATGGTTTGGGCAAACACTAGCGAGTCATGGGATGTTCCCCAAGGAACGCCTTGCGACAGTAGGGTTGCTTATGGCTCGACGGCAATGAAAGTTTCTGCGGTCATGCCGAGGTCGCGAGCGATTCGCCGGAGCAGAATGGGGGAGATGTCCCACCCTTGGTGGAATGGCACGGTTGTGCCGCGTCCGTCTTCGTGCCGGAACTGTTTGTGCGAGCCGCGCTGCCGGACCTATTCAAACCCGAGCTTCTCGAGTCGTGCGATAACCTCACGCGGCTTCAGCACCGGGAGTTTGGGCATGATCAGGAGACCTGGAGCAGTTGCGTACCGACAAACTCCGACTCCGTCTCCGGCTCGCCGTCCTCGATGAGCATCGCAATCACTTCCCGGAGGTTGTTGCGAAGTTCGTCCAGCGTTTCCCCTTGTGAGTGCGCGCCTGGAAACCCGGGCACGTATCCGACGTAAAGGTTCGTTTCAGCGCATCGCTCGATTACGGCGGTATACGATCGCATGATTCGCCTTCCCGACCTAAGACTACAATCCTGGTTGTATCCCCACCCGCATCCCCACTATCACAATGCGTCGGGCGTCGGCGTTTGTCAAGAGGGGGTGGAAGGGTTCTGCAGGAACGAAGCAACTTCTCCGTGAGTGACCGTCGCGGTTGTTGCGGCACAGAGGAAAGGCAGCACAGGCGCTCATCGCCGCAACTGTTCCATCACCCGGTCGGTGATCATCTGAACGAGCTGGTCGACGTCGAGGCCGGCGGCGGGGTTCTGGGGCGCGCCGTTTCCACCGGGATTTGCGGCGACCTGCTTCGCGTACTTCGGCGGCTCGAAGGCGCCCCGCGCGACGCCGGTTTCCTTCCAGCTTTCGCGGAAGACGTCGTTCGCGCAAATGTCGCAGTTTTTCAGCTCGTGCCGCGGGTCCTGCATGCCCCATTGGGCCTTCAGGTCCAGCAGCGCCTGCGCCTCCGGCTCGCTGAAGTAGTTGACGCGGCCCAGGCCGCGGGCCAGCATGAGCATGCGGCAGTAGGCGTCGAGCACTTCGGTCCACCAGTACGCCTTCTCGACCGTTTCGCCCCAGCTCACCGTACCGTGGTTCGCCAAGATAATGACGTTCGACTTGTTTACGAACGGTAGGATCGTATCGGCGAAGTCCTGGCCACCCGGCGTGTCGTACTTCGCGATTGGCACTTCGCCGAGGAAGATTTCGACCTCGGGCAGCACGCACTGGGGAACCGGCTCGCGGGCGATGCCGAAGGCGGTGGCGTGCGGCGGATGGCAGTGGACGACCGACTTTACTTCGGGCCGCGACTTCATGATGGCGATGTGCAGCTTGATTTCGCTCGTCGCCTTGCGCCGGCCCGCGGTCTGGTTCCCCTCGCCGTCGACGACGCACAAATCCTCGGGCTTCATGAAGCCCTTGCTGATGCCCGTCGGCGTGCAGACGATCTCGTTCGGGCCCATGCGGAAGCTGATGTTGCCGTCGTTGGCCGCGGCGAAGCCCTTCTTGTAAATGCGATCGCCGATCGCGCAGATTTCTTTCTTGATTTCGAACAGGGTCGGCATGGTGGGGCTCCGTTGTTGGTTGCTTCGAGGGCGGTCGGGTGAAAACGGGACAGGTCCGATTTGCCGGAACGGCCCGAAGGGTGCTTCGCA
>CAYPWB010000202.1:0-11299 GCA_964414315.1 uncultured Planctomycetaceae bacterium | reverse complement strand
GGAGAACGAACCATGCTGAAGCGATTCCTTACAGCGGCACTACTGGCCATACTCTGGACCGGCGCGGCACGGGCGGACGACCTCGCCTGGCTCGACGCGTATAACGTCGTGTGGACCAAGCCCAGCGCAAACTCCAGCGAGTCGATGCCCGTCGGCGGCCACGATATGGGCTTGAACGTGTGGGTGGAGGATGGTGAATTGCTGATCTACCTGGCCCGCGCCGGATGCTACGACGAGAACGGCGCGCTGCTGAAACTCGGCCGCCTGCGGGTGAACCTGGAGCCGAACCCGTTTGCCGGCGACGGCTTCCACCAGGAACTGAAGCTGCGGGAAGGCTGCGTGGAAATCCGGGCCGGCCGGGGGGATACGCCCGAGGCGACCGTGCGCTTGTGGGTCGAGGTGCATCGGCCGGTGGCGCACGTGGAGATTGAATCCGACGAGGAGGTGACCGCCACGGCCACCTACGAAACGTGGCGGCACGAGGATATGGAGCTACGCAACGATCGGTCGAAGTACGGCCGCCGCGGCATGGTCATGATGGATTACGACCAGTACGCCGGAGAAGTCCACGTGTATCGCGATGTCATCGACCCGGGCGAGCACGGCGTCGTGTTCTATCACCGCAACCGCGACGAGACCGTGCTCGACCATCAAGTTCGCCAGCAGGAACTGGAGCCGGTCAAGGGCCAAATGCACGACCGGCTGGCCGGCCTGACCTTCGGTGGGCGGCTGAGCGGCGATAATCTTGTCGCCGCCGGGACCACGGAGGGCAGCTATGCCAACACGCCATTTCGCGGCTGGCGCTACCGGAGCGAGGCCCCTGCGCGCCGGCACCACCTGCGGGTTGTCACGCATCTCGCACAAACCGAAACGTTGGAACAGTGGCGGCGCGGTTTGCAGTCGCTCTCGGACGCTTCCGATCCGGGCCGCGACGAAGCCTGGCGAAAAAACCTTGCCTGGTGGAAGGCGTTCTGGCAGCGCAGCCGGATTGTCATCAATCCCGATAAGGCCGGCACCGATGACGCCGGCTGGCAGGTGGGGCGCAACTACAGCGTGTTCCGCTACATGCTGGCGTCGAATCACGCCGGCCAGGGCGCCACGCCGTTCAACGGCGGCCTGTTCACGTTCGACCCGGTCCACAGCAGGCGGCGGGGCCATCGGATCGAAGGGACCGGCTACAGCCCCGATCACCGGCAATGGGGCGCGGGCCTGACCCAGCAGAACCAGCGGATCGTCTACTGGCCGATGCTCAAAAGCGGCGACTTCGACCTGATGCCGCCCGGGTTCTCTTTCTACCTGGACGACAACCTAACCAACGCGACCGTGCGGGTGCGGCACTATTGGGACCACGAGGGGTGCGCGTTTGCGGAGCAGCCGTCGATCACCGGGCTGCCGGGGGCTTCGCAATACGGGCATTTGGCCGAGAGCGATCTGCGTGGCAGGCCGGAAAACCTGGACACCCAGGGTACGTACGGCCGGCAATTGTCGGACCACCCTCCCGCTCGCCGCAGGCCGGCGGGCCTGGAGCCGGGGGTGGAAGTCAATCCGGCAGGCGGCAACCTGTTCGACTCGCAACTCGACTGGGCCTGGATGATGCTGGAATACCACCGCTTCACCGGGGAGGACATCGCCCGCTACATGCCCTTCATCGAGCAAGCGGTCTTGTTCCACGACGAGCACTACCGGTTCCGCAACCGGCAGCGCACCGGCGAGGAACTCGATGAGAACGGCAAGCTGGTCATCTATCCGGCGAACACCCTTGAACATCATCCGAATGCTCGCAATCCAACCCTGCCCATCGTAGGGCTGCACCAGATCCTGACCCGGCTGCTGGAACTTCCCGACGAGGTTTCGCCGCCGGAGCGCAAACCGGGCTGGCGCGCGATCCTCGGCCGGCTGCCCGATTTGCCGGTCGTCGAGTCCGGCGGGCGCCGCATCCTCAGGCCGGCGGAAAACTTCGGCCACCGCAGTTGGCACATGCCCGAGATGTTCGGACTGTGGCCGTTCGAAACGTACGGGCTGGACCTGCCCGAGCTGGAACTGATGCGAAGCACTTTCCTGCACGGCGTTTCGAGCCGGAATCGTGAGCGTGTGGATGCCTGGACGCAGGGCTTCATCCATTACGCTCGGCTGGGTATGACGGCGAAAGCGCAAGAGAAGGCGGTTGCGAAGCTGCGCAACGGCCCCTACCGCTTCCCGGCGTTCTGGCCGGAAGACATCGACTGGGTACCGGACCACAACTGGGGCGGCGCAGGGATGGTGGGGCTCCAGGAGATGCTCCTGCAAACGCATCCCCCGTCGCCGGCCTCGCTGCACGGCAGGCCGAGCAATGACAAGCTCCGCCTCGACGCCGACGGCGAGAAGCTCCGCCTGCTGCCCGCTTGGCCGGACGACTGGGATGTTGACTTCAAGCTGCACGCCCCCAGGCAGACGGTCGTCGAGGGCCGCGTGCGCGACGGCAAGCTGGTTTCGTGGACCGTAACGCCCGAGCGGCGCAAGGAGGATGTGAAGATTGTGGGCGCGAAGTGAGCGGTTGGAAGATCACCCCGCAAGGGGGGCAACACGCGCACACGCTGCTCGCATGTTGCGGCGGAAGCCCCTACAACGCTCGCCTTCGCGAGTCCGGCCCGCAAATAACCCCGCAGTTTTGCGCAAACCGCCTTCTTGCTCTCTTCGGAGCGTTGAAGCCTAATAAAAGCAAAGTCCCGGCTGACGTAGCGACTCTTGGAGTGCGACGAGTTATCGCCGCTTTCCATTGTCTTCAGTTTGCGACAGCTTTGCGATCAAGTGGTCGCTCCGATTGTATCCCATGCCGAGCCTTTGCAGTGAGGCGACGACGACACCACCTACCAACGAGGAGCCCCTAACATGAACCTGCGTCAACTGCGATTGCTGGTCGCGAGCGTCCTGGCTTTCTTGCCAACCACCTTGGTCTACGGCGAGGAATGCGACCAGGCACAATACGCTCGAACGCTGCTGGAGGCAGGTGGGCACGCGGGCATTGAGTTGAAAACGGCCGCAGACTTTGACCACCCCGAGGCTTTCCGCGTGACCTGCGCAAACGGCCAAACTCGGGTCGAAGCGGCCACCCCGGCCGGATGGATCTACGGGGCCCAGGCCGTGGTTCGCGGCGATGCGCGGGCCGAGCAGGTGGAAAAGCCCGACTTCGACATTCGCGGCACGATGCTGTGGATTGCGGGAGCAGTGCGGGGGCGAAGGATCGCCGCCTACGACTCCGGATTCAACCCCGAGCGGTTCCCGTGGTTCTTCGACCGCCGGTTCATGACACGCTACCTGGACGCCCTGGCGGACGCCCGATACAACACCCTGTTCCTCTGGGCCAGCCACCCGTTTCCCTACATTCTGGAGTTGCCCGAATATCCCGACGCCACCGGAATGACCGACTCGCAACTACGGCGGAACCAGGAGCAGTTTCGCTGGCTCGCCGAGCAATGTCAGCGGCGCAATATCCGGGTGATGCTGCACTTCTACAATATCCACCTCCCAGAGAAACTGACCAGGCGCTTTGGCGGCCGGCTGGCCGGCGGGTTCGGGGGTGGCAGGGCGAACCGGCCCACACCTGAAGTCTCGCGCTACTATCGCTATGTTCTGGGTCGCTATTTCGACGAGTTTGCCGGGGTCGGGCTCTACATCTGCCCGGGCGAGACCTTGGAATCGTCGCACCAGTTGGAGTGGTTTCGCGACGTCATTTTCAAAGCGGCGAAGGAGAGCGGCAAGAACCCGCTGCTGGTCATTCGCGACTGGACGCTCAACATGGAGTTTCGTGCGAAGATTTCCGACCTTTACAAGAACACCTATTCGGAACTGAAGCACAACGACGAGACATTCACCAGCCCCGTCCCCGATCGCCGGCACGAGCAGTGGCGCGACTTGCTGAAGGGGCATATCGTGAACCTGCACGGCCCGCCGATGGACCTCCAGCCGATGCGATGGGCCAGCCCCGTGCTGATCCGCGAGACGGTTGGCGAGTGGCGAGACCTCGGCTTCGTCAAAGGGGCGGAGATCTACGCGCTGAGCTGTTTCGACTGGCCCCGCACGCAAGACAAGCTGGAACCCAACCAGTTCGGCTACCGCGAACAGGTCGAGGGCCCCACGCTCCTGTCGCTCGACCGGGATGCGATGTACTTCGCCGCTTGGGGGCGTTACCTTTGGGGGACCGAGGAGGACGATCAGGCCGAACGGGAACATTGGGAGAAGTACCTCGCGGCAAAGTTCCAGTCGGCCCCCGCCGGCGAGGCTCTGTATCGCTGGTACGTGCTCACCGGCCCAATCAGCCCGGGCATGCAGAGCCTGACCGCGGTAAAGTTCGGCAATTTCTGGGCCACGGTGATGCTCCAGAACCAAGCCGTCGACGCGATCCTGAACGCTCGCCGACGGATCGACGATGTTCCCATCACGCTGACCCAAGAGGCCGGCCGGACTCGCCAAATTTACTACTCGCAGCCGGTGGACAGCTATTTCTTCGAGCGTTACAAGGCCCGACACAATCTACCCGGGTTGACCGAGCGGCTCTCGATGCCCGTGGCACAGTACGCGGCCGAACTGTCGGCCGGGCGCGAGGTGACCGACGCCATGACGCCGGACAAGGTGTGCGATGAACTGTGCCTGTTGGCCGCCGAGGCGCTGGAAGCGGCGCGGGAGGCGCACGCCGCGGCCGACGATCCCGGCGCCCGGGATGAACTGGCCCGCTTCGTCACCGACAGCGAGATGTACGTACTGGCTACCGAAGCGTTGCGGCACAAGGTGCGGGCCGCCATCCTCAAGGCGCGCATGACCCACACGGGCCGGGCCGACCTGGTCGAGCCCTTCCGGGAGCACATGGAACAGTCGGTGGCCGTGTACGAAGAACTGGCCGAATTGACCGGCCGTACCTACCGCAACGCCAACGACCTGATGGGCCGGCACTGGAACCGCGAAGGCCTGGCCGAGTTCCGCAACGACTTGGCGACGCAGCTTGAATGGCTCGAAGGCTTCGAGCCGCTGCCGAAAGGGGCGATTCGCGTCGAGGCCGAGGCGATGACCGGGCCGTGGCGGATCGGCAGCGACCGGTACACCGGGTTTTCGGGCACCGGCTATGCGGCATCGTATTATGCGGCGGCCGCGGCGGAGCCCGACCCGATGACGGCATCGGTCCGGATTCCGGCCGACGGTGAATACAGCGTGTGGGTTCGCTCGCTAGTGGGCGGGACGCACCAAGACCGCGCGCTGGCCGTGGAGTTGGCGTCGCGCCGCCTCGAGCCCACGCACGCGGGCGAAGGTCCTCCCGGCGGCGCGTTCATCTGGGAACGGGTCGGCAGCATTCGACTCTCCGCCGGTACGGTGGAACTGAAGCTCCATCCGGTTGGCAAGCAGCATCCCACAGCCGACGCCGTCCTGCTGACGCCCGACGCCCATTGGAAGCCGGAATGAGTATGCAGCAAGCCACAGCCTTCGATTATCGCCGGGCCGACGCGCAGGCGACTGCCGTACAGCCGCTTGCGCCGGACGCGTTCCCGTACGACGACTTCGCGTTGTACGAGCAGGACTGCCGCGAGCGGTGTCGGGCGTTTTGGGCGGCCGAGTCGGGTGTGCTGGTGTGCCGGCGGGTGCGCGCCGGGGCATGCTTCAGCGCGGGCTGCGCCGACGCGGAACGATCGCTCGCGCTGCAGCTTGGCGCATTGCGGGCCGGGATGGCATTTGCCGGCGACGTGCCCGGCTTCCTCGAACCCTGGTACGGCATCGGCACAGTGGCCAGCGCGTTCGGGGTGCGGTACCAGTGGAATGCGGGCCAGGCGCCGGCCGTGTTGCCAACCTTCCATTCCGTTGCCGAGGCGCTCGAATGCCCTGCCTGCTCGGTGGCATGGACGCCCATCGGCCGCCAGACGCTTGAAATGATCGATTATTTCATCGAGGCGACCGGCGGGCGGCTGCCCATGTCGCTCACCGATACGCAGTCGCCGCTGAACGTGGCCACGCTCCTGGTGGCGGTCAGCGAGTTTCTGATGGAATGTATCGACGCGCCGGACCGGGTGCGGGAATTGCTCCGGCGCATTGCCGAGCTACAAGTGGATTTCGTCAGCGAGCAGCAGGCAAGGATCGGCGATGCGCTGGTGTGGCCCGGCCACGGGTTCAGTTCCAGCCGCGAATTCTGCGGGCTGGGGCAGAGCGACGACAACCTGCTGACGATGTCGGGAGCGATGTACGGCGAGCTTGCAGCCCCGTCGTTTTCCGCCTGCGGGCAGTCATTCGGCGGAATGGCGTTCCATTCGTGCGGGAACTGGTCCAGCCGGCTGCCGGTGATTCGGCATTTGCCCGGGCTGTGCGTGGTCGATGCTGCGTTCGGCCCGGCAACCGACCCGCACCCGAACCCGCCGGAACCGTTCGGCGAAGCGTTGGCCGGTACGGGCATTGTGCTAAACGCCCGCGTGGTCGGCCCGCCCCAAACGGTGCTAGAGTACGTCGGCAAACTCTGGCGGCCGGGGATGAAACTGATCGTGGTGACCTACTGCGAAACGCCGGCGCAACAGGCGGAAGTGTATGAGCGGATTCGCGACGTGTGCCAATGAACCCGGCACGGGGAGAATGCCACCCGCCCGGGTTATCCGGGTAGGGCGATGCTTCCCGCGAAACGACACAGGGCGGCAGGGCCGCCAACCAATACGAGCTTCCGCTCGAAGCCAAGGCCACGACTGTGTGAAAAAGTTCACGATGTTTGCGGTTAGTAGTACAGGAGAAGTAGCTTGTTCGGACTGCCGCTGATCGACGTAGTAGTCATTGCCGCCTATTTCGGCATTGTGCTGGCCATTGGCGCCTGGGCTTCGCGCCGGGTTCACAGCGAGGAGGGGTTCTTCCTGGCGGGCCGGCGGTTCGGTAAGTTCGTGCAAACGTTTGCGTCGTTTGGCCAAGGCACCAGCGCCGACAACGCCGTCGGCGTGACCACGACTACCTTCCACAACGGGGCGGCAGGAATCTGGAGTTCTCTGCTGTACCTCTTCGGCACCCCGCTGTACTGGTTCACCTCGGCCTGGCTGCGGCGCCTGCGGGTTCTGACCCTGGGCGATTTCTTCGTCGAGCGCTACGGCAGCCGCCGGATGGGCGCGCTGTACTCGCTCATCGGGGCCGTCGGCATGATGGCGTTCATCGCCCTGGGCTTCAACGCCATGGCAAAAACTGTGTTGGCGATCACGCCCGCCGACATCCCGCTGGAAGCCCTGGTATGGGGCGTGTGCGTGATCGTCATGCTTTATGCCGCAGCCGGTGGACTGGAGGCCGCGTTCCTGACCGACACACTGCAAGGAATCGGTATTATTGCGCTCTCGGTGCTGCTCATTCCGTTTGCCTGGTCGAAGATCAACGTGATCTATGGCGGTGAGGGCATGCAGGGCGCGCTGAGCACCATCTACGCACGGCTTCCCGATTCGCATTTCGACATCTTCGGTTCGCCGCACGCCATCGACTTTACCTGGTACTACATCGTCGCACTGTCGATCATGGCGCTGCTGACCGTCGTCATCCAGCCCAACATGCTGGTTACCTGCGGCTCAGCCCGCGACGAATACGCGGCCCGGTACGGCTTCGTGGTCGGCAGCTACATGAAGCGGTTCTGCACGGTGCTTTGGGGCGTTTTCGGGCTCGCCGCCATCGTGCTGTACGCCGAGCATATTGACGATTCCGATCTGGTGTGGGGCTACGCCACGCGCGACCTGCTGGGGCCGTTGGGCCTCGGGCTGGTCGGGCTGATGATCGCCTGCCTCATGGCGGCGCTGTTGTCGACGGCCGACTGCCTCATGCTCACCTCCGCCTCGCTGTTGACGCACAACCTGTACCGGCCGTTGGTTGCCGGCCGCAGCCCGCGGCACTACGTGTGGGCCGGGCGCATCTTCGGCGCGGCGGTGCTGGCCGGTTCCGCTTGGATTGCCCTGCAGTTCGATACGATCCTCCAAATCCTCCGTTTTATTTGGGAAATGAACGTGGCCCTGGTGCCCGCCTTCTGGCTGGGTATGAAATGGCGGCGGGCGAACCGCTGGGGCGCGTGGTTTTCGATGCTGTTCGGAGTCACGGCGTTCCTGGTCCTGCCCTTGCTGCTGCCCACGCTGCTGCCCGGGCTGCGCACCCGACCCGAACTGCTGAAGCGCACCGACCCGGCCCCGCTGGTGCGCGAGTACCAGGCCACCGAGGCCGACGTGCGCTTCCGCGCGGCCGAGATCGACGCCTGGCACACCGCGAGCGCCGCCGCCGAGTCGGTGGGCGTTCGACCGGAACCCTTGGTTCCAGGACAATGGTTCACACGCACCTATCATCTGCCTCGCAAGAGCGTTTTCTGGACCCAGGACGTGCAAGCCGACGATCAGGGTACGCTGTCGGGCCGCGGCGCCCTGAGCCTTGAACTGGTGCTGCTCGATTGGACCGGGTTTGATCTGGCGGCAAATCCTTACGCGCTGAATGAAACGTTGCGCATCCTCATCCGCACACTCAGCCCGATTGCCGTCATGCTGCTTATCTGCGTGCTGACGCCTCCCGACGATGAAGCCTTGCTCGCGAGGTTCTACGCCAAGATGCGCACGCAGGTGGCCCCCGACCGCGACCGGGACGCTGCCGAGTTGACCGCCTCGATGCGCGACCTGCACCGGCACGACCACCTGCTGCTGTTCCCGCGCAGCCGGTGGGAATTTTACAAGTGGACCCGGGAGGACGCCGGCGGCTTCGTGCTGTCGGTGGTCGCGGTCTTCGCCGTGCTCGGGTTCATGCAATTGCTGCTGACCATTGGGGGATGAGCACACGGGGCCGGCCCTATGGGCTCAAGCCGTTGAGGCGCGGCTCGCGCAACTCGGCCTCAGCCCGCTCGGCGGGCATCCGATGGCAGATGCGCAGCGACGGGTTTGCCGGACTCTTCCGCCCTGATGCTGCGCTCGAGCAGGAGCATGGCCTCGCGGTGCGCTCGTCCAGCAATTTCCGGGTTCGCCGCTCTCGGAACGCAACTCTCGCACCTACTTCATCTGACGCATGGCGATTGGCGGCGTGCAACCACTCGCGACAACCACCGAACGACCAAACCTCTGAATGCTAAAGCAAAGTTCGGCAGCCGGACGCCCCGCAAGGCGTCCGGCTGCCTTGGATCCCGAGTTGCATGGCGGCAACAAAGATCACTTGCGGAATGGGGGGCCAGTCGCGCTTTTCCGCCCTACCGGCGATGCTGTCGCAACGCCTTCCGCTGAAGGACCGGCCCGTCGTGCTCGACCTCATGGACCACGAGCGGGCCCTGGTCGACCACTACGACCGCGAGGACGGCGGTTGGCTGCCGCTGCCATCGGCGGCGTCGACCTTGCCGTGGATGCACTACAGTGCACATATACACCCCCATTTGGGCCCCTTTCTCGTCGGCCGATTCGCTGTAACCCTTTCTTTAATAACGACTTAAGTCGAGAGTGCCACTCTTGGGTCAGAACTGGTTGGGTGAAAGACTGTTAAGTGCGCAATTCGCGAATTGCGCACCATCGCGTACTCGGCAATGCAAGCAGGAAAACCAGTTCCATGGCGGGGAATGGCCTCCAAGTGCAAGCACCGAACAGTGCGAAGCTCGCCGTGATGGTGTCCCACCCATCTCCCAGATCGACCGGGGGACTGGGTTCAAGACGGCGCAAGACCGGCTTGAACCTCCCGGTCCGCTGGGGAGAGGGGCGCGTGCATCCGCCATCGCGGCCTGCTTCTTTTCGAAGCCTAGAGAAAAGGCCCCGCCTTCCGGGCGGGGCTGATCGGAAACGCAGCCCCTGGCGACAAAACCTTTTCAGAATAGCGGAATTTCAGTTTTGTCGCCGTCGCCACTTCGGCGGCGGTGCAGCGTTCGCGGCAGATCCTGCGGCGCCGCATTGCTGCGCAACCCCCAATGATCGTCACCCTGATCGAGGCGCTCGGCGAGTTCTGTAGCGATGCCCATGGCGAGCTGTATGGTGCACTGCTGCCGCAACGTGTTCAGGGTCACGCCTGCAGCGGCGGCGCGAAGACATGACGGCGAGGTTCAGGGCGATCCATGGGCAGAAAGATCGTTCGGTGGTCCAGCACAAGACGGCCGCGGTGATTGCGGAACTGCTGCAAACGGTGCAGCGATCAGAAATCGTAGCGCTGGGGTGGCGCCGGCGGACGGCAGGATCGAACCAAATGGGTGCCAATCACCGACGTTTCTGGATATCAGTGCGACACCACGTTGTCGCGCCTGCGGCGCCGTCACCGACGCAGGCCGATTCGCGCCTCGCCTTGCAGAGGCCGGGTGAGAGAGTTGCGATCGACCAAGGACACCCGCGAGCGGATACGTTCCGGTTGATATGCCAGAAGGAGCAATTGCCATGCGCGCGTGCCGAACAATGGTTCAGTCACAATACCCGTGCTCGTCCGCCTCGCTCGGTCGGCAGCAGCTGGTGGCGGCAGTCATGGCCCTGGTGTGTCATGCGTTTTCCTGGGAACCTGCTTCGGTAGTTCGTCGCTGGGCCGGGCACGGTTACTTTGTGCCTCTGCAGATTGAGGTGAGGAGCTTTCTATCGCCATTGGGTAATCGACCTCAGCCAGGAACCTCTCACCGTCTTCCGTATTGGGAAACCGGTCCAGTCGTTGTGGAAAAAAGTACTGCTCCAGCCCTTCCTCGCAGGACCCCGTCGACCCCACCAAGCGGCTCTGTAACGTGACGAAAAAGAAAGGGGCTCTTCCGCTGAGCGGAAGAGCCCCGGAACAGATCAGCTATGACTACGGTACTTTATTTAGGGCTAAACGTCGGCGTGATGCCGAACTCAACTATATTTGGCTGCCAACTCAGCTTCAATCACACCATTCAGGATCGCCAGTTCTTTGCAGAGCACTTGCTCCGCAGCCTCTGGCGTATGGTTGCGAAGTCCACTGACGGCCTCCTTAAGGGTATTCACGACCAGTCGGGCCAGCCGCTCACAACTCACTTGATTCTGCCTCAAACGCATCAGCAATGTATGGTATCCAATTTCTGTCTTATCTACCAACGGATCAACGCGTCCACCACTAGCATCTTCGATGAGGTCGCGCATTTCTGCCTCAATCCGCGCGACGACTTCCTCTTCATCAAAACGTTTTTGCTCCATGGAGTACCTCCTATAGGTTGGAGCCATGCCTGTGACAATTCGCAGCGGACCCCGCTGCGACACCATGTACCTTCGTTGCGGCATTGGTCGGATGGCTAAAGGAACTACTCGCGGTGTGCGGTGCCTGGCGGCGGTCGAAGCCGGCCAGGTTCGTCTCTGGGGCCGGGAACTTGCCGACTACACGGGCCGCTACCCCGAAA
>CAYPWB010000201.1:0-11394 GCA_964414315.1 uncultured Planctomycetaceae bacterium | reverse complement strand
CCACTCGTAGTCGGCCACGAGCCAGCGGTCGTCGTAGCGGCGAAGCGTCAGGCCGATTTCGGTCGAGTAGTGGCGGTAGGGAACGACGCCCTGGCGGTCGCGGAACTCGGCAACGAAGTGGATTCGCGCATTGGCACTTGGGGGGCTGGTGAACTCGTTGATTTGCCCGACGTCGAGTTGGGTGATCCGCACCCGCTCGAACTCCACGCGTCGCATCGCCCAGCGGACCAGATCTCCCGTGGGGGCGGCCTGAGGGGCGAGGCAGGCCAGGACCGCGTCGAGGTCGTTGGCCTCCAGCCCCGCCCGGCCCGCTTCGACGGCCATTTCCACCCGCTCCCGCTCCGTGACCACCAGCCACTCGAGCCCCACCAGGGCCAGGACCACCAGCAGCACGCCGCCCATGGCCACCAGCACGGCGCCGCGCCCCGTGCGCACGAGAACGACGCCGAGGATCGCTTCGACAACGATCCCCACCAGGATGGCCGGCCACGGGCTTTCCAGCAGGATGGTCACAAGGTGGTCTACCCGAACAGCGGGCCGCCGTACAGCGCGCCGTCGCCCAGGATTTCCTCGATGCGGATCAATTGGTTGTACTTGGCCATGCGGTCGGTGCGCGAGGCCGAGCCCGTTTTGATTTGGCCCGTGCCCAGGCCGACGGCCAAGTCGGCGATGGTCGAGTCTTCGGTTTCGCCGCTGCGGTGACTCATCACGGCCGTATAGCCGTTGCGGCGGGCGAGTTCGACGGCCTCGATCGTCTCGGTGAGGCTGCCAATCTGGTTCACCTTCACCAGAATGCTGTTGGCAATGTTCTCTTCGATACCGCGCTGAAGCCGGACGGTGTTGGTAACGAACAGGTCGTCGCCGACGAGTTGCACCTTGTCGCTGAGGCGTTCGGTCATGAGCTTCCAGCCGTCCCAATCGTCCTCGGCGCAACCGTCTTCGATGGAGCAGATGGGGTATTTGTCGACCCAGCCGGCCAGCAGGTCGATGAACGCGCCGGCGTCGATCGCCTTGCCCTCGACCGTGTACACCTTCTTCTCGGCGTTGTAGAACTCGCTGGCAGCGGCGTCGAGCGCGATGAACACCTGCTCGCCCATCCGGTAGCCGGCCTTCTCGGCGGCTTCCATGATGACGTCGAGCGCTTCGGCGTTACTGCGCAGGTCGGGGGCGAAGCCGCCCTCGTCGCCCACATTGGTGCTCAGGCCTTTGCCCTTGAGCACCTTCTTGAGATGGTGGAAGATTTCGCAACCCGCCCGGATGGCGTCGCTGAACGATTCGACGCCCAGCGGCATGACCATGAACTCCTGGATGTCGACCGCGTTGTCGGCATGGCTGCCGCCATTAATGATGTTCATCATGGGGGCGGGCAGAATGCGGGCCTGGACGCCGCCCAGGTAACGGAACAGCGGCAGCCCGCAGTGGTCGGCCGAAGCATGGGCCGCGGCCAACGAAACGCCCAGGATGGCGTTCGCCCCGAACTGGCTCTTGTTTTCGGTGCCGTCCAGTTCGATCATGCGATGGTCGAGCGCCGTCTGGTCCAGCGCGTCCATGCCGCACAATTCGTCGGCCAGCCGGCCGTTGACGTTCTCGACGGCCTTCATGACCCCCTTGCCGAGGTAAACCTTCTCGTCGCCGTCGCGCAATTCAAGCGCCTCGTGCACACCCGTGCTCGCCCCGCTGGGCACGGCCGCGCGGCCAAAGGAGCCATCGGCCGTCTCCACGTCGACCTCGATGGTGGGATTGCCGCGGCTGTCGAGGATTTGGCGGGCACGGATGTCGACAATGGTTGAACTCATGGTTTGGTTCCTTACAAAGCGAGAAATCGAGATTCAGTAAGCGGCATCCGCCAACGGACCCGCGAAAAAACACCGGAACGAACGCGTCATTCTGCCCCAACACCCGCCCGTTGCCTAGCGGGGGCAAATGGGAAAAGCAAGCAGCACAAAAACGGGACAGGTCCGATTTTGGGTATTTAGGAAGTTTTGTGAATTACCTGGTTTCGCAAAATCGGACCTGTCCCGTTTTTGGATGCGACGGCACCACTGCAGCAGGTCGGCAAAAGGAGGTATAATCGGAGGAAAGCATGTTGCGAGGTGCGTCTACGCCAGATGAGCGAAACGATGAGCGATCCTGCCACGACCCAAACCGCAGCCCTCGGACGGGCAGAGCCCGAGCCGATGCCGGAGAACATCCGCAGCGTCCAGCCGGGCGGAGGTTTGGGAATGGAGGTCGAGCTGCTTTGGGGGCGATGCCGGCGGTGGTATCTGCGCCGACTGCGGGCCGGGTATGTCGAACGCATGGCCCGGATCCGGCAAGGCGACCCGGACGGTGCCCCGCACGAAATCCTCGACCCGCGCGACCTGAAGTACTGCCGCAACCAGTGCACCGCGCACTGGACGGCGGCCGACAACCCGTTTGGCTGGCGCGACCGGCTGCCCTTCGCCCGATGGGGGCTGGCTGAACTCCAGCTTTTCGGCTGGCCGCTGCTGGCGCTGGTGGTCGCGCTGTCGTGGTTTTGGTGGCCGCTGGCCTGCGCGGCGGCGGTACCGCTGGTGCTGGTGGTGTGGTTCTTTCGCGACCCGCCGCGGTCGATTCCCGAAGGGTCGGGGCTAATGGTCTCGCCGGCCGACGGCAAACTGGTGGAAATCACCCATCTGGAGCACGATCCCGAACTCGGCGGCCCGGCCGTGCGAATCGGCATCTTCCTGTCGATCTTCAACGTGCACATCAATCGTTCGCCGGCCGAGGCGCGGGTGATTGGACTGTGTTACTCGCCGGGCGAGTTCCGCAACGCGCTCGATCCGGCCAGCGCCCGGGTGAACGAGCGCACTTCGATCGTGCTGGAAGAGGAGGCTCCGCCGCACCGGAAGATGGTCGTGCGGCAGATCTCCGGCGCCATCGCCCGGCGCATCGTATGCGACCTGCGCCCGGGCGAGACCGTCGCCCGGGGCGGCAAGTTCGGCATGATCAAGTTCGGCTCCCGCACGGAACTCCTCCTGCCCGATACGGCCGGACTGCGTCTCGTTGCCCAGGTAGGCGACCGCGTGCGGGCCGGCGCGACGGTACTGGCCCAGTACGAGTGACCCTACGCCATGCGCACTGTTGCCGTGTTTCCGACGCTTCTGACCTTGGGCAACCTGGTGTGCGGGTTCTTCGCCATTGTGGTGGCGTCGCGGGTCGACAAGCCCGACGGCATTGGTACCGATCTGGCCGACACGACGAACGTGATGCTCAGCGGCTGGCTGATTTTCCTGGGCATGGTGTTCGACGCGCTGGACGGGTACGTTGCCCGGCTGTCGCGCACGTCGAGCGATTTCGGCGCGCAGCTCGATAGTTTGTGCGACCTGGTCACATTCGGCGTGGCTCCCGGGTTTCTGCTGGTGAAGATGTGCCCTCGGTTCGCGTACATGCAGCGGCAGGCGATTTGGGTGATTGCGGCGGCCTACGCGGCGTGCGTGGCCTTGCGGCTGGCCCGGTTCACCCTGGAAGCAAGCGACGACGACGATCACATGCACTTCAGCGGGCTGCCGTCGCCGGCAGCCGCGGCAGCCATCGCCGGGTTCGCCATTATGTTCTACGCGCTGCGGAAGGACGAGGATCCGCTCATCTATGCCCGGCAAATCGACCACGCGCTGCAAATCATACTGCCCTTTTTTGCCATTCTCGTGGCCGGGCTGATGGTGTCGCGCGTGCCGTACCCGCACGTGGTCAACCAGGTGGTGCGCGGCCAGCGGAGCTTTGCCCACGTGGTGGCCGTGGTATTCGCCCTGGTGGCCATCATGGTCATCCGGGGTTATGCGGTGCCCCTGGTATGCTCCGCCTTTGTGTTGTCGGGCCCGGTGCGGTATGCTTGGCAACGCTACGTGGAACGCCGAGAGCGAAAAGAATCACTCTTTTGACGAATGCAGGGAGAAACAACCTTATGTTTTCAGGAATCGTGGAAGCGCTCGGCGCAGTGGCCGAGTTGCGGGACGAGCCGCCAGGCTGCACCCTTGTGGTGCGCGAGCCGAAAATTGCCGCCGAAACGGCCGTGGCCGACAGTGTCTCGATCAACGGATGTTGCCTGACCGTTGTCGCCGCCGACGCCGAAACCATGGCATTCCAGGCCGGGCCGGAAACCCTCAAGCGAACCAACTTGGGCGATCTGAACGTGGGTAGCCCGGTCAATTTGGAGCGGGCGTTGAAGGTCTCCGATCGGCTGGGCGGGCATTTCGTCAGCGGTCATATCGACGGCACGGGGAAGTTGATCGAGCGGAAGGATCAGGGTGACTGGTCGGAGTTCCGGTTCTCCGTGCCGCCGGCCCTGGCACGCCAAATGGCGCCCAAGGCCTCGATCGCCGTCGACGGCGTCAGTTTGACCATCGTCGAGAGCGAGCCTGAATGGTTCAGCGTGGCGCTGATTCCCTACACGCTGGCGGTCACCACGCTCGGGCCCATGAAGGTGGGCGACCGCGTGAACCTCGAAACCGACATCCTGGCGAAGTACGTCGAGCGGCTGGTCGAAAGCCAGGGGTGGCAGTGAACGCACCGGCCCGGCAAACGGCTTCCTTCCTGCGCCGCCGCTTCGAGCAAGCGGGCGTGCGGCCGCGCACGCGCTACGGTCAGTGCTTCCTCATCGACCTGAACCTGCTGGACATTCTGGTCGAGGCGGCCGAACTGGCGTCGGAAGACGTCGTCCTCGAGGTGGGCACCGGAACCGGCTCGCTCACCCAGGCGATGGCGCCGCGCGCGGCGGCGGTGGTTACCGTCGAGGTCGACCAGCAGTTGTTCCAGCTTGCAAGCGAGGAGCTGTACACGCTCGAGAACGTGACCATGCTGCAGCTCGATGCGTTGCGCAACAAGAACCAACTGAACCCGGCCGTACTCGACGCGGTGTTCGAGCGGCTCGATGCGGTGCCGGACGGACGATTCAAGCTGGTGGCGAACCTGCCGTACAACGTGGCCACGCCCATCATTAGCAACCTGCTCGCGCTCGACCGCCCGCCCCATGCGATGACCGTGACGGTGCAGAAGGAAGTGGCCGACCGTTTGACCGCGCAGCCGGGCACGAAGGACTACGGATCGCTGAGCATCTGGGTGCAAAGCCAATGCGCGGCCGAGGTGGTGCGCGTGCTGCCGCCCACGGCCTTCTGGCCCCGCCCGAAGGTCGAGTCGGCCATCGTCCGCCTGACCTTGGACCCTGCCCGGCGCGAGCGGATTTCCGACAGGCTATTCTTTCACGATTTCGTCCGAGGCCTGTTTCGCCACCGACGGAAGCTGCTCCGCGGCGAACTGCTAACGATGCTGAAAGGCCGGCTCGACAAACCACAGGTCGACGCCGTCCTGGCGAATGTTGGCATCTCGCTCCAGGCGCGAGCCGAACAGCTCGACGTCGACACCGTGCGAAGCCTCAGCGACGCCTGGCAGGGTCAACTCTCTGTGTCAGGCTCAACTTAATCGGTTTCGGGCGTTTCCTCGGGGAGCGGGCCGAAGCGTTCTTCAAGCAACTCTTCCAGGACAGCGCCGCGGGCTTGCGTCGAAACGACCTTGCCGTCGGGGCCTACCAGGATCATCAGCGGGATGCCCATCACGCCGTAGTGCTCGGCCACGGGATTGCGCTCGGCCTCCTCGTACAGAATCGTCCACGGAAGTTCCCGCTCCTTGACGAACTTCTCCAGCGGCTCGCGCGCCTTGTCGAGGCTGATGCCGACGATGTCGAACCCCTTCTCGTGGTACCCCTCGTACAGCCGCTTCAACGCCGGAATCTCGCGAATGCACGGCCCGCACCAGGTGGCCCAGAAGTCGACCAGCACCGTCTTGCCGGCATACTCCGACCAGTCGAACGGCTCGCCGGCGAGGTTCGTGCCTTCGATTTCCATCGGGTTGCCCACCAGCGTAAGGCGGCGGACCACGCCGTCCAGAGTCTTTGAAAGCGACGCAAGGCGCGGGTCATCGCTGTCGGCGGTCAATTCTCCAAGCTTCCGGTAAACCTCCAGGGCCAGTTCCTGGTTGCCGGCCATTTCGGCCACCTGGGCAGCCATCATGCCAAGCTGCACGTCGGAGGCCTGGAAGGGGCCGGCTTCGAGAAACTCGACGACCTGCTTGACCACTTTCTCAATGACCGGGAGGGCCTCTTCACGCGGCCCTCGCATCGACGCCCGCAGTTCGGCAACCAGCACGGAGCCCTGCACCTGACGGGCGAGGCGCTTGTGGCCGGCGGCGGAAAGCTTCTCGGCCAGAGCTTTCATCGGCTCGGGCTGCCCTCGCAGCAGGTTCATCTTTAGTTGCACCACGGTTTCCAACTGCTCCTCGGTCGGCTCGCCCTCCAGAATGCGGTCCGTGGCCTCGTTCAAAGCGGCAAGCGTCTTTTCGCGGGCTTCGTCATCCGACGGCCGCGTTTGCATCAGCCCTTCGATGAACTCAATCAGCTCGGCAGGGCCGGCATCGGGTACCGCGTACGGGTCGGGCGCTGGTTCCGAAGTGTCCGGCTCCTCGGCCGCAACGTGCAAGCAACCAAGCAACAAGACCAACGACAGGGTCCACAGAACGCTCTTCTTCAGTGCCATCTTGGGGCTCTCCAATGCATTGGAAGGGAATGTACGTGCTACGGCCGATGGTCAATCACCACAAGGGGGGCATTGCCGACCGGTCAGGAAGCATCCAGCGGGACTCCTAGGAATGGTATCCGCTCGGACGCATCGAGGCAAGGCACTGCTACGGGGCAAGCGTGGGACAAGCTTCCAGCTTATGGAGTTCTTCTGGAAGACAAGCTGGAAGCTCATCCCACGGAGGTTGACAAGCTGGAAGCTTGTCCCACGGGGGTGCAAGGTTATGCTTCGTGGCGGCGGTGGAAACCTTGGATCATCTGCCAAGCTTCCTCGGCCGTTTCGGCGTAGCGGAACAGGTCGAGGTCGGCGTCGTCGATGGTTCCCTCGTCGGCAAGATGCTCGAAATCGATCACCCGCTGCCAGTATTCCCGGCCGAACATGACGATCGGGATTTCCTGCATCCGTCCGGTTTGCCGGAGGGTGAGCGCGTCGAACAGTTCGTCGAGCGTGCCGAATCCGCCGGGAAACACAACCAGGGCCTTCGCGCGAAGAATGAAGTGGAACTTCCGCAGGGCGAAGTAGTGGAACTGGAAGCACAGTTCGGGCGAGATGTAGGGGTTCGGCGCCTGCTCGTGGGGCAGGCGGATGTTCAGTCCGATCGACTTCGCCCCACACTCGTACGCTCCGCGATTGGCGGCTTCCATAATGCCCGGCCCCCCGCCGGTCACCACAACGCAATCGCACGGCTGTTCGCGTTGGGATGCTCTGGAGACCAGTTCGGCGAAGCGCTGAGCCGTTTCGTAATAGTGGCTTTTTGCGACGATGCGTTCGGCCCGGGCGACGGCCCGCTGCCGCCGCCGGTCGGTGGGTGTATCGGCCAGTTGCTGTTGGGCCAACTCCAATCGCTTGTGGGCGACGGCGGGCTCGGCAATGCGCGTACTGCCGAACACGACGATCGTCGACCGGACGCCGTGTTCGCGGAGAGTCAACTCCGCCTTCATCAGCTCCAGTTGCATGCGCGGTGCCCGCAGTTCCGGCCCGCTGAGGAAGTCGACGTCCTTGTACGCCACGCGATAGCTGGGCGAATGGAGTAGCCGCTCGATCATCTGTTCGCGCTGTTGTTCGTCAGCCACGTTGAAAACCTCCAATCCGGTTATCTTGTTCGCGGGGAAGACGGGGCAAGGTGAAAGCAGGACAGGTACGTTTTGTGCGAAGCACCCAAAGGGCCGTCCCGGCAAGACGTACCCGTCCCGTCTTCGCCCTGCCACCCGCCCTCGTTGACGGTAATCAACCCAGCCACGGGAACCATTGCACCAGGTTCGCCCAGGCCGCAAGCCACACGAAGCATAGCGCGACGAGTGCGAGCGACACGGGCACACGGCCGACGGCGGCGATGCGGCGCCCCAGGGTGGCGGCAACGATCTGCCACATCGCGGCGAGCACGGCCAAGCCCACCGCGGCCTGCCAGCCCAGGATCGCGCCGACACACGCCAGTCCGAAGCCCAGGCCGTTGCGCCGATGCGTGGGCTCCCAGCGGCCGAGCAACCATCCCAGGCCTCCGCCGACGGCCAGGCCGGCCGCCAACGTGACGATGCCGGCATACCAGCCGTCAAGGCCCTCCCAGGCCGGAACGGGGTACAACAGAGACAGCGAGCTTCCGGCCAGGGTGGCCGCGCCGAGCGCCGGTGCATACACGCGCCACCCGGGGCGGAGTCCGTCGTACTCGATCAGCCCGCCGACCAGGAGCGTGCACCACAGTGCCTGATGGAACAGGAAAATACCGTACAGTTCCCGGCCCGACCACCCGGTCGTCAGGAGGATATCGTCCCCGATCAGTTCCCGCTGAGGCGGCAAATTTGCCCCCTGCAACCCACACTCGAGAATGGCCAACACCAGAAACGACCCGAAGCAGGCGGCCTCGACCAACGGGTATCGTGCCGAGATGGGTGCCTGGCAATCGCGGCACCGACCTCGCAGCAGGAACCAGCCGAGAATGGGCACGTTGTCGTACCAGCGGATCGGGTGGCCGCATTTGGGACATTGGGAGGGGGGCTCCAGCAGGCTTCCCCCTCGCGGCACCCGCCATACAACTACATTGATGAAACTGCCCAGTACGGCCCCGAGCACCGACAGCCAGGCGACGATCAACCAGGAGGCGGCGGGCATGAGGCAAACGCGGTTCGATGGCAGGTGTAGGGCAAAACGGGGCTTCCGGCTCAAACCGTGGCGGGAGCCAGCACGCCCAAGTCCTGCATTCTACCAAGCAGTTCGGCCTCGTCGATAGGCTTCGTCACGTAGCTCTCGCACCCTTCGCGGAACGACTGGATGCAGTGCTTCGCGTCGCGCAAGGCCGTTGTCATCACTACCTTCACGCCGTCGGAACCCCGAATGCCCTGTTCCTCCTCCATGCGTCGGATGGCCTGGAGCGCCTCGTGTCCGCTCACGTCGGGCATCATGATGTCCAGGCACACCAGGTCGAAGGACTTGCCGTCCTCCAGGGCCAGCCGCACGGCGTCGATCGCTTCCTGGCCGTCGTAGGCGAAAACACACTGTCCGTAATTCGACAGAATCGCCCTCAGCAGCGCCCGGCACACGCCGTCGTCGTCGGCAATGAGGAATCGCCGCGCGTGGTCGCCCGGTTCTACGGCCGAGGCAGGGGCAGGGGCAGAGGCCGAGGCAGAGGCAGGGGGAGGGGAGGGCGGTGCGGCGCGAGGCGCCTCGGGCGAGGACCGCCGGACCGCTTCGCCCAGCAGCGAGCGAACCTGTTCGAGTAGCTTCTCTGCACGGATCGGCTTCGTTACGTAGCTTTCGCATCCGTGCCGGAACGCCCGAATGCAGTGCTTCGAGTCGGCCAGGGCGGTCGTCATGATAATCTTCACACCGTCCGACCCGTGGATGCCGTGCCGCGATTCAAGCTGGCGGATCGCCTCGAGCGCCTCGTGCCCGTCGGTCCCCGGCATCATGATGTCGAGGCACACCAGGTCGTACGGATGTCCGTCCTCCAACGACAGGCGGACGGCGTCGATTGCCTCGCCGCCGTCGAAGGCCAGGTCGCACTCGGCATACGGGGCCAGGATCGTCTTCACCAACCTTCGGCAGGCGGGATCGTCGTCTACAATCAGGAATTTCACGATCGGTCTCCGATTACTCAGGTTTCTCGAGGGTTTTCCAGATAGGGGGTTTCGAGCACGTTGTGCAGCCGCTCGACGGCTTGAGTGGCTTCTTCGAGGTCGCTGCTGCGGGCAGCGAACTGGACGCGCATCGCGTAGTCGGCAACGGGCCGGGCGCCCGCGCCCAACGACACACTCTTCAATTGGCCGGCCGAGGTTTCCAGCCGGCCGAAGTCGCGGTCGCCCAGCGCCCGGCAAATCGCCTGAAAATACTCTTGCAGCAAGTGCGGCGGATCGGACCGCGACCCCGTCTTCCCGGAGTCGGCCGGCTGAGGCTCGGCCTCCAGGCAGCCCGGCAAATACCGGTCGACCATGGCAAGCAAGGCGTCGGGTGTGAAAGGTTTCGTCAGGTGCTCGTCGGCGCCGGCGTCGAGGCATTGCTCGCGATCGCCGGGCATGGCGTGGGCGGTGAGTGCCACGACGGGCGCCGCGCTGTTCGGGCCGGCCGTTTCCTCGCGAAGCCGCCGAATGGCCGCCAGGCCGTCCAACTCCGGCATTTCGAGGTCCATTAGCACCAGGTCGTACCGGCCTTGGCCGGCCAGGGTCAGTGCTTCGCGGCCGTTGGTGGCGATATCGATCAGGCAGCCGGCGCGGCCCAGCAGCATTTCGACCAGCGTGCGGCTAAGGTAGTCGTCGTCGGCCACCAGGATGCGTGGGCGGTGGCTACCGGTCTCGAGCCGGTCGGACCGCGCGGCCTCGTCCGGCGATTGGCCGAAGCGACCGGCCCGCGCCGGACGGTCGGCCGCAGGCGACGGCGCGGTCTTGGGTCCGGAATGGACTTGCATGGGCACCGTCACCCAGAAACTGCTGCCGTTTCCCGGCCTGCTGTGGAAGCCGATTTGGCCGTCCATCAGGTCGACCAACTGCTTGCAGATGGATAGTCCCAGCCCCAACCCGCCGAACCGACGCGTCGACGATCCGTCGGCCTGGGCGAAGGCGTCGAAGATGACCTGCTGGCGGTCCGGCGGAATGCCCACTCCCGTGTCGGTAACGACCATGCGGAGGACGGCCGTGTCGGCGTTTCTCTCGTCGAGCGAAACGCGCACGTGAATCTCGCCGTGTTCGGTGAACTTCAGCGCATTGCTCACCAGGTTGCCGAGCACCTGCCCCAGCCGCCGCCCATCGCCCCGCAGCCAGTAGGGCACCGTGTTGTCGACGTGGTAATCGATGGCCAGGCCCTTGTGCCGGGCCGGGTCGCGCGTGGCGATCATCACGTCGCGTACGACGGCGTCGAGTTCGAACGGCGCCTTGGTCAGTTTCAGTTCGCCCGCCGCAAGCCGCGAGTAGTTCAGCACGTTGCTCATGAGCTGCAGGAGCGACTCGGCGGCGTCGTGCACGTATTCGAGCTTTTCCATTTGGCCGGGCTCGAGCGGCTCCTTCAGCAGCATGCGGCAGAAGCCCAGGATGGCGTTCATGGGCGTGCGAATTTCATGGCTGATGTTCGCCAGAAACTCGTTCTTCGCCCGCTCCGCCGCCTGGGCCTCCTCGCGCAGACGATCGGCCAAGCGGCGCGCGGCCTCCAACTCGGCGCGCAGCCTTGTCCGCTCATCGACGGCATGCTGCCCGTTGTCGCGATGTTCCATGGAAGTGTTCCGTTCGTCGAATGGGCCCGCCGCATTACGCTGCTCGCGCGGGACACAATGCTCCGTGTGACTTAGCGCACGAACGCTTCGCATTTGCGAAGTTGCCGGCCGCAC
>CAYPWB010000200.1:0-11530 GCA_964414315.1 uncultured Planctomycetaceae bacterium | reverse complement strand
CCGAGCCCCGGCAACGGTTCCGAGCCGCTCGCCGGCCGTTGCCGCTGCGAAACCGGCGCATCCGGAAGAACGGGCACACGCCGTAAAAACAGGCGCAAACCCCTGCGCGAAACGGGAGAACCGGGGCAAAGCGGGCCTATTGTGCGGGTTCCGCGGTGGCTGCTCCTCACGTCGGTGATATAATGAAATTCACGCGTTTCTGGAGTAGCAGGATAACCTCATGAAAACACTGAACTTTCGGTTCCTGGCGATCCTTCTGATCGCGGCGGTCGTTCTCGGCGGCGGAGTTTACGGTTTACACCAGTATCAGGTGCGCCGAAATGCCGACGTCTTCCTCAAGCAGGCCCGCCGCGCGCTCGACGAGGCCGAGGCGATCGACGCCGACTCCGAGGAAGACAAAGCCCGCAAGCAGGAACGGCTCCGGCACGCCGTGCGCAACTACGTGTGGTTCTCGCGGCTGCGGCCCGACGACGTCGACGCGTTGGAGGAGCTTGGCGGACTTCAAATGGAGGTGCTCCAGTATCCCCAGGCACTCGCGACGCTGGAGCGCGTGGTCCGCCTGGATCCCGACCGCTTCGAGGCCCGGCGGAAGCTCGTCGAAATCACCCTCGCCTTCGGCCGCTTCAACGACGCCAAAACGCATCTTGATTTCCTGTTGCGTGAAGAGCCCGAGAACGCCGAACTGCTCGAGATGCTGGGCATGTGCCAGTTGATGAGCGGCAACAACACCGAGGCGGTCAAGACCCTGGAGAAGGCCGTCGAAATCGATCCGTCGCGCGTGCAAGCGTACCGGTACCTGGCCGTCGGGCTGCGGTTCCGCCTGAACGATGAGGACCGGGCCGACACGACGATTCGCACGATGGTCGAGGCCAACCCCGAGTCGCTCGACGCACGTCTATTGGCCGCCCACTATTTTCAAACCGTGGAAGCGTACGACGAGGCCGTGACGCACGCCGCGAAGGCCCTCGAACTGGACCCCGACAATCGCGACGCCCTGTGGCTGATGGCCCAGTGCGAGTTGGGGCGGGAGGACCTGGCAGCCGCGCGGCAGTTCGCCGTCGAGGGCATTGCGAAACACCCCGACCACGTGCCCATGTACGCCATCGCCGCCGACGTCGCCCTGCGCGAGGGACGACGGATGGAGGCCATCGCGCAGCTTCGGCAGGGACTCGAAGCCACCCGGCGCGATCCGCAGTTGCTGTGGTACCTGGGCAACCTGCTGGCCGACGCCGGTCAGTCGGACCGCGCCGCGGCCGTCGTGGCCGAACTGAAAGAGACCGACCACTCACCCCCCCGCATTACCTACCTTGAGGCGCGCGTCGATTTTCACCGGCGTCGATGGAGGGACGCCGCCGCGAAGTTTGAACGCATCCGAGCCGACCTGGCCCCCTGGCCGAATCTGGTCAAGCAGGCCGACTACTGGCGCGGCCGCAGCTACCAGCAGTTGGGGGATCGGAAGCAGGCCGAGGCCGCCTTCCGCAGCGCGCTGAGCGTCGACCGTACCTTCGCGTTGGCCCGGGCGGGCCTGGCCGACCTCATGGCCGCAGGAGGCGAAATGACGGCGGCGTTCGACGAGATCGACCGGATGTCGCGCGTCAGCGGCACCGGCGGCGCCGGCCTGGTCCACATCGGCCGAACGACCCTTTTGCGAACGCTGCAAACCCCGGCCGACGATCGCGACTGGGGGCCCGTCGAGAAGGTGCTCAAGGAGATGGAGCGGACCGATCCCGGGTCGGTCGACGCCGTGCGCCTTCGCGCTGAAATGCTCCTCGCGCAGGAACGGCCCGACGACGCCCAGAAATTGCTCGACGACGCCGCGGCCCAGCGCCCGGACGAACTCGACCTGTGGCTCGCCCGCGCCGCCCTCGCCATGCGCCGGCAGCAGTGGCGGGAGGCGGAAACGATCCTCGATCGGGCTGAGGCGCGCTTCGACGACTCGCTGCCCCTGCGCCTGGCGCGGGCCCGTTATCTGGTGGGCCGGTACGGGCGAAAGGCGGCCGACCGCCTGCAAGCGTTGGCCGACGACACCGAGCATTTCGACGAGCAAGAGCGCCAACGGCTTCTGCTCGGGTTGGCCGGGGCCGCGCAACAGACGGGCGCTTGGCATCTGTTCAAGCCGTGGGCCCGGGAACTCGTTGAAAAACAACCCGAAAACCTGGCCCTCCGCGTCGCCCTGTTCGAGCAGGCGATGCGCGACGCCGACCGCGACGCCATGGAGGAACAGTTGGACGCCATCCGGCGCATTGAGGGCGAAGGCGCCCAGTGGCTGTACGGGCAGGCCGTGCTGCTGAGCCTCGCCGCAGAGGACCAGGGCGATCCCCGGCTCGACGAGGCGCTCGGGCTGCTGGAACGTGCTCGGGCGGAACGCCCCAACTGGTCGCGCGTTCCGCTGCTGGCCGCCGGAATCTACGAACGCCAAGGGCGCGAGGAGCAAGCCCTGGACAGCTATCGAGCCGCCGTCGACATGGGCGACGGGAACCCGAACGCGTATCGCCGCCTCATTCAACTTCTCACGCAGCGGGGGCTTTTCGAGGAGGCGCAGCAGCGGATGCAGCAGTTCGACCAACTGGGCGTCGAGTTCTCCTCCGACCTGGAGCGGTTGCGCGGAGGATTGCTCGTGAACATCGGCCAGTTGGACGAGGCCCTGGAGCACGCCCGCGAAGCCGCCGCCGATTCGGACGACTACGCCGACCACCTCTGGCTGGGCCGCCTCGCGGCCGGAAAGGGCCAGCGGGAGCGGTCGCTCGGCAACGAGGAGGCCGCCTCGCGCTTCCTCCACGAGGCGGAGGAATCGTTCCTGCGGGCCGTCGCCCTGGCGCCCGACGCCCCCGACGCCCACCTGTCGATCCTGCAGTTGTATGCCGCCACCGGACGCCCCGAACTTGCCCGCGCCCAAATCGAACAGGTCCGGAAACACGTCGCCGCCGAGGACCGGCCCCTGGTGCTGGCCTCGGCGTACGAGTTGCTTGGCGAGACGGACCAGGCGGAACAGCAGTATCTGGCGGCGGTCGAAGCACAACCGGACAACGCGCTTCGCGCCCGGGCTCTGGCCGAGTTCTATTGGCGGACCGACCGGGTTCCGGAGGCCGAAAAACTGGCTCGGCGCATCGTCGAGGGCGACGGAATCGAGGCCTCCGAGCAAGAACGCCGCTGGGCCCGACGCCTGCTGGCCCGCATCCTCATGGCCCGGGGCGGGTTCCAGAACCGCGTCGCCGCCACGGCGCTGATCGAGGAAAACCTGAAACTGGGCGAAAGCGAAGCCGACCGCCGCATGAAGGTGGCGCTCGACCAGACGCATCCGAGCCGTCGGCAACGCCAACAGGCAATCGAATCGCTCGAAGCCATGGTGGCTTTGCAGGACGAGAAGGCGCCGAGCGACGTCCTCGAACTCGCCCGACTGTATCTGGCAGCCGACGATTGGGCCAAGGCCCGGCCGCTGCTTTACGACCTCGCGGCGTCGCATCCGGAAGAACTCCGGTACGCGGCCATTCTCGTCGAGGCGCTGCTCAGCCGGGGTGAGACGGCCGAGGCGCAACCGTATCTCGACCGGATCGCCGAGGCGGCGCCGAACAGCTTCGGCACCGTCAGTCTGCAGGCCGAAATGCTCTTCCGGAAGGAGCAGTACGAGCAAACCCTCGAGTTGCTTCAGGAATTCGTCGATCGGCCCGACGCCGAACCGGCCGACGCCGCCGTTCGCATGCGGCTCGTCGCCGGCGCCCTGGAGCAGTTGACCGACCGGCTGCGCCAGGCCGAACAGGACTCCTGGGCCCGCCGCTTCGTCGACGCGGCCGAGACCCTCTATCGCCGGTACCTGGAAGGGCGCCCGGAGCACGAACTGTTGTTGGCGGCTTTCCTCGCACGCCAGGGCCGCACCGTCGAGGCCGTGGGGATGTTCGAGCGGCGCTGGGCGACCCTCAGCAGCGAAAACATCGCCCAACTGGCGGCCATTCTGTTCAATAGCGATGCGGCGACGGAAGCCCATCGGCAGCAGACGGAGCGGATCGTAGAGCGGGCGATCGAGGAGCGGGACGATACCGTCCCCCTCCACCTCGTCCTGGCCGGAACGTGCGCCGAGCAGCAACGCTACGACGAGGCCCGGCAACATTACCGCAACGTGCTCAAACAGCAACCCGACCACGCCGTCGCCATGAACAACCTGGCCGTCCTGCTCGCCCTGCAAGGTGTCGAACTCGACGAAGCCGAGCAGCTTGCCGAACGGGCCGTGGAACTCGCCGGGCCGGTTGCGGCGATGCTCGACTCGCGGGCAACCGTGTACACGGCGCTGGGCGAATACGATAAAGCGCTTTCCGACCTGGAAGGGGCGATTGCCGAGAACCCTTCACCGGTGTGGCTGTTCCATCGCGCACTGGTTTACGATCGGATGGGCCGCAAGCAGGCCGCAGCCGAGTCGCTTGCCGAGGCCCACGAAAGGGGTCTGACCGCCGACATGCTCCAGCCGCTCGAACGTCCCGACTATGAAAGAATGCGGCAATCGCTCAACCCATAACCTCGGCGGGCCGGGCCGTCGCATCGCCAAGCCGCGTCGGCGGACGCGAAGGGGCGGGAGCCCCCCGGCGGGGCCAGCGTTGCCAAGGAGGTCCGGAAGTAGCATAATGCAATAGGGTAGACCTGTTTGCGCGAACAGCAACACAATGCAACTTGTTGCGCGACGCCGGGCTCAGCCGTCGGGCGGTCTGAGCGAAGACTTTCCTGCAACGCCTCGCTCGTGCTGCTCCCCAAACAGGCCGCATAAGCCCCGCCGCTTTCCCTCATTTTCGGCTGCCGAGAAGACCTTTCGCCCATGGCAAGTTTCGATCCATATCGAAAATGGTTGGGGATCCCTCCGGAGGATCAGCCCCCGCACCATTATCGCTTACTGGGCATCGGACTGTTCGAGGCAGACAGCGACGTCATCGCCAACGCGGCCGACCGGCAGATGGCGCATGTACGGTCATTTCAGTCGGGCAAGTATGCCGAGCTGTCGCAGCGGCTTCTGAATGAATTGTCGGCGGCTCGTCTTTGTTTGCTCGACGCCGAGAAACGTGCAGCGTACGACGAATCGCTGAAATCGCAACTGGCGGCCCAGTCGGCGGCCCAGTCGGCGTCACCGCCCGCGTCGCCGCCTGCCGCGCCCGGCCCCCCGCCCCCGGTTAATATGCCTGCACCACCTAGCGCGGGGCCTCCACCGCCGGGTCCGCCCCCGTCTGTGGGCGCCGCACCGGTCGCCGTGGCGTCGGCGGCGGCGCCGATCGGTCGGGTTTCCACCTCGGCCCGCACCTATCCCACGCGCCGCCGCAACAACAGTTGGCAGGTGCCCGCCGCGCTGGTGGGCGCGCTGCTCGTGGCCGTGTTGGGGGTGGCCCTGATGCTCGCGATGGACGGGAACGGCTCGACCGACCGCACCCGCCGGCAGCCGAACGAGGGCAGCACACCTATCGACTCCTTCGAGTTGCCCGAACTCGGCCGCACGCCGCCGCCTGCGCGGCCCGACCGCACGCGTCCCCGGCGGGAGCCGGAGGAAAGCTCTTCGACGCCCGCCGCGCAGCAGACCAGCGTGCATCAGGAACGCCCGGCGCCCGGCCCGCTGCGACTTGGCGAAATGGCCGCCATGGAAGGGCACGCGGGCCCGGTCCTGAGCGCGGCCTATGCGCCCGACGGCGTGTTCGTTCTGTCCGGCGGCCGCGACAAGACCGTGCGGCTTTGGGATACCGCAGGAGGAACCGAACTGCGGCGATTCCGCGGAGCCGACGAGGCCGTGCTCGGCGTCGGCTTCTCCCGCGATGCAAACACCGTGTACGCGCTGACCGCGCCCCGCCAAGGCGCCGGCGGCGGAAGCATCCATTTTTGGGAAACGGGCATCGGCGGCGCGCCCCAAACGTTGTCGGTCGGCGAAGGCGGGCGCGCGATTTGCCTCGCACTCGCCCCCGACGGCAACGAGGCCGCGGTCGGGTGCGACGACGGCACGATCCGGCTCATCGACCTTGCCGAAGGGGACGAAGTGCGGTCGTTCTCCGGTCATGAGGGCGCCGTCAACTGCGTCGTCTTCGCGACCGATGGAAACGCCCTCCTTTCCGGCGGAGAGGACGGCGCCGTGCTGGCGTTCAATCGGAATACGGGAACCGAAGTGCGCCGGTTTACCGGGCACGAGGGCGCGGTCCGAGCCGTGGTCGTCGCCCCCGACGGAAGCCTGGCCGTCTCCGGCGGCGACGACCGATTGGTGTGCGTATGGGACGTTCGCGGCAACCAGCAGCGCGCTGAGTTGCGCGGCCACGAGCAGGCCGTTACCGGCTTGGCGTTCAGCGCCGACGGCGAGCGGGTCGTATCGGTCGGGTTCGACGGAAAACTGATCGTCTGGCAGGCGCGCGACCTGCGGGAAGGCCGTCGCTTCGACGTGCCCGGCGGCCCGATCCTGGCCGTCGCGTTGGGCGCCGAAGGCGACCGAGCGGTCACGGCGAGCCAGGACGGTCTGGTGCGGCTTTGGGGGCTCGTCGCGCCCGCCACGGACGAGGCCGCGCCCGATCCGCTGGCGGGCGAGCCCGACCCGGCCGACCCCCGAACGCCCGTCCCCGACGACGGCGACGTGCAAACCTGGACCGACCACATCCGGAACGACTTGTTTCAGAACGATTTCCAGAGTGCGCAGCGCCCGGAGGAAAAGGTCGCGCTGGCGGAAAAGCTCCTCGACCGGGCGCGTGAACCCCAAAGCGCTCCGGACGCCGCCTACGCCTTCCTCGATCTTGCGCTGCAGTTGGCCGTCGAGGCCGGCAACGCCGATCTGGCGCTCACCGCCATCGACCATCTGGCCGATCGCTACGAAGTCGATGGCCTGGCCATGAAAATGCCCCATTTGCGCACCTTCGCCGCCGAAGCCCGCAGCGCCCAGGACCGCGGCGGCTTGGTCCGGCAGGTACTCGACACGGTCGAGGGGGCGGGCCGACAGGAGCGGTTCGAACTGGCCGACCAGCTCCTCGACCTGGCCGATTCGGCCGCCGGGAGCGCGCACGCCGAGGTTGTCGACGGCGCGAGGGAACGCGTCGCCGCCATGCGAAAAGCGTTCGACGATGCCGAAGCCGCGCGTCAGAAACTTGAACAACAGGCCGACGACCCGCAGGCCGCCCTGGCGTTGGGGAAGTACGAGTGCTTCGTCAAGGGCGATTGGAAGGCGGGGCTTCCCCTGCTGGCCCGCGGGGCCGACGATCGGCTGGCCGAACTCGCCGAAACCGAACTGACGGAACCGACCGACCCCCAGAACCAGGTCGCCCTGGCCGACGCCTGGTGGGACCTGGCCGAGCGCGAGTCGGGAGAAACTCAGACGCGCATGCGATGGCGTGCCGCCACGTGGTACAAGCAGGCGGAACCGAACCTGGAAGGCGCGATCCGCGATCAGGTGCAAGGCCGCATCCTCGCCGTCGGCAAGCCGGGCACCTCGGCGGTGCCGCACGAACCCCCGCCCGAAGTGCCCGATCTGGCCGCGTGCCGAGATCCCAAAACCCGCGACGCCTTGCTCCGCTACTACGGCGGAAACGCGGAAACGGAAGCGGCCGTGGGTCGGGCACTGAATTGGCTGGTGCGTCACCAATCGATGCCGGAGGGATACTGGAGTTTCGACCACCAGGGACCCGGCAACCGGAATCGGTCGGCGAATCCCGGCACGCTCGACCAGGCGCCGAACGCGGCCACGGCCCTGACCTTGCTCGCGCTGATGGGCGCCGGGCACAGCCCCCGCCGTGGCGAGTACCGTCGCGACATCACGGCCGGGCTGAACTTCCT
The DNA here is from genome assembly GCA_964414315.1 of uncultured Planctomycetaceae bacterium. GTDB lineage: Bacteria > Planctomycetota > Planctomycetia > Pirellulales > Thermoguttaceae > PWXP01. The sequence continues at coordinate 3,760 of CAYPWB010000200.1, read as the reverse complement.
GCGTTCCCGCATGGTGCCCGTCGGACCCGACGCCGGCACCCTGTTCGAACCGCAGGCCGGCACAATGCCCTCGCACGCCCTGGCCGCCTGTGCCCTGTGCGAAGCGGTGGCGGTGACCGCCGACGCGCAGAGCATCCGAGCGGGTCAGGCCGCGGTCAATTTCATCGTGAATACCCAAAACGCCGACGGCGGATGGGCCGATACGCCCCAACTGCCCAACCAGAAGCCCGAGGCCAGCAACGTCTTCGCCACCGCGTGGAATATTCAGGCGTTGAAGACGGCCCAATGGGTCGGGCTGAAGGTACCCGACGCCAAATTGAGCGAGGCCGAGGGCTTCTTCGACTCCGTCCACAATGCCGACGGCGACGGCTTCGCCGTCGAGCCGCGCGACAGCGGCACCGACCCCACCGCAACGGCAGCCGCCCTGCTGTCGCTCGTGTACCTCGGCTGGCAACCCGACCGGCCCGAAGTGATCCGCTTCGCAGCGGCCGCCGCCGAACGTGGTCCGGCCGCCGGCGGGCAATTGTACCGAAACCTGTGTACCGCCCAGCTACTACGCGAATTCGGGGGTCAGCCCTGGGCCGGCTTCAGCACGGCGATGCGCCGGCAACTGCTGGAAACCCAGGCCGACACGGGCCCCGAGAAGGGAAGCTGGTACTTCGACGGTTCAGGCTGGAACCACCGGTCCGGCGGACGGCTGTTCAGCACCGCCATGGCCGTGCTGATCCTGGAAACCGACTATCGCCACCCGCCGCTGGCACAGCAAGACCAAGCAGGACAATAGCTGCCGGAACCAAGAACCGTGGGATAGGCTTCCAGCCTGTCTTTTCCATATCGGAGAGAAGACGGCCGGCGCCGCCGACTCACCAGCGATATTGCGGCCGGCCGGGCCGACGCGCAACACGGCGGCCGTGGCATGGACCTGTTCGGTCGGGTGCCGCGCGGTACGAACGTTGACGTTCCTCGAACACACGCCCGGCGTCGCACCGCCCCCGTGGACGATTCCACTGCCATGTCCGACCACACCGACCCCTCCGACGACCGCACCGCTTCGCCCGACCTTGGCGGCCGCCAGGTGGGCGATTACCGGCTACTGCGGCTTCTGGGGCGGGGCGCGATGGCCGAAGTGTACCTTGCCGAGCAGCATTCGCTTCGCCGGCGCGTGGCCGTGAAAATCCTCAAGCCGGGCCTGGCCCACGATCCGACCTACCTCGAACGCTTTCGGCGCGAGGCCCAGTCGGCCGCCGCCCTGGTGCATGCCGGCATCGTGCAAATTTACGAAGTGGGCGAGCAGGACGGCTTCCACTTCATCGCCCAGGAATACGTCCAGGGCCAGAACCTGCGCGAATGGCTCCGACGCAACGGCCCTCTCGACCTGCCGCAAGCATTGTCGGTCATGCGGCAGGTAACCGCCGCGCTGGCCAAGGCCGCCGAGGCCGGCATCGTCCACCGCGACATCAAGCCCGAGAACATCATGCTCACCGCCGACGGCGAGGTGAAGGTGGCCGACTTCGGCCTCGCACGCCTCACGCGCCGGGACGAAGGCCTCGAACTGACCCAGGTGGGCATTACCATGGGCACGCCCCTGTACATGAGCCCGGAACAGGTCGAGGGCAAACCGCTCGACCCCCGCAGCGACCTGTACAGCTTCGGAGTCACCTGCTATCACCTCCTGAGCGGTCAACCGCCGTTCCTGAGCGAAACGGCGCTGGGAGTGGCCGTCCAGCATGTCAAGAGCGAACCGACGCCGCTCGAAACAAAACGGCCCGACCTCCCTCCCGCCCTGTGCCGGCTGGTGCATCGCATGTTGGCGAAGAAACCGGCCGACCGGTTTCGTTCCGCGCACGAACTGCTACAAGCCATCCGTCGCCTGCACGCCGAGCACGCGCAGCCCGACTGGCCCGAACAGTTCGCCGTGTGGGAATCGAGCGGCCCGGACCTGCCCGCCGAGGATGCCCTGCAGGCCACCCAGCAACTCAGCCGGCTGATGCAGAACGACCGGCGGCGCCGGTCGGGACGGCGGCTGCTCGCCGCGGCGGCGGCCGGCATGTTCCTGCTGGGCGGCCTGACGGCGTGGTACGCCACCGGCTCCGCGCCGCTGCTGCCGGCCGAAGCTTCGGGCGCCGCCCCGGCCGTTCCACGCCAGAACTCGGCCCGGGCTCAGTGGTTCTACGCCACCACGCGTGACACGGAAGACGCCTGGCGCGCCGTGATCGAGTACTTTCCCGAGGAGACCCACCTCGTCCGACGCGCCAAGCAGCAGCTCGCCCGCATTTGCCTGCTCGATGGACGCTACGGCGAGGCGCTGACGATTTTCGACGAACTGGCCGCCCTGGGCGAAACCGAGGCCGAGTTCCGCGCCTTCGGCCTGGCCGGTCGCGGCAGCATTTTGATGCTCCAAGGCAAGCACGAGGCGTCGGCGACGGTGCTCGACCAACTCCTCCCGGCCATCGATCAACTTCGCGACCGGCAGATGCGGCAGCTTGTCGGCGCGGCCGTCCGCAAGAACCGCGAGCAACTCGGCGCGCAAAGTTCCCGCAATTGGAACGACTGGCTGCAACAGCAGTTCGATCTCAACGGCACCGCTGACCCCGACTAATGCTTTGCGGCAGCTAAGAATTAGGGTGCCACTAGCATACTGCCGGTGCCGTCGTTCGCGTGGCACCAGCAATGGCACTGGCGGAACGCCGTTGGCACACACCCGAAAATCAAACAGCCAAACAGCACTGGTCTTTACGCTGTTTTCGCCATTGCGTACGCGGGGGGCGGTTCCCTGCGGAGCGACGGCCCCCCGCGCCGGCGCGCCTTTTCAAGAAAGGACGCTTCCGTTTCCGGGTGCAGCCGACTCGGCCGAACGCCCGGACTTCGCCCCATTACGCCGACGGCAAGAAGGAGCGTGCCTGCTACTGTGCCGTGGTTTGCGTCCAGGAGCGGACGAGCCCAAAAAACTCGCCCCCGGCCCTTGACTTCGCCCCCGGCGAATGCTAGAAGTTAGTGTTTTACCGGCCCCGTTCCAACCGATAAACCAATATTGCCGGCACCCCGCCCCCTTCGTCTAGTGGCCCAGGACGTCGGATTCTCAGTCCGAAAACAGGGGTTCGATTCCCCTAGGGGGTACCTTGAAGCTGGTAGCTTCCATAAGCTGCCGGCTTTACTTATTTCTTGGCTGCGTAAGGCTTTACGCACGTTTCGCCCTCCTCTTGCCCTTGCCCTCACTGTTGCCAAAAGGGGCCGGGTGGGTACTGGACAGGCCGGAAGTGTGCTGACATTTCCGCTGACGCGGGCTTGCTCCCGTCTCGGGCGTCGGCTGCCCTTGGAAACCCTCGGGCGTGTCGCCGGCCGGCAGGGCGTCGAGGGCCCCGCGAAGGTCCATCAGGGCCGCGTGCGAATACAGGCCGATTGTAAGGCTGGGCGTGCTGTGCCGGGCAAGCTCTTGGGCCGTCCGCACCGAACACCCCCCCGGCCACCAGCCCGGAAATGTAGGTGTGTCGCGTGCCGTGGAAGTCGGCCCGCTCTCGGGCTTCGCGTTCCTGGAGATCATTGCCGGCCGCGTCGATCCACGCCGCCCGGGCGTGCTTCAAGTCGCCCCGCAGCATCCGGGCCGTGTTCTCGGGCATCGTGTCGAAGACTGGCCGGCCCTTCGGCTTCCCGGCCAGGTAGGCCCCCAGCCGCTCGGCAAGGCTGGGGTGAATTGGCTGGGTGTCTTGCCGCCGCCGCTTGGAATAACCGGCCTCGACCGCCACTGTCGGGTATTCGCTAA
>CAYPWB010000199.1:0-11579 GCA_964414315.1 uncultured Planctomycetaceae bacterium | reverse complement strand
CTTCGGCGGCGGCAGGTTCGGCATGTAGGTGCGAATGGGCCAGCGCTGGTCGTACAGGTTCAGCAGCGGATCGACGGCCACCAGGTCCATGTTGGCTTCGAAGTAGGCGTCGACCGTGCCCACGTCGCGCCAATAGGCCTCGCGTTTGCGGTTCTCGTCCATGAAGGGGTAGGCGAACACGCGGGCCGAATTGATGATTGCGGGGATCATGTCCCGCCCGAAGTCGTGGCTGCTCTTCCGCTGGGTGGCGTCGAGGCACAGGCGCTCGAACAGGAACCGGGCAGTGAACACGTACACGCCCATGGAGGCCAGCGCGTGGTCGGGATCGCCGGGAATGGGCTTCGGGTCGGCGGGCTTTTCTTCGAAGCCGATGATCCTGTAGTCGGCGTCGACCTGCATGACGCCGAACTCGGTGCACTGCTCCCGCTTCTCGCGCAGGGCGCCGACCGTCGCGTCGGCCCCTGACTCGATGTGCGTTTCGACGAGCTTGGCATAGTCCATCTTGTAGATATGGTCGCCGGACAGGATGATGACGTGCTGCGGCTGCTCCTTCTCAATGGTGTAGATGTTCTGGTAGACGGCGTCGGCCGTGCCCTGGTACCAGTGCTCGTCGATGCGTTGCTGGGGGGGCACCAGGTCGACAAACTCGCCCAGTTCGCGGCAGAGGAACCCGCGCCAGCCCAGGTTCACGTGCCGGTCGAGGCTCATCGCCTTGTACTGGCTGAGCACCAGGATTTTCCGGATGCCGCTGTTGATGCAGTTCGAGAGCGTGAAGTCGATAATGCGATAAGCACCGCCGAACGGGACGGCCGGTTTCGCCCGGTCGCGCGTGAGCGGCTCCAGTCGGGTTCCCTTACCGCCGGCCAGTACCACGGCCAGTACGTCGTTCATCGTGCATTCCTTGCTGGGCGTGAAAATTGTCGATGGTATTTATTGTAGCGGATCATGCCCGCGGCGCAAAGGTGAACGTCGGGAGCGGCGATCGGAGGGGACAGCGTGTGTGCCGGTCTTCCGGCGGGCCCTTAGACGGTGCAAGGCAATAAACTGCCGAATTGCGAGGAATCGGCTTTCAGCGTGTCGGCGGAACAGACGAACTGGAAGCCCATCCCACGGCTGCCGTTCTCGCGTTCCATCGCGTTACGCCATTTCGCGGGCAATCCGGTCGATTTGTCGGACCGCGTCGTTCCAGGCGAGCCGATGCCGGGCGACGGTCAGCACGGGGTCGGGCAAATCGGCGTCGGCATCGGCCTCGTCGCGCACCCGGTCGACTTCGTCCTCCAGGGCTTCGAGCCAACCGGGCACCTCGAACCCGGCGCCGCAAAGATTCTCGGCGAACGGGGCGGCCTGCTCCCGGAGCTGTTGCAGCGCCGCCTCGCCCGTCCCCTCGCGCTGCTCTTGGACCGCCGGCCGGACCAAAGCCCGGAGTCGGTCGACGGCAAGCGGTTGGACAAAGCGCTCCGCCAGTCGGTCGGCGATGCTGCGCAACCGCATGCCGTACTCGCGGCTGAGTTGCTCGAAGCGGCGGATGTGCTCGTCGGCCAGATCGGCCGACTGCTGCGCCACGGCTTCCTGCCAGGCCTCCGCCGCTGCAAGGCGCCCGCCGCGCACCAACTCGTCGTGAACGGCCACGACCGGCTGGAGGTTCATCGCCACGCGCTGGTAACTCCCCAGTACCCGCAGGAGGTCGAGCAGGGTGAACAGCATTTCGCCACGGTCGGATTGCGTGGTCGTGTTGTTGTAGTCGACGTACTCGGGATAGTGTTCGAGGACCACTTCGAGGATCAGTTCCAGCGACCGCGCGGCGGCTTTCCGGTCGATGCGGTGCCCGAGATCGCGGATCAGTCGCAGGTCGCTGGCGCCGTCGAGGTCGTCGGCCAGGGCGTCGAGATAGGCCGGAACGCCCTCGTGCAGGATCGCTCGCAGGTTCCCTGCGTTCATGAGGAACCGCTGCGTGAACAGTTCGTCGCCGTAATCCAGAATGAACTTCTTGATTTCCCGCCACCGTTTTTCGTCTTGGAGCGATTCGACGGGCGACAGCCGCAGGCCTCGGCTGTGGGTGAACCACAGCCGCATGAGGGCCTCCACGAGCCTTTCGAGGAGGTTGACGACGCGGGCGTCGGCAATTTCGTCGCGCTTCGTGTTCCACTGTTCCGCTGACCCGACCAGGGCCCGCACGACACCGCGCAACCCGGCCTGGAACAGATGGTCGAACTCGGTGATGGCGCCGGGCCCGACCGGGTGGTCCAGCTCCATCTTCTGCGCCGTTTGCAGAAGTTGAGCGGATTCGGTCAACAGCCCAAGGCGAGGCAAATACGCCAACAGCCGGAGCAACATCCACTGGATCCCGCGCGAGGCGACGATCCGGGCCGGATCGCCTCCCCGCGCCACCGCCACGAACAGCAGCGGATGCTCCCGCAGCTTTCGCAGCAATTCCTTCCATGCGTCGCGCACGCCTCGACGGTCGTCGCGAACCACGGCGCGAAGCACCGTTTCCATCGGGCGTTCCCAGTCGGCGTCCGGCTCGTACGGCGGCGGCGCGTGCATGGCGACTCGAAGGAGACGGGCGGCGTCGGCCGTTTCCAGGCAGGTGCCGGAAATCTGCTCGATGAGCATCTCTTTGAGGGCAAGCCGCCGCTCGAATTCCGCCAGCGAGTCGGCCGTGCTGCGCGGCGCGGGAAGCTGGTGGTGATGTACCGTATGCAAAAGGCGGAGCAGCGATTCCCGATTCTGCTCGGCCCGGCCAAGCCAGCGTGCAAGCTCCTCGTCGCGGTCGGCCGTGTCGTCGGTTTCCGGCCCAAGGGCCGCCTGCTTCCAGAGTTGGGCGAGCATGCTCAAGAACGACAGTCGCCGCACCAGCCGCTCGGCTTCGTGGACCAATTCTTCGTCGCTACCCGACTGGCCGGTGTCGAAAAGCGAGCTGTCGATGCCGTCGTCGGCGCTATCGCGGAAGGTCACGCCCTCGTACGCCGCGCTGTACAAACCGCCGTCGTCGTACTCGTCCTCCTCGTCGTCGCCGGCCGGGGGCTCGTCGCCGGCCGAGTCGGCGTCCGGGACGCCGGCGTCGGCCGAAGCGGCGTCGGCCAGCTCGAACTCGGGGCAGTCCCAGTACTCCTCGGCGTTCGCTTCGATGTAGTCGAGAAACTTGCAGGCCAACCGCCAGCGGTCGGCGGGCGGCGTGGGCGCCGCCTTGCCTTCTTCCGACGCGCGAGGATGCCAAAGCTGCTCCATCCAGCGCAGCGAAAGCTCGTAGAAGGCATACCCCTCTTCGGTCAGCGGAATGGCGTCGACCCGGCTGAGCCATTGCACCAGCAGGGCCATGGCGGCGACCGGGTCGCCCAGCTCCAGCAGGGCGTCGATGACCAGGGCGTAGGCCTTCGGCGAGCGGAACTGCTCGACCCGATCGCGCCAGAACGCCAGATCGCCCGACGCCGTTCCGGCCGCGTGCCATGCCCGCAGGGCCTGCGCTACGTGCTCGGCCGATTCGCACGTTTCGCGTCCGGAAATCCCTTCGTCGCCCACCACCTCGACGGTGGCGAATTTGTCCCACCAGGCGGCCAAGGCGTCGAGCCGCTCGGCGGCGTGCCGCTGAGCCGACTCGTTGCCGGCCGCCGCCGATTCCTTCCGAATCTGCACGAGCAGGTCGAACAGCCCTCCGACGGTTTCCATAAGTTCATCGATGCGGAAATCGTGGACGCTGTTTTCCATGGCCGGGAAAAGGCTGAACTGCCCGCCAAAGCCCAAAATGTTCCACGGGTCGACCATCGCTCCGCAATGGATGGCCCGGTGCATGAGTTCCTCGGCTTCGCCGACCGACTCCAGCGCGGCCTCCAGCCCGCCACCGGTCAAGTGTCGATCGGCCTTAACCATCCGGCATTCGATGTCGCAGCTCATTCGGGCCGAGGCGACGGGCACCTTGCGCACCTGCTCCTCGGCCACCGCGGTGCCGCCGATGCGCGCGTAAAGAAGCGCCAAGTGTATATTCTGGAGCTGCTCCGCACGGCGCAGGGTAATGTACTGGTTGAAGTGCTGGCGGGCGCCGCCGAAGGGCTGCCGCAGTTGCTTGGCTTCACGTCGGAGGCGGCGCCCGTGCTCGCCCTTGAACTGCCGGAGCAACTGCTCGTAGAACTCGTCGCGGTAGACGGCAATCGGCTGGACCAGCGTGGCGAGCGTGGCGTTCGAGTCGTGCGAGCCCGGCCGGTTCGCGCTGACGCCCGACCCCATCAGCATCGTGCAGGCCAGCACGGCGGCCGCTTCGAGCATCAGTTCCTCGCGCGGGAGTTGCGGCTCCTTATGCACCCGATCCAGAATCGCCTCCAGCGAAACCTGGTGGACGACGAATCGCCGGGCATAACCGGCCGTGTCGAGATGGTCCAAGTCCCATTGCCCGTAAAGATAGTTCGGACGCTTGTTGACCGGGTGGTCGAAATCGTAGGCCCTGGGGTCCATGGATAATTCGTCGAGCCGCTCCAATTCGAAGAAGGCCTGGAACAGGATGGCGGGGCTGGTCCGCTCGAGGACCGCCAGCGCGCCGTCGATCAGTTCCTGGTACGGCCCGACCGACGCGCCGGCCCCCCGCAAATAAAGCGGGATGGGCCCTACCCACTCGTGCGCGTAGGGCTGAATCTTCTGTTCGGTTTCCAATACGGCGACCGGCCGGTAGCCGATGTACTCGTTCAAATCGTGCAAAGCCCCTTGCACGATGCGCGGTGCGTCGGTCCAGGGGCCGCCCTGAGACAAAGCGGCCTCCAGCGCGCGTCCCAGGAAGAACGGGCGAAACAGAGCCTCCTCGGACTGGTGAACCAGCAAGTCGGAATGCCATTGTGAGTAGGCGGGCAGTAGTTCCTCGAACACGATCCGCAGCAGCGCGGCGGCCTGCTCCGACTCGCGAAAGACGGCCGACTCGACCTCAAGCCGCCCAAGGCGTTCCCGAAGCCGCCCGTGCAGCCGTCGCCACGTCGGCTCAGCCGCTTCGCCGGCCGACGCCTCCAATGCCTCGAACAGCCGGTTCAGATTCGCGAACACCTTCGGATCGGCCGGTCCGGAGGCGAAATTCAGGTATCCGAGCACTTCTTCCGAGGTACGTTCGATTTCCTCGATGGAATATTTCTCCATGCGGCTTTCATCCCCCTGCCGCCTGCGCCCAGTCTTGCGGGGAGGATGGGAGTGATCTGATTTGGTTGTTTTCTTGCGCGCCATCTTGGGCTGCCTTTACGGGCGGTAGGCTGGGAAGCAACCATAATGGTAGGGTGCCAAAGCGAACGGGTCCAGGGCCGGTAGACCGGTAGATGCGTGTTGGCCCGCAAAAAGGTCGCCTTGCCGCGGTTTTTCGCGTGCCTTTTCCGCCCGCTTTGATTACACTGGAGACGGAAATACGGAGTGTTCCGTAGCCATCTCGTTCGACTCACACCGTGCAGAGTGTCGCCATGCTTCGAAGCGCTTTCTTCTTTTTCGCTGTGTTTTGCGCCACCCTGGCCGCCGTGCCGGCGCAGGCCAGCTCGTCCAACTGGATCATTTCGGAAACGGCCGCGGCCCGGCACGGCCTGGCTCGGCCTTGGATTGGCCAGCTCCAGATTGACCGGAGCCAGGCGAGGTTGCGGTTCCTCGTGCTGCACGAAGGCGTGTTGTACGCACAGTCGGACCGCGCGATGGTCCACGCGATCGACGCCGAGTCGGGCGAGACGCTCTGGGCACGGCAGATCGGCCGGCCCGACCACCCGAGTTTGACCCCCGGGGCAGGCGGCGACCTGCTGGCCGTCGTCAACGGTTCGCGATTGTACGTGGTCAACCGGTTCAACGGCGACTTGCTGTTGGAGCGAGAGCTTGTCGGAGCCCCGGGCGCCGGGCCCGCGCTAAGCCGGCGTCGGGCGTACATTCCCATGCTCAACGGCATGATGGTATCGTATCGGGTGGAGCCGCTCACGGACCCGATGCGGGAATTGGGGAAGGTTCCCCGCGGCCTCACGCCGGAAGAAGTTGCCGAATTGGAGGCCGAACGGCGGGAGGATATCCGCCTGAACCAGGAAGTAGCTCGGCCGCTTTCCGCCCAGTCGTACGGACGAACGACCGTGCAGCCGATGGTGGTTGCCCAGAGCGACGTCGAGGAATACGTCACCTGGCCGACCGACCGCGGGTATCTGTACACCGGTTCGGTCGATCCCCGCGATCCGACGACCTTGAAAATGCACTATCGCCTGGCGACGCAAGGGCCCATTGTATCGCGGGCGGCGTATCTTCCGCCCGATCCGCGCATTACCGGTGCGACCGGCACCATTTTCACGGCGTCGCGCGACGGCTACGTGTATGCGTTGGTCGAGAAGACGGGCGACACGGTGTGGCGGTACTCTTGCGGCGAAGCGATTGTGGAGCAGCCCGCCCTGATTTACCCCCGTCTCTTCGTCACCACGCAGCTTGGCGGCCTGTTTGCGCTGGATGCGAAGACCGGCAGGCAGCAGTGGTGGACGCCGCACGTCCGCCAGTTCGTGGCGGCGAGCGAAACGCGCGTCTACGCGTTAGATACGACGAATCAACTGCTGGTGCTCGACATCGAAAGCGGCGCCCGGCTCGACAGCATGGCCGTCGGCCCACTGCCGGTCCGTCTCAGCAACGACCAAACCGACCGGATTTACCTTGCGAGCGAGACGGGCTTGATCCAGTGCCTGCACGAACTGGACCGCACCGAGCCGTTGCGGCACAACCAGGTGGTGCCGGAAGAGCGGCCGGTCGAGCAGGAGGCCCTGCAGGAGGGGTTGCCGGAGCCCGAACCTGAACAGGAGCGACCGGCAGCGCAGGACGCCCCGAACGAGAATCCCTTCGACGGCGGCGCGGCCCCGGACGAGAATCCCTTCGGCGGCGCGGCCCCGGCGGACGATCCCTTCGGAGCGGCGCCTGCGCAACCGGCGGCGCAGGACGAGGCCCCGGCCGACGGCGGAGCGCCCCCGGCCGACGATCCCTTCGCCGATCCGTTCGGCTAAGAGGCTAACCGGAAAGGCTCAGAGTCAGGTTCCCTCTCCCCCTGGGAGAGGGTTAGGGTGAGGGCTATGGATCCAAAACCTTCCCCCTACCCTAATCGGATTCCGAAGGCCCTCACCCCAGCCCCTCTCCCAAGGGGAGGGGGGAGTTTTCAAAGAGCCTCTAACGTCGAGCGGGTCCCCCAACCCCAACGGAACATGAAACGCCAAGAGGGCACTTTCCAGGCCGCCGACCGACGTTCGCTCTTTCGCCAGGCGTGGCTGCCGGAATCGACGCCCCGCGCAACCGTCTTGGTGATCCACGGTTTTGGCGAGCATAGCGGCCGGCACGCAGGGCACGCTGCGAAGCTAAGCGATCGGGGGTATGCGGTGCATGCGTTCGACCTCCGAGGCCACGGGCGCAGTGACGGCGCACGCGTCTATGTCGACCGGTTCGACCAGTACGTGGACGACTTCGACCGCTTCTTTCGCATCGTTCGCGAAGAAACGCCCGGCGGGCCGATGTTCGTATTCGGTCACTCGATGGGCGGGTCGATCGCCGCGCTGTGGGCGATCGACCGGCAGCCCGTCACCGCCGGCCTCGTGCTCAGCGCGCCCGCCCTGCATGTGGCAACGGAGGTGTTTCCAGTCCTTCGCCGGCTGGCGGCATTGGTCGGCCGTTGGCTGCCGCGGCTCCGCCTGGTGCGGCTCGGCTGCCGGACGCTGTCGCGCGACCAGGCCGTCGTCGAGGCCTTCCGCGCCGACCCGCTCGTCTTCCACGGACGATTCCCCGCCCGAACCGGAGCGGAAATCCTCCGCGGCGGCCGCGAGGTCCTCCGCCGGGCCGCGGCGCTGCGTGCTCCGCTGCTGATCCTTCAGGGCACCGCCGATCGGGTGGTCGATCCCGGCGGCGCCGAAGTTCTGAACGCCTGTGCAGGATCGGCCGACAAAACGCTCTGCCAATACGAGGGCCTATACCACGAGGTGCTCAGCGAGCCGGAACGCGACCAGGTGCTTGCCGACCTGATTGCGTGGCTCGACGCACACGGCCGATGAATTTTCCGGGTTCCGAGACGCCTCTTTGCCTGCGAATCGGGCACGCAGTGCACGCAAGCCGAGCATCGCCCCGGGTGCCGTAATGAGAATCGTGAAGCAAAGTCGGCGGACGACCTGCTTCTCTGCGGGGGCAACTCGTGGTATACACACGTTTGGACGTCCGGAGCGACGGTCTTTTGGCACGCCTGTTGCTCATCATCACAAGACACGCCTTTTTTGGGGAGCCTTTGCATGAAGAAAGTCGAAGCCATCATCCGCCATTACAAGCTCGAGGACGTGAAGAACGCGCTGACGGAGCAGGGGGTTCAGGGAATGACCATCACCGAAGTGCGCGGGTTCGGACGCCAGAAGGGGCACACCGAAATGTATCGCGGCACCGAGTACGAAGTCGACTTCGTGCCGAAGATCAAGCTCGAAGTCGTCGTGCCCAACGATCGCCTGCAGGCCGTCATGGAAACCATCATGCGCAGCGCCCGAACCGGACAGGTGGGCGACGGCAAGATGTTCGTCCACGACCTGGCCGAGATCGTGCGCATCCGCACCGGCGAGAACGGCGAAAGCGCCATCTGAGCCGGCTATGCGCCCCAGCGTCGTTGCCGCCAAGAGACGACTTCAGCAAGGCCTCGACCAGCTTCGCGCCCGCCACGAAGCGGGCGCCGGCGGGGGCGAGGTGTGCCGTGCGCTTGCCGGGCTGCGCGACGAAGTACTCCTCGAGCTGCTGAAGTCGGCGCTCGACGACCTTGGCGAGTCGGGGCCCGACGGGCTGTCGGACCACGTTGCGCTGGTCGCCCTTGGCGGGTGCGGCCGGGCGGAGGTCGCTCCCGGCAGCGACGTCGACCTGATGATCCTCCACGTGCCGGCCGTTGCCGACCGCGTGCCGCCGCTGGCCGACCGCATGCTGCGCGACGTATTCGACGCGGGGCTGATGCTCGGGCACAGCGTGCGCACCGTGGGCCAGGCATGCCGTCTGGCCATGACCGACCCGGCCGTTTGCACGTCGCTCATCGAGGCCCGGCTCCTGGCCGGCAGCGCCGAACTGTTCGCCCGGTTCGAGGAACAGTTCGCGCGGAAAGTCCGCCAGCGCACCCGGCCGCTCTTGGCGGAAATGCTCCGCGCCCGCACCGAGGAACGCATCCGCTACGGCGAAACCGTCTTCCTGCTGGAGCCGAACGTGAAGCGTTCGCGCGGAACGCTTCGCGATTTGCAGCTATTGCGGTGGATTGCGTTCACACGATACCAGGCGCGAGGCCTCGAAGCGTTGGCCGGCCGAGGGCTGCTGACCGAAGACGATCTGGCCGGGCTTCGGGCAGCCGCCGAGTTCCTGTTATGGCTGCGCAACGATCTGCACTTCGACGCCGACCGGGCCCAGGACGTGCTCAGCCGCGCCGAGCAGCTTCGCATTGCCGAGCGCCGCGGGTACCGGCCGGTGGCCGGCATGCTCCCGGTCGAGCAGTTCATGCGCGACTACTTCCGGCATACCAGCGCCGTCAGCCACGCGGCCGACCGCCTCAGCCGCCAGGCGCAAAGCCGGGAGGCGGCCTCGCAGTGGGCCACCACGCTGTTCGGGCAGCGGGTCGAGGGGGGCGTGCGCGTCGGGCCGGGCGGCCTGTTCGCCGACCGCCGGGCCCTGGCCATGCTGCGCGGAAACCTTACGGAAATCATGCGGCTGGTCGGGCTGGCCGCGTCGTACGACAAGCCCATCGCCCCGAGCACGTGGGAGGTGATTCGCCGCGAGGCCGCCCGCCTGCCCGACGAACTGCCTCCGGCCGCCCGCGCCCGGTTCGTCGCCCTGCTCGACCATCCCGCCCGGCTCGGACGCATCCTGCGCAACCTGCACGACATCGGGCTGCTGGAGCGATTCGTTCCCGAATTCGCCCACGCGCGCGGCCTGTTGCAGTTCAACCAGTATCACAAGTACACGGTCGACGAGCACTGCCTGCGCACGGTCGAGTTCGCGTGCGACCTGGCGTTCGACCACGGGCCGCTGGGGCGCGTGTACCGCACCATCGCGGCGAAACACGTCCTGCACCTGGCCGCGCTCGTGCACGATCTGGGCAAGGGCTACCCGGAAAACCATTATGAAATCGGCCGGCGCATTGCGGAATCCGCGGCCGACCGGCTGGCCCTGAAGCCCCACGAGGCCGAGCAACTGCACTTCCTGGCCGCGCACCACAATCTGTTGAACCATACGGCATTCCGGCGCGATACGAGCGACGAGCGGCTGGTGGTGAACTTCGCCGTGCGCGTCGGCTCGCCCGAACTGCTCAAGATGCTGTACGTGCTCACCGCCGCTGATCTGGCGGCCGTCGGACCCGACGTCCTCGACGGATGGAAGATCGAGGTCATTACCGAGCTGTTCCACCGGGCCATGCAGTACCTGGCCGGCGACAGCGCCGCGACCACCATCGACCGGCAGTTCGTCGCCCGGCGCAGCGAAGCCCGGACCGTGCTCGGCGCCGATGCTGCCGATGCCTGGTTCGCCCGGCAGCTCGACGCGCTGCCCGGCGGCTACCTGCTGCAAACGCAGCCGGAGCAAGTCGCCGCCGACCTGCGCATGCTGCGCGGCACGCCGGCCGGCGCCGCCGCGGCCGCCGGCGCCTACGTGCCCGAAACCCAGTCGGTCGTCTACACCGTATGCACGTCGGAGGGCGTGGCGCCGGGCATCTTCCACCGGCTGTGCGGCGCGCTGGCCGCCCACGGGCTGCAAATCCGATCGGCGCAGATCAACACGCTGGCCGACGAATTGGTGCTGGACCGGTTTTGGGTGGTCGATCTCGATTACGCCGGCCATCCGCCGCCGGACCGCATCGAGACGGTGAACCGGTCGCTGGTCGACGCCCTCACGGCGGCCGACGGGGCCGCGGCGCCTCGGTTCCGCCGCACCTGGCGCGGCGACGCAACCCCGGTGACCGCCCGCCATGCGCGCTCGCGCGTGCAAATCGACAACACGACGTCCGACCGTTACACCATCGTCGACGTGTTCACCCACGACCGCACCGGCCTGCTGTACGACATCGCCCGCACCCTGTATGAACTCGGGCTGTCGGTCGGGCGGGCGAAGATCGGCACGCACCTCGACCAGGTGGTCGACGTCTTCTACGTAACCGACGGCGAGCACCGCAAGATCACCGACCCCGCCCGCCTCCAAGTCATCCACGACCGCCTTCTGACGCTGCCGGCGGGCGACGAATGCACGGAACCGGCCGCCCAGCCGGCCGAGCGGGGGCCGTGAGGCCCCTGTTTCTGCTTTGGCGGGGCCGAGAAAACGAACACTCGCGAGTTTTCGACCGCCCCTGGGGGTTGGCCGAGTGTTCGTTTTTACGGAGGCGCGACGTAAGTCGTTTCTGCGACAGCACTTAAGTTGACTTCGCCGTTCGAGGGGGCCAGGGCTGCGCATGGCCAAAATGGACGTAAACCCTTGTGTAGCAATAGGTTGGAATTGTCGAACACTGCCGTTCGCGCGGTGTTCGACTTGCCGCGCGCGCAACGCGGCCCGGGGGTGACTTAAGGCGTTGGTAGACAAGAACTTAGAGGCGAAAACGCCCTCCGAGCGGCGGGAGGACCGAATAGTCCTTC